>JAIOPR010000255.1 GCA_021413805.1 Planctomycetota bacterium
GCGAGGCGGGCCGAGGTCAGGGCGTCGCCTTTCAGGATGTGTTCGATGAGGTGCGGCGCAACGAGGACGACGGTGGGGATTGCGACTGCGAAGACCCCGAGGACCCAGGCCGTGATGCGCCGGGGTTCCCCGCCGCGGCCCAGCCCTTGCGCGGTGAGAACGGCGAGCGCCGGGAACATCGGGAGGTAGTAGGTGGTCAGCTTGGACACTGAAATCGTGAACACCGCCATCGTCGTCCCCGCCCACCACAGCGCGAGATGCATCCCCGGCTCCGTCTCGCGCACCTTCGTGAACCCCGCACTCACCGTCGCCTTCACCCACCCGAACGCCGAAACGCCCGGCCCCGCGCTTCGCCGGCTCGCGGAAGCCCGCTTCACGCCCCGCCAGATCGCTTCCGGCAGAACCAGCGTCCACGGCAGGAATCCCGTCACCACCGCGAAAACCGCGTAGTGCCAGGGGTGCGGGTGGTGCACTTTCTTCGACCCGAGCGCCTGGATGTTTTCGCGCCAGTAGAAGAACTCCAGGTAGCCGGGGACCTTGACGGCGAGGCGGATCGTCCACGGTAGCGCGAGCGCCACCCAGACGATCGGCCCGAGCACCGGGCGGAACACCTTCAAGGAGGGCCGGGGACGCGCGAACCACCAGAACGGCCCGGCACCGAACACGAAAAGCGCCGGGCCGACGGGTCCCTTTGCCAGGAACGCCAGCGCCAGCGCAATCCACATCCCCATCGCGCCGCTCTTCCCTTTCCACGCCCGGAAAAATCCCACGTAGGCCCCGAGCACCGCGACGGAAAGCGGCATGTCGGTCAGCAGGATGCGCGCCAGGCCGGCATACAGAGCCGAACACGCGACGATCGCCGCCGCCATCACGCCGCGTTCGTGGTCGAGCATCTCCTTCCCGAGCAGGTACGTCAGCCAGACGCCGAGAAGCGCCACGCAGGCCGGGAAGAAGCGGACCCCGAAATCGCCCCGGCCGAAAACCGCGAGCCCGGAGGCCTCGAGCCAGTACAGAAGCGGCGGCTTGTCCAGGTACGGGATCCCCGTCAGCGTCGGCACGACCCAGTCCCCGCTGTCCAGCATCTCCCGCCCGATCAACGCGTACCGCCCCTCGTCCGGCGCGAACAGCGGCCGGCCCCCGAGCATCCAGAAAAACAGGAACGCCGCCGCGGCCATCACGAACCACGGGAACCGGCCCCGCGACGGCGCCGCCCCGCCCTCCGAGAACTCCACCTTCCTCTGGATGTCACTCATGCGCGCGGCACCTCCAGCCGAAATCGCACCCCCGCGCCGCTTCGCGGGTCCAGCGCCTGGAGGCTTCCCTTATGAAGCGCCGCGATCTCGCAGGCGACGGCCAGCCCCAGCCCCGCTCCCTTCCCGGGCTTGTTCCCCGCCGTCGAGAAGCGCTCCATCACGCGGCCGCGCTGCGCCGCGGGGATTCCTTCGCCTTCGTTCTCGATTTCAAGCGCGACCACGCCATCCCCCGCTTCCCAGCCCACGCGCAGGCGGCCACCGTCGGGCGAGTAACGCGCCGCATTGTCCAGCAGGTTCTGGACCGCGGTCCCGAGAAGCGAATCGCTGCCGAGGGCGTCGGGCGCGCCCTCCATCGCCGACTCGAGCTTCAGGCGCTTCACCGTGACGTAGGGCTCGATCCGGCGCAGCCCCTGCTCGACGATCGCCCGAAGGCTGACCGGCCCCATCTCAAGGCCGACCTTCTCGGAGTCGGCCCGGGCGAGGAAAAGGAGCTGGTCCACGATCCGCGCCAGGTGCGCCGCTTCGTCCGCGATCGTCGCGAACCGCGCAACGTCCGGGTCGTCCGGACGCTCGCGGATCAGGAGCTCCGCTTCCCCGCAAATCACCGTCAGCGGGGTTTTTAGCTGGTGCGAAGCGCTCGCGGAGAAATCGCGGACGCGCCGGAACGATTCTTCAAGCGCGGCGTACGTCGAATTCAGCACGACCGCGAGCTGGTCAAGCTCGTCGTCCGTTCCGCGAAGTGGAATTCGCTCGCCGAGGCCGGACGACTGGATGCGCGAGGCCGTTGCGGCGATGTCGTCGATCGGCGCCGTGGCGCGCCTGGCGACGACGAAGCCGCCGAAAAGGGCCATGAGGACGCAGGGGACAACGGCATAGGAGATCTGGACGAAGAAATTCGCGCGCGATTCCAGCGCCTCGCGCTCGGACAGGGCGACGTGGAGATACCGCTGCCGACCGTCCCTGGTCTTGAAGGTCGACGTCCGCATGCGGGCCCGCTGCCCGAGCACCTTGACGGGCGACCAGACCCGCGCATTCGATTCAAGCGATTTGAGGATCGCATCCGTCATTTCCAGGTCACCCGGCTTCAACTGCGAACTCCGGAACAACTCCTTCCCTGCCTCATCCCGCAGGCAGAACCAGAGCGCCGACCGGTCGTGAATCGACTCGTCCTCCCGAAGCTCCTGGAGGACCACTTCGTCCCCCTTGTTCAGGTTCTGCTCCACTTCCCGCGTTTCCTCGTCCACGAACCGCTCCATCTGGTGGTCGAGGTTGCGCAGCAGGCGGTAGTAGAAATACCCGGCGAGCAGGCTCAGCGCGACGAGCGTGAAGCCCGCCGCCGAGGCCGCGATCCTCCACCGGATGGTGCGCAGTCGCCTCACTGGGGCAGCGTCATCCTGTAGCCGACGCCGCGCACGGTCTGGATGAACCCCTCGTCGCTGCCTTTCACGATCTTGTCCCGCAGGTGCTTGACGTAGACGTCGATGACGTTCGTAGAAGTGTCGAAATGGTGGTCCCAGACGTGCTCGGCGATCATGGTGCGGGTGAGGACGCGGTCGGGATTGCGCATGAAATACTCCAGGAGGCCGAACTCCTTGGGGGTGAGGTCGATCGGGGCGCCGGCACGGGTGACGCGGTGCTTGGCGGGGTCCAGGAGGAGGTCCCCGATGGTGAGCACGACGGAGCCGTCGCCGCGGCCGCGGCGGAGAAGAGCGCGGACGCGGGCCAGCAGCTCGTCGAAGGAGAACGGTTTGGTGAGGTAATCGTCGGCCCCGGCGTCGAGGCCGTTCACGCGGTCCTGGACCCGGCCGCGGGCGCTCAGGAGCAGCACGGGGGTGCGGACGTTTTTCTCGCGGATCGAGCGCAGGACCTCGAGGCCGTCCTTCCCCGGGAGAACGATGTCCAGGACGATGATGTCGTAGGTTTCCGTCGTGGCGAGATGCTCCCCCTCGACGCCGTCGGGCGCCGTATCCACGATGTAGCTCTCGGACTTCAGGCCGCGGGAAATGAACGACGAGACCTTGGGCTCGTCTTCGACCAGGAGGATTCGCATGGGCTTGGCGGCTCCTTTTTCGGGCGGAGGCCCGGGCTGGGCTGAAGAGCGCTGGCGGATGGGAGTGTTGGGCATGACCGGCCTCCTTGTGGGGAAGACGGTAACGCGAAGACCATTTTCGTAATCTGAATCCAATATGAATAATGAATGAATGCGCTTTGGACCGCAAGCGGACATTCACCCGGCGGCTTCCGGACCCTACCGCCGATACCGCTTCAGCGTCGGGAATCGCGGCGCTTTCGGCACCACTCCGCTCCCCGACGCAGCCGGCGCGACAGAGCCCTTCTCCAGCATCGCCCGGAACGTCGGCGGCGGCTGACCCGCGAGAATCGCCTCGAGGTCCCGAATGAGCTGCGCCGGCTGCTGGTACCGCGCTGCCGCGTTTTTCTCCATCATCCGCTGGATGACGAGGTTGACGGCGATGGGAAGCGACGGGCGGCGGGCGCGCGGCGGAACGAGGATTTCGGTGGCGTGCTTGCGCATGACGGAGACGGCGTCCATCCCGGTGAAAGGCAGCTGGCCGGTGACCATGTGGTAGAAGGTGGAACCGAGCGAGTAGATGTCGCTTCGGATATCGATGTTCTCGGAGCCCATCGACTGCTCGGGGGAGATGTAGTCGGGGGTGCCGACGGCGAATTCGGGATCCGTCTCGTCGGGGTCGCCCGCCATCGCCTTGGCGAGCCCGAGGTCGCAGAGCTTCGCGACGCCGCCCGCGTCCGTCACCATGATGTTGTCGGGCTTGATGTCGCGGTGCAGCAGCCCCGCCGTCCACGCCGCTTCCATCGCGGCCGCCACCTGCTTGATGATCGAGCAGGCCTCGCGCGGCTCGAAGACTTCGCCTTTTGCGAGGATCGAACCGACGGTCTTCCCCTCGACGTACTCCATCACGAAGTAGTACAGCCCGTTGTGCTCGCCGACGTCGATCCCCTGGATGATGTTCGCGTGCGAGACCTTCGCCGCGGCGCGCGCTTCACGGAAAAACCGCTGCACGAACTCCGCGCGGTGCGAATATTTCGGCGAGAGGATCTTGATGGCGACTTCGCGCTCCATGCGGACCTGAAGCGACTTGTAGACGGTGCCCATGGCGCCGCGGCCGACGACGCCGAGCACGCGGTAGCCGGGGATCAGCTCGTAGCCGCGCTTTTTCTGCTGCACTTTCAGGACCATCTTCGCCTGCTCGCTCGTGAGGAACGAGTTGTCCACCATCATCGCGGCGATCCGGCGGTGGTGCGGCCCCGAGGTTTTCTGCGAGCGCTGGTCCGCGAGGCACTGGTCCACCTGCTCGATCGTCACCAGCCCGAGGTCGATCGCCACCGCCCCGAACGAAAGATCCTGCTGGTCCGCCAGCGCAATCTCGTCCAGCCCTTCGTCCGGGATCGCCGGGCCCTTCTGCCGCTGCGCGTCGATCACTTCGCGCGCCTGCTCCACCGTCATGTGGCCTTTCTTGATCAGGATCGTCGCGATCTTCGGCGGGGTCTTGCCCTGCTGGCGAAGCGAATGTTGCAGGGAGAGGCACTCGTTGAGTTGCCGCAGCGTGAGGAATCCGCGCTGCACGGAGAGGGCGCCGAAAGAGTTCTCGTTCACGGGGAAAGTATATCCGGCGCGATCAGGGCAGGCGAGGAAGGCGCTACTCCCCCGCCATCTTCACGAGCCGCGCCCGCAACGGATCCTCGGGAAGCTGCTTCCAGTGCTCCCCCGCTTTCGCCGCTTCACCCGTCGAGAACAGGATCCAGCCCGCGAGAAACCGCGCATTCGCGTCGTCCTGCGAGGCTTTGAGCCGCGAATCGATGTCCGCCGCAATCCGGTCCCGCTCCGCGCGGTCCGGCACGAGGTCCGCCAGCCGCGCCCACGCGCTTTTGAATTCCGGCATGGCCTCGAGGCCGCGCCGGATTGCTTTGCCCGCGGGAGCGACGTCGCCGGCCGCAAGAAGCGCGATCCCGAACAACATCGCCGCGGGACCGTCCTCGGGGTCCGCCCAGACCGCGTCCTTCAGCGCCGTCTGTGCATCGCGGTAATTCTTTTCACGCAGGAACGCCAGCCCCACCTGGATCGCCTTTCGCCGCGCCTTCTTCTCTTCCGCCTCCGCGCGCCCCAACCCCTTTTCGCGGATCGCGGCTTCGTGCTGGAGCACCGTCAGATCGAAATCGAACCCGTGCCCCGATCGCGGATACTCCGAAACGCCGGTGACGCTTCCGTCCGCATCAAGATAAACCAGCCCGAACGTGCGGTAACTCGGCGGGTTGTACGGGTTGTAGAGCCAGACGTTTTCGGTGGTGGCAATGAAGCGGTCTCCCGGCGTGCGCCAGAGGCCGTGGATCACGGAGCCGTACGAGCGGACCCCGACGGGGACGATCGAGCTTCCGTAACCGCCGACGCGCACCGTGACGGACCAGTTCGAGTGGCCGCCGGAGTGGCTGTAGGAGAAGGCAAAGCCCGCGTGGGCCGCGCCCGGGAGTGCCAGGGCGAGCAGGACGGCGAGGAAGCGCATGATCGTGGCTCCGACAGGCGGCGGGCGCGAGCCCGCGACGGGTTCCCCCCCGTCGCCCGAAAGTGTACCCAAATCCCCCGCGCAAGGTATGCCCGAATCCCAGTCATGACTTTCCATGCCGGGGCGCAGCACGCGCATCCGGCCAGTCTTTCCTGGCCGCTCGCCGCTCGCCGCTGGCCACTCGCACTCCAGCGCGAATGACCGAAGTGCACAAAAAAACCCCGGCAGGCTCTCGCCTGCCGGGGCTATGTGTCGTTCCGGAAACTTACTTCAGCTGGTGAAGCCTCTTCGCCGCGAAGATCGTCGCGCGCTGCTCGTTGCTGAGCCGCGCCGCGCCGATCGCCTTGGCGGTCGCCCGCTGCACGTCGACGTTCGCGTCGGTGATCCCGGCGACGAGCGCCTTGACCTGGTCGTCGCTCGGGGCGGCGGCCGACTGCTGGTAGATCCGGGCCAGGCCGTCCTCGGCCGCTGCAACGCGGACCATCGGGTCGGCACTGCCGTCCGCCAGGATCCGGGAAAGGGCATCCAGGGCCGACGGATTGGCGAGAGCGCCGAGTGCCTTGCAGATCGGGCGGCGGATCGTGTCGACCCGGCCGTCCAGCCCTGCGATGCACCCGTCAACGGCGACGTTCAGGTTCGTGAAGATCGTGTTCTGCGTCCGGATCGTCGCGAGCATCTCGGCAGCCGTGATCGCCGCGAGCTCAGCGCGCTTCTTCGAACGGTCCATCGTCGGGGCGATGATCGGGTCCAGCTTGGCCTGCCACGCCGCGCCGTCGATGCCCTTCTCGGCGTAGTCTTTGACTTCCGTCTTGAAGATCCCCTGCCACTTCGTGATCTCCGCCGCATCCGCGCCGGTCACCACGATCGGGATCTGCTTGGTCCGGAGGTCCTGCTGGAGAGAATCGAGAACGGACGTCTCAGCCTGGTTCTTGCCGCGGATCTCGACGCTGAAGACGACGGTGTTGAGCGTCTGCCCGTCGCAGATGACGACGTCTTCGATCGGGAATTCCTTGGCCTTCATCAGGGCGTGAGCCGCGCTGGAAGCCTCGACGACGTAGATCCCGGAGGCCCGAAGCGTATCCGCCATGCGGGCGCGGAGGGTGTCGTCCGGCTCGACCAGGAGCGCCACGCGCACGGCCTGCTCGCGCACCGCGTCGCCCAGGTTCGCCGCAACCTTGTCGATATTCGCAAACGACTGCGTCGGGTTCAGCTTGATGACCGCTTCCGCCGCCGCGTACCGGACCCGCTTGTCAGCATTGTCCAGCGCCTGGCAGAGCGGGGGGCCGATCACGTCGCCCGCGCCCATCAGGTCGCCGCCCTGCGCCGAATTCGCCAGGCCCCAGCAGATCGACACGCTGACCTGCGCCGTGTCGTCCGCCAGGCTCTTCGCCAGCGCGCGGTAGAGCGCATCGCGCCCGCCCATCGTGCCGAGGAAGTTCGCCTGCTCGATGTCCGCCATGCCCTTCTTCAGGCCGTCCAGGTCCTCGGCCTTGATGTCGCCCATGTCGAACTTCTTCTGGCCCTCTTCCAGCGCCACGCCCGCCTCGTTGTACTGCTGGTAAGAAACGCAGCACAGCAGGCTCCACGCATCCGCGTAGCCGTTGTCGATCATGATCGCGTCGTGACACGCCTCTTCGGCCAGTTCCTCGTTCATCGCGAACGGCGGAACTTCGCGGCCGATCAGCTTGTTCTGCTCCGCGCTCCAGCGCCACACGACGTAGTCGCCGAACATGTAGTGCATGACCGACGGGTGCGACCGGTACCACCGCTCCGCCAGGATCACGTAGGTCTCCTTCGCGGACTTCCCGGCCAGCGCCGTCTCCTCCTTGTGCGCCGCCACAACGCGGTCGATCGCGCGCTGCGCAAACGTCTTTACCTCGGCGTCCGTCGTGCCGCTCTCAACCACACGGCGAAGCTCACCCAGCGAACGGATGTCGCCCGTGTTGCCGAGCACGATGCACGCGTTCTGCGCCGTCAGTTTGTCCGTCGAGTTCAGCGCCTCGACCACCGCCAGCGTCCCCTCTTCCGCCATGTGCGTCAGGGTGACGATGACGTTCGTGCGAAGCGTTTCGCTCTTCTGGTCGCCCAGGTGCGCCACCAGGTTGTCGCAGGCCCAGGTCCCGATCGCCATCAACTGCGCTTCGGCGATCCTCACCTGCTCGAACTTCGGTGAATCCAGCTGCATCACCCACTTCTCGCGCTCCTCCGGCTTCGTCGCCAGGTTGCGCCCCTTGGCCTTCGCGAGCTCCAGGATGCGAAGCGCGGTCTGGCGGATTTCGCCGCCCTCCATCAGCATCTGCTGGAGGACCTTGCCGCCGATTTCCTCGCGCATGTAGAGCACGAGTTTGTCGTCGACCTTGATGCGAAGCGCCTGTTCGAGCTTCTCGTAGGCTTCCTTCGCCTTTCCGCGCTCGTACAGGTCTTTGCCTTCGCGCAGAAGAGTCTTGAAATTCTCCTCGTCAGCAGGCGTCTGCGCGAACGCGACGGAGCCGACCAGGAGCAAAGCGGACGCAATCAGCGATTTGAGGACGCGGGCGCTCATCAAGCCCTCCTTGTGAAGCGCGAAATGTGTAAAACCCCCAACTTCGGGTCGGGATTGTAGGCAGGAGGGGGAAGGGTAGTCAAGGAAGAGAAGGGGTTTCGATGGCGAGACGCAGCATGGGGCGCGGGAACGACTTACGCAGGGAAGACGGGGGAAACGGGAGGGGCAAAACGAAAAAAAGTGCGAAGAACGGGCACTTTCGACGTCTGCCGCTACTTGTTCCCCTCGGCCTGCTTCGCCTGCGCCTCGCGCCAGCCCTTCCCGAAATCCTTTTCCTTGAACCAGTCCTGCGCCTTGAATTTCTGTTCGCTGGTGAGGACGGGGTCGAGGCGTTCCTGGAGTTTCTGGCGGGCGCTCTGCATGACGTCGCCGCGCCAGCCGATCATGTTGTCACCGGGGCCCTCCGAATCGACTTTTTCGCCTTCTTCCTTAAGGATGTCGGCGACGACCTGGTCCACGGCCGCGGCCTGGGAGCCGGCGAGGGAAATCTGGGATTTCAGGACGCCGACTTCCAGGTCCATCCAGTTGCGAAGCATGCCCTTGACTCGTTTCCGCGCGGTTTCGTCCATGAGCTCTTCGACCTGGCCATTCACCGGCTTCCCGCCGGCCGAATTGACCACGCCGGCGAGCCGCTCGCCGTCCACGGTGCGGCGGGCGTCCTCGCGGGCCATCTCGGCCAGCAGTTCGTTCCACGATGAAGAGATTTCCTCCTGGTGCTTGTCGAGCTTCGCGTCGAGCTCGTCGATGCGCTTGCGGAGAGCCTCGGCCTG
>JAIOPR010000256.1 GCA_021413805.1 Planctomycetota bacterium
ACCCGGCCGGGATTTCGTCGCTCCGGTAGAGCGTGACGTCCTGTTCCCAGTGGCCGCCGCGTTCGATCAGCACCGGGAGGAACAGCCCCGCCATCGACGGGTCGCGTGGCCGGAGCGCGCAGCGGTACGAGCCCTGCTCCAGTTCCGCCGACAACACCGGGCATTCCCCGAGCCTCCGCTCCGGGCCCAGCACGAGGCGCTTGTCCCGCTCATCGTATTTCGCGATCCAGACCTCGACGTCGGCCAGTTCACGCCGAGGGCAGGACTGCGTGTGCCCCCAGGTGGCGCCTTCGGGAAACGTCCGCATCCCCGGCACCGGCCGGTCCACGGGCGTCAGCGGCACCCCCGGAAGCGGCCCGCCGTCCCGCCACGCGATATCCGGCGTCCCCGAAATCTCCACGCGCCACCCCGGCACCTTCACTGGCCACAGGCAGTCGCATCCGTACGCCGACGCCCGGATCGTCAGCCGCCCCGGCGCTTCCAGCCCCGCCCGGAATTTCCCCGACCCGTCGTATTGCGCCAGCGTGTTCCGGTTCAGCTGCATCTCTTCCCGGTCCCGCCGCCGCTCCGCTTCCAGGAACCGGTCCAGGAACAGGTCGCATTTCCCGTCCAGCGCCTCCGCATTCGCGGGATCGACCGTCAGCGCCTGGCCGAATTCGGCGGAAGCGCGCGAAAAGGCGTCGATGCGTTCTTCGCGAAGAGCGCGGTGGCGGGCTTCGGCTTCCCAGAGCGGGCGTTTCTCCGCGGGCGGCTGGTGCGGCCGGATCTTTTCGCTCAGTTCCTTCACGCGGTTTTTCTGCGCTTCGATTTCCGATTTCAGCTCGCGGTACACCCCGAACCATCGCCGGCCGGCCTCGACGCGTTCGCGGGCGGCCTTCTGGCGGTGTTCGAGCTCCTTGACGCCTTCGAGGAAGAGCTGGATGTCGTCGTGGAGGGCGCGCGCGTCCTGGTAGCGGTCCTCGCGCCGGAGGGCGAGCGCTTTCATGACGATGGTGTCGAGCTCGGGAGGAATGTGCGCCGCGGTGCGGTCGGGGACGGAGTGGCGCGAAGGCGGCAGGATGGCGCCGCTTCGGACGCGGGTGAGGAGTTCGTCGAGGGAAGCGCCGTCCACGGGGGGGCGGAAGGTGAGAATTTCGTAGAGGATTGCGCCGAGGGCGTAGATGTCGCTTCGCTCGTCCACGTCCGCGACGCGCCCCTCGGCCTGTTCCGGGGGCATGTACGCCGGGGTGCCGACGATGTCCCCATCCATGGTGAGGGAGATGGAAAGGAGGCTGCTGTCGCGGGCCGGGACGAGCGTCCGGGTGGCCCAGCCCTCGACCGATATTTGTATTTCGCGCGGCGGCGCGGCCACCGGGGCCGCTTTCTTTTCCTTCGCCAGCCCCCAGTCCACGATGAGCGTCTCCCCGAACTCGCCGATCATCACGTTCGAGGGCTTCAGGTCGCGGTGGATCACGCCGCGGTCGTGCGCGAACGCCACGCCAAGACAGATGTGCTGGAACATCGCGAGGAGCCGGGGCCGCGACCAGGCCTTCGCCGTCTCCTCGTCCCCGGCGGCGAGCGCCTTCACGAGCGTCTCAAGGTCTCTTCCCTGGATCCGCTTCATCGCCAACTGCAATTGCGAATCGCCCCCTGCCGCCGAGCCGACAAGCCCGTGCACCGGCACGATGTTCGGGTGCTCCAGTCGCGCCGTCAGCTCCGCTTCCCGCACGAACCGCTCGCGCACCTCCGCCGGCATTTCGTCCAGGATCAGCTTGACCGCGACGGGGCGCTTGAGCTCCGTGTCGAACGCTTCGAGGACCCGCCCCAGCCCGCCGCGGGCGATTTCTTTGCCGAGGATGTAGCGGGAAGCGCGGTCGGGTTCGGGCATGGAGGGGAAACATACCAGCGGGGGGCGGAATTTGTGGGCGAAAGTCCGCAGCGCTTCGGCCGGTGAATGAGATAACTGTGTGGAGAAATCCTCCCACTCCCTTTCCCGGAGACTCCCATGGCTGTCCGCGCTGTTCCCGCCGGCTATCGCACCGTGACGCCTTACCTGGTCGTGAAGAACGCGGCGAAGCTGCTTGCGTTCGTGGAGCGCGGGCTGGGCGCGAAGGTCAAGGAGCGGCACGCCACACCTGACGGGAAAGTCATGCATGCGGCCGTCAAAATCGGCGACTCGATGGTGATGATGGGCCAGGCGCGAAAGCCGGCGGATGCGCGGCCGTCGATGCTGTACCTTTACGTCAAGGACACCGACGCGCTCTACCGCCGCGCGATCAAGGCCGGCGCAACCTCCGTCATGAAACCCGCCAACCAGTTCTACGGCGACCGCAACGCGGGCGTGAAAGACAGCGAGGGAAACCAGTGGTGGATCGCGACCCACGTCGAGGACATCTCCCGGAAGGAAATGGCCCGGCGCTCTGCGGAAGCGGCGAAGGCGAAAAAGTAGCGCCGGTGCGGGGAACGGACGAAACTGTCGCGACGGGCCGAGGAGGATTCCGGAGAGCGCATGACGACACCAGGAGAGGTTGGAGCCGGGACACCGGGACGCACGCTTCAGTTCTCGAGCGCTTTGCGGATGGTGGAATCGATCATCAAGACGCCCATGGGGCGCCGGCTGCTGCGCATCGAGGTCGTGGGGGCGTGGAGCGGGGAAGAGCGCGGGCTGGGCGGGCAGGTCTACCAGTACATGAAGACCTGGGACCTGCAGGCCGACTTCGTGGTGGTCAACCTTCGCGGCGCGACCTCTGTCGGCGAAACGGTGCTCGAGTTCAGCGGGCCGCTTCGGGACAGCCTCGGCCGCTTCGGCGGCGACTGTATTTTCACGGAGGCATCGCCCGCGGTGGGCGCGGCGCTGGACGAGCGCGGTCTGCGGCACCTCCGCTCGGAGGAGCAGGCGATCAGCCAGTTCGACGGGTTGACGACGAGGGAATCCGCGGTAGGGCGTACGTCCGTTGAAGGGTGGACCGGGAAGCACGTGCTCGCGACCTCCGAGCTTCGCGAATCGATCGTGCTGAGCCCGCAAGGGCGTCGCGTTTTCGTGGTCGTCCCCGAGGGAGCGGCGACGGGCGGCGACTGGAGCGCGGGGCGCGCCGCGAGGGAGCACGTCGAAGGGCTGGCGCAGATCGCGAACTTCGTCGTCTTCAACACCACGACCTGCCCGAGCTGGAGCGATGCCGCGAGCGCGGCGGCGTTCGTGCTGCGGGGAATCCTGAAATCGCACGGCGGCGACTGCGTCCTCGTCGGCCAGCACGCCGCGCTTCTCAGATCCGTCAAACCCTACCAGTGGAAGGCGGCCAAGGACGAAGCCGAGGCGATGGGCTGGCTCGACCGCGGCGAGTAGAACGTCGCTAGTGAGAGTGGCGAGCGGCGAGCGGCCAGCGGCGAGTGACGGCAACGGCAACGGCAACGGCAACGACAGGGGATAGGGGATAGGAACGGCACACGGAGGTGGGATGGGCACTCGCGTCGGGCACCTGGAGATCTTTGTGACGGATCCTTCGCGGGCGAAGGAGTTCTATCGGAATGTGCTGGGGTTCGAGATCGGCGACATCCAGCACGAGGGGAAAGTGGTTTGGATGACGAAGGGCGAGCTCACGATCCTGCTGCGCCCCGGCTCGCCTGCCGCGCCGGCGACCTACCAGGAGTCCACTGTCGCGATCGTGCTCTACACCGACGACCTCGACGCGGAGATGAAAGACCTCAAGAACCGCGGCCTCGTCTTCAAGGGCACCGATGGCAGCGACCGCTGCCTCACTTTCACCGACCCCGACGGGAACTGGTTCCAGCTGGTGAATCCCGAAGAGCAGTAATTCCCGGTCCATAGAGCGTTGCCATGTCGCCGTTCCTCGCCACTGGCCGCTCGCCGCTCGCCACTCTCACTCTTGTTACACTTCCCCCCATGTCGCTCTACACCCGCTGGTCCCGCGCCCTCCGCGACCTCTACCCCTTCCCGGTTTTCAAGATCCCGTTGCACGCGGGCTTCACCTGCCCGAACCGCGACGGGTCGAAGGCCTACGGCGGGTGCGTTTACTGCGACAACCGTTCGTTTGCGCCGAACGCTCGCGGGCCGCGGGCAGAGCTTCAGGATCAACTCGTGCAGGGCAAACGCCGGATCCGCTGGCGCGAGCCTGGCGCGAAGTTCATCGCGTACTACCAGGCCTACTCGAACACCCATGCCCCCGCTGAAGAACTCAAGGCCATCTACGACGTCGCCGCCCGCGATCCCGACGTCGTCGGCATTTCGATCGGCACACGCCCCGATTGCGCTTCGGAGTCGGTCCTCGATGTGATCGAAGCGCTTCGCACCCCCGCCCGGCGCGTCTGGGTCGAGTACGGGCTCGAGTCGTCGCACGAGGCCTCGCTTGTCTGGATGAACCGCTGCCACTCGGCGGCGGACTTTGCGGATGCGGTGAAGCGGACGGCGGCGCGCGGGTTGTCGGTGGTGGGGCACGTGATCCTGGGGATTCCGGGGGAGACGCCCGGGATGATGCGGGAGACGGCGCGGTTCATCGCGGAGTTGCCGGTCGATTCGATGAAGATCCACCACCTGTACGTGTCGCCGCACACGGCGCTGGAGGGGATGTGGAAGCGCGGTGAGGTGGCGGTGCCGACGCTCGAGCAGCATGTGGCGGCGGCGGCCGATTTCCTTGAGATCTTGCCGGAGCGCGTTTCGATCCAGCGGCTGATTGGCGAGCTTCCCGGGGAATGGTGCGTCGCGCCGGACTGGGGATTGGGGAAGCGCGAGATTCACGCCGCCATCGAGGCCGAGCTTCTTTCCCGCGGCACGCGCCAGGGTTCCCGCGCCCCGCAAACCGCAGGGGCCCGGTGACGCGTCTGCGTTGGAAAGCGTCCGTCGCGGCCTGCGGCCTGCTGGCCGTGCTGGCGCTCGGCGGCATTCTGTTCCTCGGCTGGTCGCGCGGGTCTTCCGGCGACGACCCGGTCGCGATGCTTCCCGCCGGCATGGAAGCCGTGGTGCGCGTCCGCTCCGTCCCCGCGGCGGCGGAAGGCCTCGGGCGGCTATCCGGGATGGATCTTGACGCACTGCGTCAATCGGCGTGGTACGGGCCGTTCGGGGGCGCCGCGCTCGGCGTCCGCGGGAACGACGCCATCGCCGTCATCGAATCCCCGCGTCTTGGCCGCTTCGGCCCGCTCGAGGACGCCGCCGCCGCCGCGCTCCATGTCACCCGCCGGCCGGACGGCTCCCTCGAGCTCTCCGGGCGCACGGTCTGGATCGCTTCGCGCGGAAGCTGGCTCTGGGTCGCGACGTCGGAAGCGCTTCTCAAGGAGGGCGTGGCGCGGGCGGGGCAGTTCGCGGCGATCCTGCCGGGGACGCCGGCGATCACGATCGAGGACCATGGGCTGATGGCGCGGCTGGAGGGGGAGCGCGAAGCGGGAAAACTGGGGGACGCGGCGCGGATGATCCAGTCGCGGCTCCGCGGGATCCTGGTCCCGGGGGGAGTGGTCGCGGGGACGTTCGAGGGGGACTCGCTGGTCCTGCGCGGCGGCGGGCTGTGGGTGCTGGGGGCGCGGGAGGTGGCGAAGCGCGTCCAGTCGGCGCAGCCGCCGATGGTGTCGCGGCTGGCGGCGCGCACGATTCCCGGGGTCGCGTTGCGCCACTCCGAGCGGTTTTTCGCCACGTACGTCTGGGACGAGCTCCTGCACGATCCCGACAACGCGCGGTTCGTGGCGGCATTCCGGCGCGAGATCGCGGACTACGAGAAATTTCTCGGCGGGCGGAAGTTCGAGAGCGACCTCCTGCCCAAGCTCGGCCCGGAGCGCGAGTGGGCCGTGGCGCGCGTCGATTGGGCCGCGTACGGCGTGACGCCGAAATCGCCCGTCCCCGCGGTCCTCTTCGCGTGCGAAGTCCGCGGGATCGAGGCCGAGACGCTGAAGTCGATCGACAAGTTCCTGACCGAGGCCGAGAAAGAGGGCAAGCGCTTCGACCTCCCCGCGCCGAAAGGCCGCGCGGGCCCCGTGCTCGACCCTTTCAAGCACGAGAAGGCCGTCGTGGACGGCGTCGAGGTCTGGAAAATCGTTTTCCGCGAGGGCGTCAGCGAATTCGGCGCGGAGTTCTCGCCGGGCTACGCCGTCATCGACGGCACCCTCTGGATCACCACCTTCTGGCCGCTTCTCCCGAAAATCACCTCCGCGCCCCCCACCGGCCTCGCCGTCCACGCCTGGGGCGACCTCGACGGCCCCGCGGCGCTCGCCGTCGCCCGCGACCTGGCCGGCGAAATGGCCGAGATGACCGCGACCTGGAGCGTCCTCGACAGCGTCCATGCCGCCGCCCGCGAGGACTTCGTGAAATCCTACGGCAGCACTTCGGCCCCCACCGACGCCTACCTCCGCGCCTTCACCGCCCTCGAGGACGACCTCACCCGCGAGCGCCCCGACCTCGCCGGGGCCGCCTTCGACCGCGAACTCGAAGAGCGCCTCAAGGCGTGGGAAGCGGGGGAGACGAGGGCTTTCGCCGCGCGCCGCGTCGAGCCGCTGAAGGCGACCGCTGCGTTCAGGGCCGACGTCGCCGCGCGCCGCGCGGATCTCGAGCGCCACCTCGATATCTTCGCCGGCCTTGGCCGCGCGTCATGGTCCCTCCGCCGGGAATTTGACGGACATGCCGAGGTCGATGCGTGGGAAGCGCGGTTTGCGCCGCGGAGGTAGACAGAGCCTGGCGCTGCATGCCTAACCTGATAGTCCGACGAACTGCCTCACCACAGAGTCACCGAGGCACAGAGAAAAACTTCTCAGAAAACAAGAAGGTGGCGAGTTGTGTACAGAGGAGCGGCGAGCCCACGCCGATTTCTCGCGTCGCAGGGACCCGGCTACTCAGGAAACGCACCGATCGCCTCGATCCCTTCATCAGAGATCCGAAACACCTCGGTGCTGAGTGGATACGACGCCTTCCTGAACTGGTCCTGGACAACCTTGCCCATGCGGCTCAGCAGTTCCTTGTCCTTCTCGGCGATCACGTAAATGAATTCCCGATCAGGGATGACTGCGAGGACCGGCCATCCGATCGTCGGCTCGACGTACTTGCGAAATCCAGGAGCAAAGATGACGGAGGATTTGAACACTGAGCGCACCGGGAGCATTCCGATTTTGCATCCGTCAATCACCCGGAATTCGGGTTGCTGCCCCTGGATGAGCCGGTCGAGGTTGCGGGCGGCGCTGGCTTCGAGTTCGGCATCCGTGGTTTTCCAGTCTCGGGCCATACCCGGAGTGATGAAAGTCAACTTTCGCTCTTCGGGATCGGTCACAACGAGGAGTTTCACCACCTTATCCGACACCTTGCGCCTGAAGGTATCGCCCATCTCCGTGTCAGCTTGCTCGAGTCCCCAGTACACGCAATCACGCACAGCCTCCCAGGGAGGTACTTCAGTGCTGGCGAACGTGGCTTCCGCGAAACGAGCTACTCGCGACTCATCCCGATCGCGGGCGAAGTCGCGCGCGAGGTTCTCGAGGCTTATGAGGAAATCGGTATCTCCGCGGTGATATGCGTAGCGGCCATCCGCTGTGCGCGTGAATTTCACGTTGCGCCGGAGGAGTTCGGCCTCAAAGAGGCGTTCCACTTCACCGTCCGCGCTGGCCATGGGGGAACACTCCTCGATGCCGTACAGGGACTCGTGAACGTGGAACTGCATGAGTATCAGGGCGACAGCAAATATCGCGCAAAGGGGAGCGACCACAAACCACCTGGCGACTACTCCCGGTGTAAGACGAAGGGCCAGCGCGTTTGCAAGTGCTGGCGTCCCGAGGATCACGAGAACCAAGTGCACGGCCTCGAAACCTGGGCCAAGCGTCCCTCGGACACGAACGGCACCGACGGCCGCCAGGACGGCGACTTCTGCCCCGATCAGTCCAAGAACGATGAGCGAAACACGGAAGAACGCCTTGCTTGCACGTGGTCGATCCGCGAGGAACCAATCAAGGAACGTGCAGTACACGATGGCGGCAATGAACGCGGCAGGCCCCGCCAGAAGAATTCCGTAGAGTTCCATTGGGCCTCCCTTCCTGACGGATTGGATTTCAGGTGCGGCTTCATTCTGCCCCGTTGAACTTCGATCGAATAGCAACTTCGAAACCGCCCTCTCCGCTGCCGGCCTCGGCGAGGTCCGCCTGCGTCCGGTCAGGGGAGAGAGGGTTGCATCGCGCCGGGCTCGCCGCACTACCGAAGCGGCGCCCCGGTGCCCGCGGGCGCGTTCGGTTTGGACAGGTCTACTTTGAAGCCCGCGACGGCCGCTTCCAGGGCGCGCGCCACGTTCGCCGCATGTCGATCGAACTCGACCAGGCTCGGGGCAGACTTGATGTTTCCGTCCGAAGAAGGGTAGCGGTACGAAGTCGCGAAGGAAGCCAGGGACTCGATCGAGCGCAGGAGCGGCTTGAGCGGATTCTCGTCCGGAACCAGGTCCACCATCCGGTCGAGCAGGTGGTGAAGGCCGCCGTGTTTCCCTTCCGAGGTCACCACCGAGAGGATGACTTTCTCCGCCGCCTGCTCGCAGAGGTAAATCGCGTTCCGATTTCCCTGCTTGGAGAGAATTCGGGCGCCGTCCAGGTCTTCCTTCGCCACGCGCAGCAGATTCGCGATGACCTTCTCAGCGCCCATGGATCGGCACCCCGAAGTGCGCTGCTTCGTACGCAAGCGTGTTCGGGACCTCTCGAGCCTCTTCGAATTCCGTCGCCCTGCAGAGGATGACGTCCGCCGGCACCCCGGACTGCTTGCGAACCTGGTACACGGCCATGAGATCGTCGGCGGCCGGTTCGTCGTCCGGGACCACAACGAGGAGGTCCCAGTCGCTCGACGGTGTGGCCAAGCCCTTGGCGCGGCTGCCGAACAGCCACACGGCGGTCGGGCGCCAGGCGTGGGCAATGAGATCCAGCAGCACGGAGATCGGCTCGAGGGCGATCACCTGGCCGCGCGCGTCTCTCGGAGGGGGGAGCGCCTGAATCATGGCCGGATCATAACACGACGGGAAACGGCATGGATGGGCGTCGCCGAGATGACAGGGGGGGGGGCGGGCCGTAGCCCACCCACCGCGGCCGCCGGGTACATCGCAATTCCGGCGCGAACAAGGGCGTTTGGCGAGAAATCCGGCGAGCGCAAACATGGGGGAGAACTCTCGCCGGGAACCACACCGGCGGCGTTTTAGCCGGGCACTCTTCGCACCAACTCCCCCGGCTTCACCGCTTCCTCCCTAGGTCGGAGGCTTGAAGTTCTCTTCGTGATCCGCAAGGTTATCTCGCAACATCTTCTCGTACTGCGCAACGAAGTATCCCACGATCTTTTCTCGATCGGCGACCAGATCTGCTTTCGCTCGATAGGCCGACGAGGCGACAAAGGAGTTGAATCTGGACGCCGCATAGAGAAGCGTGGCGCTCACACGACTCTTCGGCGTCTGCGCGGTGTGCTTGTTCGCCAGGCTGATGAAGGAATCCGCCAACTCCCAGAACTTCGCATCCGGCGGTTCGGGCTCGTTCACGTTGCCCTCCAGGTCTCCCATGCTCAGGCCCGCACTTTCGCGGCCCCTAAATAAAAACACGGGAAGGAGTCTCGATGACTCCTCCCCGTGCCTATGCGGGCGGTGGGACTTGAACCCACACGTCTTTCGACATACGCCCCTCAAACGTACGCGTCTGCCAATTCCGCCACGCCCGCGGGGGAAGCAAGGTAGCCAACGGACTGCCTTCGGTCAAGGAAGGCGCGAGACTGAATTGTGATCGCGCGGGGACCGTCCCGGGTTCACTTGAATTTGATCCCCATCCGCGCCATCTCCAGCATCGCCTCCGCGTTCCCTTTCGCGTCGTCCACCGGGTTGTGCGTGTGCTTCGTCCGGCGGAGGTGCTTGAAATTCTGCTTCATGTCCTTCACCAGCCCCTTGTAGAGCGAGCCGAGGTTGGTTGAGCTGTGGCCGAAGGGGTTTTCGCCGAGGAAATGGTGGAAGTACCAGTTCACGAACTGCCAGTCGAAGCCGTTGTTGTCGGAGACGAAGCGGGGCTGGCCGCCGCCGAGGCTGCGGATCCACGAGGCGAAGTTTTTCACGGTTACGAGCGGTTCGGGGAAGGCGAGCGTTTCCTCGCGGGTGAAGCCGCTCACCGCGAGGGCTTCGGGCACCCACCGCTCGCTCACCGGGCGCAGCATTCCGTAAAACGTCCGCGAGAGTCCTTCTTCCACGACGACGGCGCCGAGGCAGACCATCGACCAGTCGCCCGGTGAAGGGCCGTCCGCTTCGACGTCCACCATGATCCAGGTCATGGGTGCCTCACTTGACGTCGCTGCGAGGAGTGATCATTTTCAGGATGTCGCGGTAGAGGCGTTCGTCGCGTTCACGGAGGACGTCCTCCAGGACGGCGTGCATCAGATGGGTGCGGGAAAGGCGATCCATGTAGGTCTCCACGGGCTCGACCTTGCAGGGAGCGTCGTCTGCTGGGCCGACCTCCACCAGCGGCCAGGCCAGCGTCCCGGACTTGAACGTGGCCACCATGAGATCGAGTTCGGCCTGCTCGTACTTGCCTGTGATCTGGAGGCGGTCCGTCATCGGCGCCATGATGGTCGGGGCGGTGAGGACTTCGCCGCCGAAGGCGATCGCGACCCGCTTGTTCAGGTTCTCCGAGGTGAGTTTCTTGAGTTTCGGGGAGCCGGCCGAGGTCAGGTTCATCAGGATCGTCGGGTGGCCGTCGAAATCCTTCGACGTCTCCATCTCTGCGATGTCGCCCGAATCGAGCGAGATCTCGGCCTTCGCCAGGAACTTCTCCGTCTTTCCGCGCATCTTCAACGCCACCGTGCCCTTGGGCGGTGCGCCCGTCTTTTCCAGCTCCTTCACTTCATCCTCCGTCGCCTCGAGCCTGAACTCGAACTTCCCGCTGCATCCCAGGGTGGTGAGCCCGTGGGGGCCCAACTTCCTCGCCTCAGCGGCGCCGACCAGGACGTACACCGTCGTCGGTTCGTGGCTCACGACCCGCGCATCCTTCAGGTGGCACGCCGCAAGCCGCTTCTCGATCACCGCGAGCGCGTTCAGCCGGTCGGCGTCGGGGGCGTCCTTCGGGACCCGAAGCACGAGCGCGTCGGCAGCCGAAAGGCCCGGGTAGAGGTCCTTGATCGCCTCGGCGACCTTCGCCGCGACCTCTTTCGCCTCGTCGTCGCTCTTCCCACGCAGTTCCCACGCGCGGCCGAGCAGCTTCGCCGCTTCCGCGCGTTTCGCCTCGAGGTCGTCAGCGCTTGCGGGAAGCGCTGCGGCGAGCAGGAGGAGCAGCAGGCGTTTCATGGCGGGTCCTGTTGATGAGGGCGGCGAGGTAGCCGGCGCCGAAGCCGTTGTCGATGTTGACGACGGCGAGGCCGGCGGCGCAGGAGTTGAGCATGGTGAGGAGGGGGGCGACGCCGCCGAACGAAGCGCCGTAGCCGATCGAGGTCGGGATGGCGACGACGGGGCGGCGGACGAGGGCGGCGACGACGCCGGGGAGGGCGCCCTCCATGCCGGCGGCGACGACGATGACATTCGCCCTGGAGAGGCGCTCGGTTTCGCGGAGGACGCGGTGGATGCCGGCGACGCCGACGTCGTAGAGGGCGCCGACGCGCTGGCCCATGATTTCCGCGGTGACGCGGGCTTCCTCGGCGACCGGGATGTCGCCCGTGCCTGCCGTCACGATGAGGATTTCGCCCGGCGGCGGCTCGGGCCGCTCCTGCTCGACGGTCACGCACCGCGCGCGTTCGTGCCACTTCGCCCGCCGGTCGAGTTTCCGGATCGCGGTGTACGCCGACTTCTCGGCGCGCGTCGCGAGGAGATTCCCGCCGCCGGCGAGGAGCACCCGCGCGATGTCGCGGATCTGCGGCGTGGTCTTGCCCTGGCAGAAAATGACCTCGGGGAAGCCGCAGCGCAGCTGGCGGTGCGTATCGACCTTGGCGAAGCCGAGATCCTTCTGGGGGAAATGTCGAAGCTCTTCGGCCGCCGCGGCGGGCTCGAGGGAATGTTCGCGGACGCGTTTGAGGAGTTCGAGGAGGACGCGGGGGGTCATGGTGAAGCGCATTAAAGTGGAAACGGGGCGGCGCAGAACAAAATTTGAGCGCTCATCGCTTCTTCGAAAGCAGGTTGAGCTCCGGGTCGCTGTTTCCATTCAGGTCCTCAAGTCCTGCCCTTGTCCTGCCGTTGTCCTCCGCCAGCCGTTGTTTCCCTTTTCATTCCGTTTTCGGACTCGCAAAGGGGGATGAACCGGGATACCACAACTCATTCACCGCGTCGGCGTCGCGTCGAGCTCGAGGGTGGAGACGGTGCCCATCTCAAAGAGCGCGGAGCCGAGCCCGGCGATCATCGCAGCGTTGTCGGTGCAGTACGCGAGCGGCGGAAAGAACAGTTTCAGGCCCTTCTTGTCGCACGCGGCCTGCATCTTTTCCCGGAGGCGCGAGTTGCAGGCGACGCCGCCGCCCATCGCCACCGCCGCGACGCCGCGCTGCTCCGCGGCGCGCAGGGTTTTCGAGACGAGCGCGTCCACGACGCATTCCTGGAACGCGGCCGCGAGGTCGGCAGCGGGCGGCGGGCGGTGCTCGGGCTTCGGGCGCTTGCCCTTGCCCTCGTTCTGCCCTTTCCACTTGTACAGCACCGCGGTCTTCACCCCGCTGAACGAAAAATCCGGGCCGCCGTCGTCCAGCCGCGGCATGTCCACCGCCTTCGCGTTCCCCTCGCGCGCCAGCTTGTCGATCAGCGGGCCGCCGGGATACCCCAGCCCCATGATCTTCGCCACCTTGTCGAACGCTTCCCCCGCCGCGTCGTCACGCGTTGCGCCGAGCCGCTCGTGGTCCGCCGGCCCGCGCGAAAAGTACAGCGACGTATGCCCGCCGGAAACGACGAGCCCGACGTTCGGGTAGGCGAAATCCGCGTGGACGAGGCGGTTCGCGTAGAGGTGCGCCTCGATGTGGTCCACGCCCACGATCGGTTTCCCCAGCGCCCACGCCAGCGCTTTCGCCGCGCTCACGCCGATCAGAAGCGCCCCGATCAGCCCGGGCCGCGACGTTACCGCCACCAGGTCGATGTCGCCCGCCGTCAGCCCCGCTTCCAAAATCGCCTTCTCCACCACCGGCCCGATCGCCTCGGCATGCGCCCGGCACGCAATCTCCGGCACCACGCCGCCGAAAACGCGGTGAATGTCCACCTGCGTCCTCACCACGCTCGACAGCACTTCACGCCCGCCGCGCACCACCGCCGCCGCCGTCTCGTCACAGCTCGTCTCAATCCCGAGGCAGTGCACTATTTCTGCCGCTCGCCCACGCGCAGCATCGTGATCGCCGTCGCCACCGCCTGCTCCAGCTGCCGGTCCTTGAACGCTTCATCCTTTTCGCCCAGGTCCAGCTTGCGCCAGTGCTCCATCAGCTTCGACGTCTCTTCCGGCGTCAGGTCCACCACGATGTCCGGCTCCAGCCCGAAATCTTTCCCCGCCTTCCGGTCGATCCACCGCCCGTTCGGCGTGAAATACCGCGCGATCGTGAATTTGAGACCCGTCCCGTCCCCCAGCTCGTCACGCAGGTACTGCTGCACCGAGCCTTTCCCGTACGTCTTCGAGCCGACGAGCATCGCCCGCTTGTGGTCCTGAAGCGCCCCCGACAGGATTTCGCTCGCCGACGCCGAACCTTCGTTCACGAGCACCACCACCGGGAATTCCGGGTACGTGTCGTCCTTGCGCGCTTCGTA
Organism: Planctomycetota bacterium; assembly: GCA_021413805.1. Lineage (GTDB taxonomy): Bacteria > Planctomycetota > MHYJ01 > WSZJ01 > WSZJ01 > WSZJ01. Next base: position 13,656 of record JAIOPR010000256.1, read on the forward strand.
TTTCTCGTTCGCCGACTTCAGCCGCCCCTTCGTCTCCACGATCACGCCGCTGTCGATGAAGAGGTCCGCGATCTTGACCGACTGCGTCAGCAGGCCGCCGCCGTTGAACCGGAGGTCGATGATCAGCGCCTTCATCCCCTTGTCGCGAAGCGCATCCACCGCGACGCGGAACTTCTCCCACGAATCCTCCTGGAACTGCAGCAGCCGCACGTACCCCACCTTCTCCTTCTCGTTCACCATCGTCTTGCCCTTCACGCTCGCGATCACAATCTCCGCCCGCGTCAGCGAAATCTCCTCGACCTTGCCCGTCGACTTCCGCAGCACCGTCAGCTTCACCGGCGTGCCGGCATTCCCCCGGATGTACTTCGCCGCATCCCCCGACGTCATCGCTTCCGTCGTCAACTCCCCGATCTTGATGATCCGGTCCCCCGCGATCAGCCCCGCGTTGAACGCCGGCGTGTCCTCAAACGTCGCCACGATCTCCAGCGAGTCGTTGTTGAACTCCAGCTGCACCCCGATCCCGCCGTAGTGCCCTTCGGTGTCCAGCAGGAATTCCTTCATCTCCTCGACGTCGTAATACTGGCAGTGCGAGTCCAGGCTCCCCAGCATCCCCCGCGCCGCCCCGTCATACAGCTTGTCCGAATCCGGCTCTTCCACGTACCCACTCTTCACCAGGTCGTGGATCAGTTTCAGTTTCTTCTCGCCCTTCGCCACATCCTCGGGCTCGCCGCCAAGGAGCGGAAACCGGGTACCCGCAAGGATGGCGACAGTGGCGCCGATAGGGAGGATCCAGCCTGCGAACCAGCGGACGGGTGTCATGGGTGCTCCGGGGGTGGTGGAAGAGGGGCAATTCTAACATGAAGGGGAGGGGCGCGGGCTGCCGCGGTTTTGAAGGTGCAGGGTCTTGCAAGGCTGTCCTGCAGTCCGTAAACTCCCGCCCCTTCGATGTTGCCGGTGCTGTTGTCGTGCAGGTCGGGCAGATAGCTCAGTGGTAGAGCTCTGGACTGAAAATCCAGGAGTCCCGGGTTCGACCCCCGGTCTGCCCATCAAGACGTAGTCGGACGCAGCGCGACGTAGAGGGACGAAGCGCTGGCGTGCCTTGGACTTGCGACGGTTTTCTGATCCCGACCCACCCGGACGGTGGCGGACGGAGCCCGACGCAGGGCGACGATCGGGAGTACACACGGGAGTACACATCGTGTGACCGACATCAATCGCCCCTTTTGTAGTTGTTGCGGACCGGCGGGCGCGTGAGGGACGAGGCATGTGGCCAGACAACGAAACTGACCGCGACTTCCTGAATTTCGCGGGGGTAGCGGACACCGTCGCTGAAGTCGTCGTTCAGGCGAAAGGGCGTCCGATCTCCATCGGGGTCTCCGGGGCCTGGGGCAGCGGGAAGTCATCCCTGATCAAGCTCACCCGCAAGGCGCTCGACGCGAGACCGAAGCCATCGGATGGCCGCAAGTTCTTGTTCGTGGAGTTCAACGCGTGGCTCTACCAGGGGTACGACGACGCCCGCGCGGCACTCGTGGATGTCATTGCCTCCACCCTCGCTCGGGAGGCAGAGGCTCAGTCAACGGCCGTGGACAAGGTTAAGGGTTTCGTGAAGCGCGTGAATTGGCTCCGCGTCGTGAAGCTCGTCGGAAGCTCAGCCGTGGCAATGTCGATGGGCCTCCCTCCGATGGGGCTGATCGGCGGTGTCTGGGAACTTGGCAAGAAGATGCTCGGCGGCGGAGCAAACGCCGAGACCCTCACGGCGGCAGAAGCGACCGTCGGAAGTGCCGCAGAAGCCGCCGGCGGGCTGCTGAACCCCAAGGAGGCGTCCACTCCCCCGCAGGAAATCCAGGCGCTGCGCGAAGAGTTCCAGGAGATTCTCGACGACCTGAAGGTGACGCTCGTTGTCCTCATCGACGACCTGGATCGCTGTCTTCCGGAGACGACGATCTCGACGCTGGAGGCGATCCGACTCTTCCTCTTCCTCCGGAATACTGCGTTTGTCATCGCGGCGGATGACGAGATGATCAAGTACGCGGTTCGCCGGCACTTCGTCGGGATTGACGAAAATCGCGCTGACGGCGGTCAGCTCGTCATCAACTACTTCGACAAGCTGATTCAGGTCCCGATCCGCGTTCCGCCTCTCGGTGCTCAGGAGGTTCGTGCGTACATGATGTTGCTCTACGTCGAGAACAGCGCTCTTACGGACGAGGTGAAGGACAAGATCCGGAAGGGCGTTTGCGACCAGCTTCAGAAGACGTGGCAGGGTAAACGTGTTGACCCGGAATTTCTGAAGGGCCTTCACTCCGACCTGCCCGCCGAGCTGGTTGGCAAACTCGACACGGCCGAGCGCCTGGCGGCGCTGATGACGACGTCGTCGGTGATCGGCGGAAATCCTCGACTCATCAAGCGACTCCTTAACGCCCTAGCGATTCGCATGACAATCGCGAAGGCACACGGAGTTGCAGTAGATGAAGCCGTCCTTGCGAAGCTGCTCTTGTTCGAGCGACTCGGCGACCCGAAGTCATTTGGGAAGCTGCTTCAGGAGGTCAGCCTTAGCGCCGACGGCAAACCCTCATATCTCGCATCGCTCGAAAGCGCTGCAACTGCCGGCAAGGAATTGCCAGAGGACTGGCAGGCTCCGTTCATGCAGGCATGGCTCGCGCTTCCGCCGTCACTGTCAGGACTCGATCTGAGAGGGCCGATCTACGTCAGCCGGGAGCATGCGCCGCTTATTACCGCGGCCGACCGGTTGTCGGGTGACTCGGCAGGGGTCCTGGAGGGACTCCTCTCGAATCCCGCGATGGCGGGTGTCCTGGAGGGAAAGCTGCGTGACCTGCCCAAGTCAGACCTCGCGATCATCATGGACCGCCTGCTCGCCGAAGCGCAGAAGGAGCAGGCGTGGGGAGTGCCGCCCATTTTGGAAGCACTGATCTCCGTGGCTCGGGCCGATCCGGCCATGGGTAAGCGGATCGCCGGGTTCCTAGCGGACCGTCCCCCCGCGCAGATTCAACCCGGCATCGTCCCCAAGCTCTCGAACTTCCCTTGGGCCAGTGATGTGTTTGACACTTGGGAGAAGGCACCCGTCGTCGCGGGCAGCGTCAAGAAGGCCATCACAGCGCAACGGAAAAATGGGAACGTCTCAGTCTAGCGCCGGGCCGGGACCGGGGGTGCCGTTGGTCCCTCCGTGGGCCGACCCGCTAGACCCTGGTCTTCCATTTCCACCGGTGCCCCCGGAGGAAGAGGACGGGGACCCACCAAAGGTCGTCGACGCTCCCGCAGCGAAGAATCCTCTCGCTCCGTCTGGTCGATTTTCCGGAGCTCGGCTCCGTCTCGGCAGGTTCGCCCAGTCTCGCGCCCGAAAGGACTTGGAGAGGGGGCTAGGTCAGTACGTGAAGAAGGGATACGGAGGCTACGCCACCGCTGCGCGGCGGCTAAGTCGGACCGCAACTACCGCGTTCGCGCTGAATTCCGCCCTCGCCTCACTTGCGGCTGGAGCTCCCTCCTACCAAGGGAGTCCTGCCGATCCGAGGGTCCTGAAAGGCAAGTCGGCCGGCGAAGTGATGGACGCGCTCGTGCAAGCAGTTCGCCCAACCGATGGGACCCTTGACGCGGAGGCGAGCCGCGCGGCTGTCCACGACGCCCTCTCGGCGCTCCTTGTCGAGGTTCCAGAAGCCGATCTTCTAAGTCTGACCGCAGAGCAGCGCGTGCTGGTTATCGAGAGGTTCGTGGCTCTCGACGTCTATCGACGGGTACTTCTCGATCTCTGGTCGTCAGTTCAGGAGAAGTCAGCCACCATTGTCGACGCGATGCAGGTGATGAACCAGATTCGGGACTACATCAAGGAGACGATCGCGGTGGCGTTCCGGGACCTAAAGGCCGCTGGCACTGAGGCCACGGACAAGGGCGTCGCGAAGCTCGTTCGAGATGCGATTGCTCGAACACTTGAGGTCTTCGAGGAATTCGCCGAATGAAGCTGATTTGCGCGCCTGAGTCCTTCGCTTTTCCTGCCGGACGTTCGGCTTTGCCGGTCGTATTGTTCGCTCGTAGCGACGATCCGGCGAAGTGCAGCGCCGGGGCAGCTGTTCTGGAGGAGATTGCCCGTCAGAAACTCGTTCCGGCACAACGGGCCTGGGACTTTTTGGCGCTAGCACTAGCGGTGGCTGTAGCTGATCACGCAAGTGCTCGATCCAAGAGTCCGGATGGCTGGACTCGCGACCTGGAGCTGGAGGTCGCTGTCGCCGAGAAGGACTTCTGGAATTCTCAGGCTGCCACTCTCGAAACCGCCGTAGCTTTCCTCACGACTGACCGGTGGCGAATGCGAATGACCGGGGGAGGGAATTCTCCGGAGCCGCCTCCGAAGCCCGTGATGCCGAAGGAAGCGGCGGTGGCCCTCCTGTCGGGCGGGCTGGACAGCCTCGTCGGCGTTATCGATCTTGTCGCGTCGGAGATTCGTCCGCTGGCCGTGAGTCAGACGGTGAGGGGAGACGGCGAAAAACAGGAACGTTTCGCGCAGACCGTCGGCGGCGGCCTGAGTCACCTGCAACTGAATCCCAATATCGAGGTGCCTAGGGACCAGGAAACGTCCCAACGATCCAGGTCCTTGGTGTTCCTGGCATTCGGAGTGCTCGCAGCGACGTCTCTCGCCGCCTACCACGATGGGGCGACCGTGACCCTGTACGCGTGCGAGAACGGCTTCATCGCCATGAACCCACCACTAACTCCGGGACGAGTGGGCAGCCTGAGTACTCGGACCGCCCATCCGACTTTTCTCGCAGGAATTCAGCGAGTTTTAGACGCCGCTGGCATCCGGGTTCGGATCGAGAATCCGTACCGACTCAAGACCAAGGGAGAAATGCTGCTGGAGTGCGCCGACCAGGATTATCTCAGGAAGGAAGCCGCGAAGAGCACGAGCTGCGGCCGATTCCAGCGGTTCAAGTATCAACATTGTGGGCGGTGCGTCCCCTGCCAGGTGCGCAGGGCCGCGTTCTTGAAGTGGGGAGTCCAAGACACCACGAAGTACGTCCACTCGGCCCTCGGCAAGAACGACCTGCACCACGCCGGATTCGACGACGTCCGCTCGGTCGGAATCGCGATCGCCCAGGAACGGGCGATCGGGCTGGATCGGTGGCTCAGCGCTTCGCTCAGCTCGATCCCGTTCGCAGAACAGGCGCCCCTGAGGTCGATGATCGGTCGAGGTCTCACTGAACTAGAGGCTCTTCACACGAAGTACGGGGTCAAGTGATCGACCTTCATTGCCACCTCGATTTGTACCCCAATCCGAGGGAAACCGCTGACGCTTGCAAGTTGAAACAGATCTTTGTGCTTTCCATGACAACCACTCCTTCGGCCTGGGAAGGGACTTCCGCTCTTGCCGCCGGAGCAGCCAGAATTCGTACAGCGCTCGGCATCCATCCACAGATCGCTCACCAACGAATTAAGGAGCTCGACTTGTTCGAGCGCTTCCTTCCCGTGACGCGATACGTGGGGGAAGTTGGTCTGGATGGCTCTCCCGAACTTCGGGTGCACTGGGACAGCCAGGTAACCGTCTTCCGCCGTGTGCTCGACCTTTGTCGGAAGATCGGAGGTCGTGTGCTGTCCATCCACAGTCGGCGAGCCGCCTCCGCGGTATTGGATTCCCTCGAATCAAGTCCGCATGGTGGAACCTCCATCCTGCACTGGTTTTCCGGAACCAAACGAGAGCTAGACCGAGCGATCGCCCTCGGTTGCTGGTTTAGCGTTGGTCCTGCCATGCTCGCCGGGGAGAAGGGGCGAGCGCTTGTCTCGACGATGCCGAGAGACCGCGTGCTAACGGAAACGGATGGTCCCTTTGCTCAAGTCGGAGGTCGAGCTGCGAATCCATGGGACGTCGTGATCGCGGAGAACGAACTGGCAAAGCTGTGGAGCGTACCTCGCCATGAAGTCGAGACCGCGCTCGATGAAAACTTTCGTCGGCTACTCGGTGCCGGCGAGGATCCGATGTTTTGAACACCAGAGGGCCTCGACGCTGGTTTGAATTCTACTGGCCATCGCCATCGCGCGATCTGACGACGCTCTGGATGTACTTCCACGAGAAGAAGCTCAAGAAGGAAAAGACGGTCCTCGCCGGGGATCGGATTCTCTTTTACGAAACCAAGAAGCACCCGGACCACAAGAAGGACCCCGAATGGCACGGCGTCAAGCGCCTCTTCGCCAGCGGCACGCTGACCGAACTTGCGGAGACGATTCCTCCGGAGCGCCAGGTCCGCGGAGAGAAACGATGGTTGCTCAGGAGGATGGTCGTGCCGGACATCGTCGTGCCGCCGAAGATGGGAGTTCCCTTAGCTGAGGTGAGGCGGATTCGAGGAAAGGGAGTCGGACGACAGGGGTTCGAGATTCGTCCGAAAGAGCAGTTCGACCTTTTGGAGGAAGCCCTGCGCCGTAGGCGCGACAGCTTGAACGCCTCAGGCCCGGTGTCCGTCGTCGCCCCGCAAGCCCATTCTTGGCAGGCTTTTCGACCGGGAGATCCAATGCAAGTCGGGGTAGCAACAGCTCCCCTCGACCTCGCAGCCGTCGCGGCGGCTCAGGAGAGAGCACAAAACGCGCACATAGCACTGCTCAACTCCTTTGCCGCCATGCTTGCCGAGTTGGGTGTCGACCCGGAATGGAACGCCCACTGCGACCTCGCGGCCGACATTGCCGGCGCTCGCTGGCTCTTCGAGGCGAAGAGCTGCCACGAAGGAAACGTGCTCGGCCAGATTCGCCATGGGGTGTCTCAGCTGCACGAGTACCGGTTCAGGTACTGCCGACATGAGCCCGGAGCCGAGCTCTGCCTCGTACTACAGATCGCGCCTCCTACGGAGCTAGGCTGGATCGTCGAGTACCTGGAACGGGACCGCGGTATCCGCGTGACCTGGCCGATCCCGGACGGCTTCCGGGACTTCGGACTGTCCGCTGAACTGCGGAAGGGGAGGAACAATCGAAGTCCCCGAGGCTCTTGAGTGCGCATGTCAGAGGTGACGTAGCTCGTGGCAGGGGCGCGGAGGTAAATCCCACTGCGGCCTAATGGGGAGCCGCCCATTCCTTTGTCGCAGCCTTTGACACCTGCCGAAGTCCGAACCCTTTTCGACCAGTGCCGGCTCAGTTGGCGCGAATGTTGCGCTCTGGAAGCCCTCGTCCCCTTTACTCGACCTGACTGGCAACGACAGGCTGGCTGCGCTCGCGACCGATGTCGGGCCCGCGGTTGCTTCGGGCATGAGGACTCCATGTAGAATGACGACCACCTGTCTCCTTCGCCGCTACCTTTGCTGAATCATCGCCTACCTTCTACGGCTCGGGAGGCGTTGGAAGCAGCACGTACGTGTTCGGCATCGTGGGCCTGCTGACGTGGCGCGGTTGCCCGACCTGACGAAGTCCCCCATCGCAGGGCGCGGTTCTTCCGGTCCCGGAGTACTCTTTCGCGGCACCGGCTAACCCGGCAGCGCCTCCTTGACGGTCACTTCAGAACTGCGAGACAGCCCGGAGAGATCGGTGAGCCCGATATTGAGCCTGAGCTCCTTCTGCCCCGGTCCCCCTCCGGGCAGGCCCTCCCAAGCGTCCCGGGGGAACGAGAAGTAGACTCGGCATCGCAGCGTGTCCATCGGTGCAATCCGAATCGGGAATTCGAGCAACTCGGTTGATTTCGCGTCGCGCACGTACAACGCCTGACGCATCACCAAGGCGACCGGAGCCAGCAATCCGTTGCTGGCCGGAAAGAGCAAATCTCCTGAAAGGGAAACAGAGGTCAAGGAGTTGGGCGCCTCTTGAGACTCGTTCGTGATTGCCAGCGGAACCATCACGGATTGGGCTGCCTCTTTCGCGTGTGGGTGAATGATGTCCTCCAACCATGCCCCGTACCCCGGACGCGCAGATGCGCGGAGATGGCTCGCTTTGGCGGGAGCAGGCCAAGCGACGACTTCAGCCTTGGTCGGCACGTGCTCGATGACTTTGGAAAAGTCGCCGGCCTTCATCCAGCGTGCGCCCGTGTCGTCAACCGCGCAACCGGCTTGCTTCAGTCTTTCGAGCACGTCTTTCCTCCACTCGACATCCCCCGTTACGCGGGGAATGTGTTGTCCAAAAATATCGGACAACAGCTTCACCTTGCCGAGCTGAATCAACAGCGTTTGATCGTGGTACCGACCTTGCGCTAGGCCCGCCTCGAATATCACGTTCATGCGAGGCTGCGCCTGCGGCTCGGTTTCGGTCGGCCCGTCGTTCTGTTCGCGGAGTCCATCGCGGAGTACCGCCTCGTCATCGCCGGTCAGGAGGACCACGATGGCCTGCGCCCTGGCCATCGCAGCGTCGAGGACATCGCCGATGTAGGGACTGGGCTTTCGAGTGAGGAGAACTGCCTGGGGCCATTCGATGATCTTCAGTCCGAGTGAGGTCAGGAACACGCACATCTGCTCGACAGCGTCTTTGTTCCTGCCGTGGACGAGGAAGACCTCTTGAGGGTTTTTGTTTCCAGCCTGGGTCGTCATGGAAAGCCCTCCGAGAACCGAAGACGAGAAATGATCCGAACTCGGACGCGCTGTGAAGGACCGTTTCGTTGCTGAGATCGCTGCCTCCGCGGCCGCGGGGTCCTTCATCGGCTCGTTCCACCACTCCGATCCCATGTACCGCACTTGCAACTCAGCACCGAACTCGGGACTCAGAGAATGCGAAACCTTTGTCCGCACCTCCCCTGGGTATTTCCGCCAGGTGAGGGATTTCATGTCCACGGGAATTGGCTGGCCGCACAAGCGCGGATGATAGGGCCACTGATCAAGCTCGCGGAGCGTGAAGAAGAGTTGCTCACGATCAACCGTCTGGGCCACGCGAATCTCCGCTTCAGCGTAGCCTCCGCGGCGAGTGAACTCGACTCGAATCAGGATCGGGGCTGCCAACTCGAAGCAGACAGCTCGATCAACAGTCGTTTCTCCTCCGGGAATTACTGCACCAACAACCTCTGAGAGCCTGGAGAAACCTGGTGGCAGGTCTCGTTCAAGTGATTCAGCCCCACGGGCACCAAGTACCTGATTCGGGCTGGCTCCCATCCATACCAGGCTCACACGCCGATCCAGCATGGTGCTGTGGTCGTTGTACCGCTGGTGAAGTTGTTGGAAGGAGATATCCGGAGGTGCCAGCGATTGCTCGTTGCCCGCAGTGCCGGTCCGGATCTTCACTGCCGGATTCGCGCCGAGCACGACACGATGAGAAAGGCATCCCTCAAGTCGGCCCAAGTCCGAAATCGGAAGCCAGTAGTGTTGGGCTAGCACGGCGGCTGATTCCAGCTCTGCGATCGACCGCGGCTCTGGATCAGTCGCGCGAAGGATCGCCTCTCCAGCCAGGAGGATATGGCTCCCTTTGGGGCGTTTCGCTGCGAGCAGGCGGACCTCGATGGACCGATAGTCATTCCGAAGCTTTGCGATCTTCTCGCTGAAGTTCAGGACTGCCCGGATTGATGGCTCGTCATCTGCGCTCGTTGTCATTCTTTTCAGGGCTTGGCAGACGCCTGCTCCCTCAACCTCACCGCCTGAACCCCGTCCTCCGTCAAGTACACCTCGGCCTTCTTCTGTTCGACCAGCCTATCCAGCGTCCGCCGCCGGAAGTCAGGAATGTCCGGCAGCTTCCCGCTCCGCCACCGCGTAACGAAGAAGTGTGCCCCGACGTACCCGCCCGGCATCGCGGCCTGCGCTTTGCCGATTTCGTCCAGACACGCAGCGTCGTAAACTGCGGGGTCGTTGCTCAAGGGCGCGACGGGGGCGGGGTGGGCTCCATTCGCGGGGACCTGCGGCGCGGGCGCGATCGCTGGCGCCCCGGCAGCTGGTGAGGTGTGGAAGCCCCCCAGGCGCTCGAACTCTGGCAGACCGGCGAGCAGGTCGATGTGGTCGAACGCCGCGCGCCGGATGCGGGCGGAGAGGCCGCTGGAGCCCCATGAAGCGACGAACACCTGTTTTCCGAGGGCACGGACGCCCTCGACGGCGGGGACGAGGTCTGCGTCGCCGGAGAGGAGAACGGCGACATCGAAGGCGCCGCTGGCCGCGAGCCGCAGCATGTCCGCGACGATGGTCGTGTCGACTT
>JAIOPR010000257.1 GCA_021413805.1 Planctomycetota bacterium
GGAATCACCCGTAGCCCGCCGGAGTCGACTTCGAGTTTCCACTCGGCGCGCACGGATTCGAGGCGCGCTTTCGAGAGAACCGTGCCTGTCTCGATGTCGATGTACTGGTTCTCATGGACGACGCCCGTGCCGAATTCCACGCGGGATTGCGCCGAAGCAGCGGCAGCGCAGAAAAGCAGGATCACGAACGGCCAGGAAGCGGACATGGGCGGCTCCGGAAACAAGGTACACAACGAGTCTACAGATCTGAAGTGGCGGGACTGGAGCGCGAATTCGAATCCCCTGATTCGATGGCGGAGCCGTCATGCGCGTTATTGGTCCGGCGCGCGCTACAAGGCGGCGCTTCAGCTTCCCCGGACAACAATCGAAATGCGACGTCGCGCTTCTTCAACCTGCTTCCATTGCGGGCCGGGCACCTGTACAGACTCATCGGCTCGCCTTCCCAAACGACTCGAGCAGCGTTCTTGCACGTTGGGCTGATTCGTGATCTGCAAGGCACCGGGTCGCGACTCCCAAGTCAGTCTTCGCTCCCTCCATGTCGCCGATCGCCGCGTACAACTCCCCGCGCCGGAATAACGCCTCCCCGCATTTCGGGTCAATGACGATCGCCGCGTTGAACTCCGCCAGCGCGTCGTTGTTGGCGTTCGCGCCGCCGCGGAGGCGGAAGGCGGCGCCGCGGCGGGCGCGGGCGATGGATTGGCGGGGGTTGAAGGCGAGGGCGGCGTTCGCGTCGGCGATTGCGGCGTCGGGATTGGCGCGGGCGATGTGGACGAGGGCGCGCTGGGCGAAGGCGTCAGGGTTTTTCGGCGCGGCGGCGACGGCCGCTTCCGCGTCGGATTGCGCGGCGGGGAGATCGTTCGCGGCGAGGTGGGCTGAGGAACGCGCGAGAAGCGCTTCCACGTGGCCCGGGGCGCGGCGGAGGGCTTCGTCGAGTTCGCGGAGGGCGTCGTCGGTCTTGTCGAGGGCGCGCTGGGCGGCGGCGTAGCGGACGCGGGCGGCGGCGTTGTCGGGGGCGCGTTTCACGGCTTCGCGCAGGTCGTCGGCAGCATTCTTCGCGTCGCCGGAGGCAAGCCGGGCTGAGCCGCGGGCGGCCCAGGCATCGGCGAGGTCGGGGGCGAGCTCGAGGGCGCGGCCGAAGTCGATGAGCGCTTCCGCGGAGTCGCCGGAAGCCAGCCGGGCATGGCCACGATGGAGGTACGACTCCGGGGATTCGGCCGCTTTGAGGGAAGCGTCGTAATCGGCGAGCGCGCCGGGGGCGTCGCCACGTTTTTCGCGGATGATGCCGCGGAGGCGGAGGAGGGCGGGGTCCGAGGGTTTTGCGCGAAGGGCTGCTTCGGCATCGTCGAGAGCGGCGGGGTCGGCAAGGCGAAGGCGCGCTTCGGCGCGAAGACGAAGGGCGAGGACGTCGCGCGGCCGGAATTTCAGCGCCTCGCTGAGCGCTGCGATCGCCTCCCGTTCCTTTCCCTTGAGCCGCAGCCATGCGCGGCCGGCCCACGACCAGCCGACGGGATCGGTGACGGTGGCCTTGGCGTACTCGTCGAGCTGGCGCGCGGCGGCGTCGTCGTGGCCGTCGGCGAGCGCGAGGATGCCGGAGGCGAGCATGACCTCGCGGCGTTCGCGGGTGTGGCCCTGCACGAGCTTGAGTTCGTCCTCGATTTCCCTGCGAAGAGCGCTTCCGTGCTCGCCGGTGGGGCGGTGGTGGCCGCAGGCGTCGCGGCGGATTTCCTCGTAGCGTTCGAGCTGGAGGATGGCGCGCTCGAGGTGCGCGGTCGGAGAGTGCACGGAGGTCTCGATCGCGCGGTCGAGCCAGGCCTGGGCGTCGTCGCGGCGTCCCTCGACGCGGAACGCCCGCGCCATCTCGAGGCAGGCTTCGGGATTTTTCGGCTGCTCGCGAAGGGCCTGCCGGAATTCCTCGCGGGCGGATTCGGCGAGCGTGGAGAGTTCGGGCTCGGTCCAGTCGCGGGTCGAGAGGAGGCGGTCGAGGCGTGTGAGGAGGGAGCGGCCGGCGTCGGCGTGGACGCGGGCCCGTTCGCGGGAGAGCTCGGCGTCGTGTTCCTTGCGTGAACGGGATCGGCGCCAGATGAGGGCGACGAGCGCGATGTTGAGGACGCCCGCGACGACGACGGTCGGGACGCCGCGCGGATCGGCGGCGCCGGTGATCCCTGCGACGCAGTACGCGCCGACCAGGATGCCGAGGCATGCCGCGACGGCGATCGGGATGAGAATGTTTTTATTTCGGCGCAGACGCCGCTTCACCCGCCGCCACCCCGTCACCGGCTGCGCCACCACCGCTTCCCCACGCCCGTGCCGCGCCAGGTCCTCCGCGAAGGACTGCGCGTCGGGGTAGCGGTCCTCGCGGCGCTTCTCCATTGCTTTCAGGCAGACGGCCTCGAGATCCTCGTCCGCTTCGTGGGACGCCGTGGAAGGCCGCGCGGGCTCGTCCTCGAGGATGTGGCGGTAGAGGTCGACGAGGGTTTCGGCCTCGAAGGGCATCTTGCCGGTGATCATCTCGTAGAGCATGACGCCGAGCGCGTAGACGTCCGTCCGGCCGTCGACCTCCGCCGTCTTCCCCTGCACCTGCTCCGGCGCCATGTACTGCGGCGTCCCGATCACCGCCTGCTCGCGCGTCAGCTTCGTCCCGAACATCTCCGCGTGCGCCACGCCGAAATCGGTGAGGACGACGCGCCCGGCGCGGTCCACGAGAACATTCGACGGCTTGAGGTCGCGGTGGATCACGCCCTTCCCGTGCGCGAACGACACCGCCCGCGCCACGTCCTCCAGCATCCGGAGGAGTTCGGGAAGCGGCGTCCGTTTCGCGGCGAGGATGTGGGCGAGCGTGGTGCCCTCGACGTAATCCATCGCGATGAAATGCACGCTCTGCCCCATCGCGTCGCGCGCCATCGCGACTTCGTGGATCGAGATGATATTCGGGTGGGCGAGCTGCGCGGCGATCGCGGCCTCGCGGTGCAGGCGCGTGATGACCTTCGCGGTGGACTCGTTTTCCTTCAGCACCTTGAGCGCCACGCGGCGCTTCAACTCCGGGTCCTCCGCCTCGTGCACCACCGCCACTCCGCCGCGCCCGATCTCCCGCGTCAGCGCGTATTTGCCAAGCCGCGGCCGCGTGTCCGTCGGGATCTGCACCGCGGGCCGGATGCCGCTTCCCGTCGCGGTCTTCTTCGCCGACGCCGGCGCGTGCCCGAGTTCGAGGCCGCACTTCAGGCACCGCAGTTTCACGTCCGCCGGCTGCCCCGCCGTGTCGTATACCCGCCCGCATTCGAGGCAGACGCGCAGCCCGACGTCCTGCAGGCCGGTGATGTCCGTGAAGCGCTGGGGCGTGAGGACGCCGCGGGAGATGAGGACGTCCGAGAGCCGGACTTCTTCGCCGCCGGCGCGCCGCCGGTCGCGTTCCGCGAGGCATTCCTCGAGCTGCGCGGTGGACAGGAACTCCCGCTCCAGCGCCGTCTTGAAGAGGGCCGCTTCGCGCCCATCCTCGCCGCCGGTGCCGGCGAGGAAGTGGCGGAGGCGGTCGGCGGTGGAGGGGGGTGGCATGGAAGACCGTCGAGTCTACAGGAGTCTGCGGAGGCGGAAGCGGCAGGATTCGACAGAAAATCTCTGCTTTCGTCTTAAATGTTCACTTTAAGTAATGTATACTTTCCTTATCAACCTCGTCGACCGGAGGCTCGCCGTGATCGTGCCGCCGCAGGAAGTCGTTTCCGTGCTCCGCCAGCTCAATCCCTGGTGGTCCGACTCCCGAGTCTCTGATCTGCCGCCCTGGCGCCGGGCCGCTTTCAACGAGCTGGAGCGCTGGCTGCTCGATCCTCCAGCCCATCGCGCCGTGTTCATCTCGGGTGCGCGCCAGGTCGGAAAGACGACCCTTCTGCTCCAGTCCGCCCATGCCCTCCTGGATTCCGGCGTCCCGCCCCAGAATATCCTCTACGCCACGCTCGATCACCCGCTGCTCAAGTTGACGGGCATCGATGGCGTCATCAAGCTCTGGCAGGAGTACTTCCCGCCCCAGCCGGGACCTGAATTCCTTCTCCTGGACGAAATCCAGTTCGCCCGGGACTGGCAGACCTGGCTGAAACTTCAGGTCGACTTCCACAAGAACCGGAGATTCGCCGTCACCGGCTCGGCGACGCAACTCGCGGAGGAAGGCCAGGAATCCGGCGTCGGCCGCTGGCACACCATCCGGCTCGCCAGTCTGTCTTTTTACGAATACATCCAGATCCGTCGCGTGCCGATCCCGGCGCTTCCCGATGTCAGTGTCCTGCGGGAACTCTTCCAGTGGACGCCGGCGCAATTCAGCCGCGCCGCTGGCGCCGGGCAATTCCTCGTACCTCACTTTTATGAATACCTTCTCCGCGGCGGTTTTCCACAGTGCGCCCAGGTCGCAAGCGTGGAACAAGCGCAGAAACTCCTGCGGGAAGACATCGTCGACAAGGTCCTCAAGCGCGACATGACGGCGCTCTTCGGGGTCCGGCGCGTGCTCGAGCTGGAGCAGACATTTCTCTACCTGTGCCTCCACGACGGCGCCCTCCTTGACGTCGTGGACCTTTGCAAAAACCTCGAAATCAAGAAACCCACGGTCCTGAACTTCCTGGCGCTCCTCGAGGCCACTCACCTCATCCACCGGTTGCCGCCCTTCGGCTACGGGAAGCAGATCCTCCGCGCCCGCTGGAAGGTCTACCTCGCCGACCCCTCGATCGCCCCCAGCGTTCTCCTTCGCGGGAAGTCGATGCTCGAGAACTCTGACCTCGTGAGCCGCGCGGTCGAATCGGCGATCTTCAAGCATCTCGTCACCCGCTACTACCCCGCCAACGTCCAGGTCTCTTACTGGCGCGGCCGGCGCGACCTCGAAGTGGATTTCGTCACGGACGTGGACGGCCACCTGGCGCCGTTCGAAGTGAAGTTCAGCGCCGGGCACACCGCGCCTTCGGATTTCCAGGGCCTGCTCTCGCTATGCGCGGAAAAAAAGCTTCCCCGCGCCTACCTGGTCACGAAGGAATTGACCGATTTCGGAGTCGAGCCGCTGAAAGGAAGCCCCGAGACGCGACTCCTCCGGCTTCCGGCCGTACTCGCCTGCTGGTGGCTCGGGTCTTCGGAATTGAAGTCGGTGAAGAGGCTGCAATCGGGCGTTTGAGTCTTTCGCCCGGGCTCCGCGTTGCGCCGCTAATCCCCCGTCGGCACCACTGTCGCCGACTCCACCATGAGCACGACGGTCCGCTTCGGCGCCCGCGTCCGGTGCAGGACGCCATGCGGGACCATGAGCCCCTGGCCGGCGTTGAGCTCCACCGTCCGCCCTTCCAGGTCGATGAAGAGCGTTCCTTCCATCACCTGGAAATACTCGTCCTCGATGTCATGCTTGTGCCAGTGGAACTCGCCTTCGAAGACGCCGAGCCGCACGAGCGCGTCGTTGACGCGGCAGAGCGTCTGGTTCCACCACTTGACAGGGCAGGCTTTCGCGAGCGCCGCCGCTTCGACGACCTCGAGCGGGGCGTACTTCACGTCCATGTGGATGTCGTAGCGGTTGTCCATGCCGGGGAGTCTAGCCCGGGATGACCCCGGCGCCGCCGGGAATCCCGGCGGCGCTTTGGCTGCGTTCAGGCGACTACCCCGGCTGTCTCGACATCCGTCGGGACTGTACCGGTATCGGTGTCCTCGCCTCCGGTCTCGACATATCCGCCTTCGCCTGTCGGCGTGGGCCCTGTGCCCGGGTCGGGTCCCTCATAGCCCGGATCCGGCGGCGGCGGGCAGGCAAAACTGAGAATCGGGGTCAGCGTGGCGATGACGAGCACGATCACAAACAAGGTGCGTTTCATGGCGTCCTCCTTGGCAGTTCCGCAGAAAGAGAAAGAAAGTCCTGACCGTCCTGACGTCGCAACAGGCATGCCTTTTCGGGGCCGCCGGCCCCCGGGCATGACGCGCTTTCGACGACACATTGTGCGCGGTTTTCCCACCCGAGTTGGGTGACGCCACCCCAATCAGCCAGGCTCGGACCCTGAAGGGAAATTTCGCGTTTTTCTCGCACCCGCGGATTCGCCCGGCAAAATGCACCCATGCCCGAACGGAACATCGTCCTGCGCTTCGTGGACGCCGAAAGCGGCAAGCTCATGGGAGAGCACCCCGTTCCAGCGGCGCAGGTCCCCGAGACGTTCGCGGTCGCCACCACCCTCGACATCGGCGCCGATCGATTCGAAGTCGTCAGCGCCGAGCCCGTCCTCCGCTCCGAGGCCGAAGCGCGCGGGTTCATGACGCTCCGGCTGCGCCGCGTCGAGATCCGGAAGGTGGACCCCCAGGTGCTGCTTTGCTCTCTCCCCTCGATCGCGAACGAGCTTCCGGCCCTCCGGGAGAGAAATCCGGCGGTGGAGAAGCGCATCCTGACGATCCACGAGGACGACTGGCGGCAGGTCGAGCTGCTCTCGCCCGCGGCGGCGGAACTCGCGGCCGGCGACCTCGCGTCGATCACCGACATCCACCGGCGCGAGCGGATCGGAAGCGGGTTCCGGAAACTGCACGTCCGCAAGGCGGTGGACGAGCCGCTCGCGGGTATGGCCGTTTCACTCGACGGGTTGACGAAGGCGCTTCATGCCGCGCCCCTCGACGGGCTCGCGTTCGAGGGGGTGGATGGTCTTGTCGAGGACGGGTTCGCGCTCGCCGGACCGGGCGGCATCGTGGCGTACGGCCGGGCTGCGGGGGGCAGGGTGCGCGAGATCGGGTTTCTTCGCGCCCCGGAAGCGCCGGTCGTGGCCGGCAAATGGTTCGACCTGGCGTCGTGGATCGGCGGCCAGCGCCTGCTCCTCGTGGACTGGTGCCGCGTCCGGACTGCCGGGCAGGTCGCCGACGTGCAGGCGCTTCTCCAGGACCTCTGGCCTGTCGCAGAACAGTCCCCCGGCCGGATTTTTCTCGGGCTTGCGAAGAGTTGAGGGTGCCGATTCGCGGGCTGTATCTGCGGCCGTCTCGGCGTAATCGGCCGTTATCTGCGTCCGTCGTTGTTACAGAGTCATCCGCAATCCTGAAATCCGTTATCGTATAAGTCATTATTTGCCAGCATGTTGCAGCACGATGGCAGCAGATTCAGCCGAGGGGACTTGACAACCACCGCATCACGGTCGATAATGTGAGTGAACATTCACTCACATCAGAGGTGCCCATGAAAGCCCCCGCCGCCTGCCTCTTCGCCCTGGTCGCCCTTGCCGGGTGCACCAACCCCGTCGATGAATCCGCCTGGACCACCTACAAGGGCTTCGCCACCTGCGTCCACACAGGCCAGTTCGAACAGGCCCGCGGCATGCTCGAGCACAATGCCCCGGCCGGCTGGCAACCCCGGATCGGGGGCCCCGCCGCTCCCTCAAGGAACTTCAGCTTCAAGTCCATCCAGCTCGACCGGAAATCGGCCTCCGCCAATGGCGACACCCTGACCCTCACGACCGGCGTCACGATGACGTACGCGGACAAGAGGAATCCCCTGGAAGTCGTGTTCATGTGGGTCTGGGGCGGCGAGTGGTTCTACCCCGACGAGAAACTGCGCTACATCCACCACGCGACAATGACCCGGGTGGACGGCGCCTGGAAGATTTCGGATGTCCGGATCGAGCCTAAGGGCTGAACGACGCTACTTCGGCTTCGGGACCCGATTCGCCGCCGGGTCGTGGGATTTCATGCAGGTCGCGAACTTCAGGTAGGTCTCGTAGGCGAATTCCGGGTCGCGCGTCTCCGAGTGGCATTTCCGGCAAAGTTCCTCCGTGACCTTCCCGTGCTTCTCCCCCGCCGGGTGCGTCGCCACCGGCGCATGGCAACTCTCACACTGCACCCCCCGGAACGCCTTCGTGTCCTCGATCCGCCGCGCCCCGCCCGGTTGCAGGTACCCGGACACGTGGCATGAAACACACTCCGGGTCCTTCGCTCCCCCGTCCGGGTCCGCCTCCAGCGTTTCCCACGCCTTCGCGTGAAACGTGGCCTTCCAGTTCGTCAGCTGTTCCTGGTGGCAGCTCCCGCACGCCTCCACCCCGACATACTTCGGCGCCCCCGGCACTTCCGGCACCTCCGCCATCGCCGCCTGCTGAAGCCACGCCTGGTACCCCTCGATCCGCTTCACGATCTCCTCATCCCCCGCGATATTCACACCCATCTTCCTGTGCTTGATGTCCACCAGGCTGCACTCCGTCGCCGCCGCCAGCTCGCCCTCCAGAACCCTCCCCGCTTCCACCGTCTCCGAGCCCCTGGCCGCGCTCGATGCCGTCCTCGCTTCCGCGGGCAAAGTG
>JAIOPR010000259.1 GCA_021413805.1 Planctomycetota bacterium
TCAGGGCGGGCGTCCCTTCGCCCACCACGACGCGCAATCCCCCGCGCACTTTGCGCCGACCGCCCCCGATCGCCACCGATTCCGCGTCGAGAACCATGAAACTCCCCGGGGCGGCGCCGTCGTGCTCTCCCGCCGCACCAAACGCCTCAGGCGCGCGGACGACGACTCCCTCGACGTCAGCAACAGCTCCGTCGAGCGCGAACGCCGCGATATCGAGCGGGTCCGGCTGTCGGGCCAGGGCGAGCCGAAGCGCCCCGCAGGCGAAGGCGACGCCGAGAAGCGCGGCGACAGCCGTCATGTGGGTGCCACGGCGGTGGGCGACCGCGGCCATGGATGCGAGCACCGCCGCCGCCGTGACCCCGGCCGGGATAGCCCATGGTGACGGAAACTCCCAGGCTGCGAACACGCCGAGCGCGAAAGCGGCGGCAGGCAGCACCAGGGGACGCAAGGCAAGCAGGCCAGGCGGAGAACTCAGATAACCCTCCCGAATCGGCGGATCGTACGGCCCGTGGATCACACCCGCCAGCCCTTGAAACCAAATACTCCCATGTCAGGCGTCCCGTTGAGTCAGTTTGTCTTTCCCCGAATCAGGGCGCGGGAAAATCTGGGCGGGTCGGGCGGAGTCGGCGCTTCGGCGGAAATCCTCCCGAATTGCAATCAACCCGCCGACGGAGCCTGACTCGCCCAGATTTTCCCGCGCTCTGATTCATTCGCCGGGGCGCGGCGAGGCTGCTATCCTTTCTCCCCTATGCCCTCCTTTGCCGCGTTCTGGCAACGCGCCACGCCGGACCCGCGCCTTCCCGAGCGCCTCGCCGGCCGCCTCGCGCGCCGCACCGGGGATGCCCCCCGCGTCGCAGCGCCCCCCGATGGCGTCGCCGGCCTCGTCTCCCGCTTCCCCGAAAACGTGACCTTCGCCCAGAACGCCTCCGGGACCGTCCGCTGCGCCTTCGACGGCGAACTCTTCAATAAGCCCGACATCCGCAAGTTCGTCGTCTCCCGCACCCGCAACCTCAAGGACGAATCGCCCGCGGAACTGATCGCGAACCTCTGGGAAGCCAAGGGCCGCGACATGATGATGTCGCTCCGGGGATCGTTCGCGTTCGCCCTGTGGGACGAGCCCAACCGGATCCTGTTCGTCGCGCGCGACGCCATGGGCCACCGCCCGCTGTACATGGTGGAAGGCCCCGCGGGCTGGGGGTTCGCCAGCGAACTTCCTCCCCTGCTCGCCTTCACCCCGACCCGCCCCGGCCTCGACCCTAAGGCGCTCGATTTCTACCTCGCTTTCCACACTGCGCCCGCCCCCCTCACCCTGTTCAAGGGCATCCGCAAGCTCCCGCCCGCCGGGTGGATGGAAATTCACGACGGCCATGCCCAGGAAGGGCGCTACTGGACCCCGACCTACTACGACACGGCCGGGCAGAACCCCGACGAAATTGCGCAGCACGCGTTCTCCTACCTTTTCGAATCGGTCAAGGCCCACACACGCGATCTCGACATGCCCTCCGTTCTCCTGGAAGGCGACCCGTTCTCCACGATCCTCGCCGGGCTGGCGGGGCTCGCGAAGCGCGGCAAGATGAAGACGTTCACGATCCGCCACGGATGGGTTCCGCCGGAGGCGCGAGAAGGGGCCGAGCTGGGCGCCAGGAGATTCGGGACGCCGCTCGAGGAGGAGGAAAGCGCCGATTCGATTTCCGGCCTGCTCGAGGCGACGGCCCGGGCCAACGTGGACGCGCTTCCGCTTTCCCGCATGGCCCCGGCGATGCTCTTCGCACGAAGCCGCGGTGCCGCCGCAGGCAGCGCCCTGACGGCGGCCGGCGGCGAGTTGTACATGCTGGCGGGAAAACGCGCGGCGCCTACTCCGATGTCCACGCTTGGGATGTGGCGGCGGATGAAGGACCACGCGGACGCGGCGGGAAAGCCGGTCTCGAAGGAACTGGCGACGGAATTCGAGTCGCGGATGGTGTTTCCGCCGCTCGACCGGGCGCAACTCGGGCGTCAGCCCGGCATTCCCGCGATGGATTCACTCGCGGAGCTCTTCCGCGGCGCACCGACGCCGGGGGACACGTCGATCGCCGCCTACGTGGACGCGGTATTCTTCCTCCCCGAACTCTTTCTCGCCCCGCTCGAAGCGGCCTGCCGGTCGTGCGACGTTCGCTTCCGGTCGCCGCTGGCCGACCCGAGCGCCGTCCAGATCCTGGTCCCCGTGGTCCACGCGCTCGCCGGGATGCAGCCTCTCCAGGGACTCCGCCGTGTCTTCGACTCCCTCGTCCCCGAGGACGCCTTCTGGGACACGCGGTGGTCCAGCCCCCAGGACTGGGAACACGCCACGGCCCGCGAACTCGGCCCCCGCGCCTGCGAAACGCTCACCGAACCCCGGACTCTTCAGCGCGGCGTCATGGACGCCACCGTCGTCAAGCGGATGGTGGACGAGCACCGGCGTGACCCGGTGCGGCACGATCGGAAACTGATGCTGCTGTTCGCCCTTGAGCTGTGGCACCGGACGTTCGTCGACTAAGCCGGGCCGAGAAAAAGTCTTCTCGGGTCTCAACCCTGGTGGCCCGGCTTATCCTGAGCGAGCCCAAAGGGCGAGTCGAAGGATTGCGTTGAAGCGAGCCGCTCACCCGGCGCGCTTCTTCCCCAGAACACTTTCATCCGCCACCGACCGATTCCCAGGAGCCTCCCTTGAAAGTACCCCTGCTCGACCTGACGGCCCAGTACAAGACCATCAAGGACGAAGTCATCGCCGCGATCATGCCGGTGATGGAAACGCAGATGCTGATCCTCGGCGGGACGGTCGAGAAGTTTGAGGCGGCGATGTCGGAACTGACGGGCGTGAAAGGCTCGATCGCGGTTTCGAGCGGGACGGACGCGATTGTGCTGGCGGGGATGGCGCTCGGGCTGGGTCACGAGGACGACGTGATCGTGCCGAGCTTCACGTTTTTCGCCACGGCCGGGTGCATTGCGCGGCTCGGCGTGCGGCCGGTGTTCGCGGACATCGACCCGAAGACGTACTGCCTGGACGCGGATTCCGTCGCAAAGCTGATTGCACGGGACTACGTCGTCAAGAGCGACGACGGGCCCCCGATCCACCGGAAGACCGGTCGCAAACTGCGCGCGATCATGCCGGTCCATCTCTACGGCCAGTGCGCCGACATGGACCCGCTTCTCCAGATCTGCGAAATCTACCGGCTGCACATGATCGAGGACGCGGCGCAGGCGATTGACGCGCACTACCAGGGCAAGCCCGCCGGATCCATGGGCATCGTCGGCTGCTACTCGTTCTACCCGACGAAAAACCTGGGCGCGTTCGGGGACGCCGGGCATATCGTCTCGACCGATCCAGCCCTGACCGACCTGATGCGCAAGATGCGCGTCCACGGCGGCCACCAGCGCTACTACCACGACGTCGTCGGCATGAACGCCCGCATGGACGCCATCCAGGCGGCGGTCCTCACGGTGAAGATCAAGCACCTGAAGAAGTGGATCCATGCCCGCCAGGAGCTCGCCGCCCGGTACGCGTCCCTTTTCGAGAAGCACGGCCTCCTCAAGACCATCACCCCTCCCGCCACCGGCGCGGGGCGCGACCACACCTACCACCAGTACGTCATCCGCGCGCCGAAACGCGACGCGCTTCGCGACTTCCTCAAGGCCGCGGACGTCGGCTGCGAGATTTACTACCCGATGCCGCTGCACCTGCAGAAGTGCTTCGCCAACCTGGGGTACAAGGAGGGCGACCTGCCGGAGACCGAGAAGGCGACGCGGGAGGTCCTGGCGCTTCCGATTTATCCCGAACTTTCTTCCGAGCAGCAGGCGTATGTGGTGGAGAAGATGGCGGAGTTCTACCGCAAGTAAACCGAAGCGAGGGAGGACAGGATGACCGCGACATTTGTCGACAGGAAGCTGGAAGCCAAGGCCACCAGGCTCGAGAAGCAGATTTCGCAGCTCAAGGACAAGGCGGCGAAGCTCCGGCGGAGCGGGAAACCGAAGGCGGTCCCGGACTACGTGTTCCAGGGGCACGACGGAAAACCGCTGAAGCTGTCGCAGGCGTTCGGGACGAAGAAGGACCTCATCGTGATCCACAACATGGGGACGACCTGCCCCTATTGCACGCTGTGGGCGGACGGATTCGTGTCGCTTCTGCCGCACCTCGAGGATCGCACCGCATTCCTGCTCGTGAGCCAGGACCCCGTCGCGAAGCAGAAGGCGTTTCGCAAGTCGCGCGGCTGGACTTTCCGGATGGCGAGTTCCCAGGGCACGACGTTCTTCGCCGACATGGGGTTCGCCGACAAGGACGGGAATGTCTGGCCGGGATTCACGACGTTCCGGAAGCGCGGCACGAAGGTCGAGCGGCTGTCCCGCCAGTTCTTCGGCCCGGGGGACGATTTCTGCTCGGCGTGGCATTTCTTCGACATGCTCGATGGCGGAACGAAAGGCTGGCACCCGAAATTCAAATACTAGGCCGCCTCGCCGGCGAGGGCGGGAATATCAGGGCTGCCCGGGACGTTCAGGACTGAGACAAGGGGATCGATCGCCCAATTACTCGAGGAGAACTGCATGAAACTGTTTGCCCGCCTTTCGCTCGCCGCCGGCCTCGCGTTCGCCGCTTCCGCCGCGCTTCTCGCCGCCGACACGACCTACTACGTCGGCCACCAGCCGCCGAAGTTCGTCAACGTGCAGTTCCAGTCGGACACGGAGCTCGAGACCATCGTCGGGAGCACCAACCAGGCGACCGGCGAAATTCACATGGACCTCGACAAGCTCGACGGCTCGATTTCGCTGAGCGTGCCGGTTCCGTCGCTCACGACCGGGATCGCCATGCGCGACGAGCACATGAAGTCCGCCAACTGGCTGGACGCTTCGAAATATCCCGACATCACGTTCAAATCAAAGAAGGTCAAGCTGGACACTTCCACCAACACGGCCCAGGTCACGGGCGATTTCTCGATGCACGGGAAGACGAAGGAGATGACGGTGACGGCGACGTGGAAGGCCGTCCCGAAGGAAGCGGCGGAGAAGGCGAAGTTCCCCGCCGGGGAGTGGGTGAAGTTCGCTGCGGAGTTCGAAGTGAAGCTGACGGATTTCGGCGTCGCGGTCGAAAATGGCGGCGGCAAGGTCAGCGACACCTGGAAGCTGCGGCTGACGGTGTTCGCCAGCACGGAAAAGCCCGTCAAGAAGTAGCACCTGTCCTGAAGCGCGGCCCGGGCCACCTGTGCCCGGGCCGCTTTTTTTTGCGTGCCGGGCCCCATGCCCCTACGATCCTGACCGCCCCTCACGGAGAACGGCCATGAGCACCCCCATCGTCCACGTCGAGATCCCCGTCCGGAACATGGCCCGCGCACGGAAATTCTATGCGGGGGTTTTCGGGTGGGCGTTCAAGGCGTTCTCCCCCCGGTACGTGATGTTCACGACGGGCGAAGGCGAGAAAGTCGGCGGCGCGCTCGTGAAGACCGAGTTGAAGGAACTCCCGGCGGACGGCGGGGTGACCGTCTACGTCCGCACCGATTCGATCAAGGACGCCTTGGCCCGGGTGAAAGCGTGCGAAGGCAAAGTACTCCAGAAGCGCACGGAGATCGGCGGGGACAACGGGTTCATCGGGTTCCTCCGCGACACCGAAGGCAACCGGATCGGGATCTGGGCGGCCAAGTAGCCGGACCGTCGAACCAATCCGTTCTGCGTTCCACCCGCCGCCCCCGCTATCATCGCTTCCCAAGCCCATGCCCTCCCCCAGCGATTCCAATATCCGCAAGTCCATCCCGGGCGCTTCCCCCTCGCCTTCTTTCCAGCACCAGCTCGACGCCGCCCGGCGCAACCCGAACCTGAACCTCGGGAAGTTCACGCTGCTTGAAGAGCTCGGACACGGCGGCATGGGCGTCGTCTACCGGGCGTGGCAGAACGACCTGCAGCGAATGGTCGCCATCAAGCTCCTCCCGGCCAATTCGCCGAAGGAATCCGCCCAGCGGTTTCTCCGGGAAGCCCGCCTCGCTTCCAAGCTCCGCCACCCGAATATCGTGGCCGTGCACGAGATGGGCGAGCACCAGGGGCGGCCGTGGTTTTCGATGGACCTGATCGACGGGGGTTCGCTGGACCCGCTGGTGCGGGGGCGGAAGTTGCCCGTGAAGCGCCTGATGGAAATTCTCGGCGACATGGCGAGAGCGCTGGATTTCGCGCATAAGGCGGGAGTGGTGCACCGGGACATCAAGCCCGCGAATATCCTCCTGGGATCCGACGGCAAGCCGTACCTGACGGACTTCGGGCTCGCGGGGGACCTCGAGGGAACGCAGGGACGCCTCACGCTTTCCGGCGCGCTGATGGGGACGCCCGCCTACATGTCCCCCGAGCAGGCCCGCGGCCGCAAAGGAATGCCGGACGCGCGGACGGACATCTTTTCGCTCGGCGCCGTCATGTACGAAGGACTGACCGGGCACACCGCCGTCCCTCGCGGCGACATCATGGAGATGGTTACTTCGATCCTGCACGCGGAGCCGGAAGCGCCGACATCCAGGGTTGCGAGCGTGCCGCGGGATACGGAGACGATCTGCCTGAAGTGCCTCCAGAAGGATGCCTCGCGCCGGTACCAGACGGCCGGCGAGCTCGCGGACGACATCGAGCACTTTCTCCGCGGCGAGCCGATCTCCGCGCGGCCATCCACGCTTCTCGAGAAGGCCGGCCGGCGGGCGGCGAACCCGCTGGTGCTGGCGGGGGCGGCGGTGGCGATCGTCCTGGTGCTCGCGATCGGATGGTTCGTGAGGCACGAGTCGGCGAAGGAACGGGAAATCGCGGAATTGCGCGAGATGCTGGCGAAGGCAACGACACCGGAGGAACGGGCGCGGGTGGCCGCGGCGATCGCGGAGAAAACCGGCACGAGGGTGGAAGTCCCGCGCCCGAACGATGCGGCCCAGAAACCGGCGGACCCGATCGTGAAGCCGACGGATCCGCCGGTGAAGCCCGCTGACCCGGAGATCCGGAAACCTCCGCACCTGTCGCGGACGGAAACAGCGTCGAGGGACGTTCGCGGGCTGCTGGACCGCGGCGAATTTGCGAACGCCCTGCGGGTCGTCGACGATTTCAAGCCCGAGTCCGCCGATGAGAAGGCCTGGAAAGAGAATTCCCTGACGTTGATCGATGCGGAGGCGAAGGCCGCCTTCCTCCGGATCGACGGCCCCGCGCAGGCTCTCGCCGACGCCGGAAACCTCGCCGGGGCCATCGTAGCGTGGGGCGAAGCGAAGAAGATCGGGCTGCCTTCAACGACCCAACTCGCCGAGGATCGCATCGCCGCCGCCCGCGCCCTTCAGTCCGCCGGCAATCGCGATGCCGCGATCCCCAAGCTTGGGCCGCTTCGAGACGAAATCCTGGCCGCCTGTTCGACCCGCAGATACGCCGACGCCGTTCGCGCCATCGACAAGCTGGAGAAGTCAGAACCGTCCCTCGCAGGCGACCTGGCGCCCATCCGCTCGGCTGTTGAGGGCGCGGCAGCCGTCCTTCCGGCAGCGCCCAAGGGTGCGGGAGCGATGAAAGGGCAAAAGGTCGCGATGGGCAACGTGGACTGGGAAATCACGGGCGGCACCGAGTCGAAACTTGAACTTCGTTCGGGCCCGTCAACAAGCGCACGCGCCTGGGCGGACCTCCCCGTCGACCTGATCGCCTCCCTCGCCGCCGCGGGTGGCGCTTCGCCCGAGCAGGTCGGCGCGTTCCTCCTGTTCGAGGGGAAGGCGGACCTCGCCGCGAAAGCGTGGGCCGCCAGCCCGCGCCGTGCCGAACTGGATGCGCTCGCCACCACGTTCCGCGACGCGGGACTTCAGCGAGAATCCCGGGAAGCGCTGGCGCAGCTGTTCAAGGCCGCGGAGGAAAAGAATGCGAAGAAAGTGAAGGAGCTGCTGGCGCTTCGGGGGAAATTCGGGGAGACCGCGGCGTGGCGGGAGTCGGCCGCGAAGATCGACGATATCGCGTACGACGCGGAGGGCGGGGTCGGGGACGAGCCGTTCGCGGTGAAACCGCGGAAGGCGGGCGCGGGGTACGAGTGGCGCTACGATTTCTCGAAGCCGGACCAGATGCGCGACTGGGCGGAGGTTTCCGACGGTGTCTACACGGCGGTCCGCTCGCACGGCCTGTCGCTCGACGCCGGCGCGGTGCAGGTCACGAACGCGGTGCTGGAATTTTCCGCCCCGCTCGAGGGGGAAATGCGCCTGACGGCGGACGTGGCGCTGAAGTCCGTCGGGAAATCCAGCTCGTTCGGTGTTTTCCTGGGCGGGTACGTCGTGACGCTGGCCACGGACGAGGGAGCGAGGCTCTACACGCCCGGCGAAAACCAGGCGGACGAAGCCGCCAATCCGGGCATCGAGGCCGGCAAGACGTACCGCTTTGACATGTCCGTCGGGCGTGCCGGGATCCGGTTCGCGCTGGGCGACCGGCAGATTCTCAAGGCTGCGCTCACGGAACCGCCCCTGCCGCTGCCTGCGCGGTTCTGGGCCCTTCGCGAAGTCGTTCTCGCGGTGGACAACGTCACGCTCTCCGGGCAGCTCGCGCCGGAATGGAGCGCGGAAGCAAAGACCCGGCTGGAGCTCGCGGCCCGCGCGACGCGCCCTTCTTCGCTCGGGAAAATCGAAATGCTCCTGGAGGGCGGCAACACCGGGAAGTTCACGGTCGCGGAACCGGGCCCTTGGGACCCGGTGGACGGGGGGCTGAAGGGCGCTTCGGCCTCGCTGGATTCGCACGCGGAATTGCACATGTCCGGCGAAGAGCACTACCGCCGGAATTTCAGGCTGAAACTCCAGTATCTGGTGCATTCGGGGTGCGTTGTTGAAATGGGATGCCGGATGGAAAGCGCGGGGCTGGTTCATTTCCACCTGCCGACCGACGTGCAGGGAAAATGGCGCGAGGTCGAGATCCTGGTTGCCGAGGAACTGGCGACGTGCGTCATCGACGGCGTCGTCCGCGTCGCGCCGGACTCGCGCCCCGCCATCGTCGCACCCGGAGGTCTGCGGATCGTCCTCCAGGGGGCCACCGTTTCGTTCCGCAACATCACGATCCAGGATGTGAACGGGATCCCGGAGACCCCGAAATGGACGCCGGTGTGGGAAGACAAGGTGAAACCGAAGGAGTTGAAGCTCGACGGGCTCGACTGGGACAAGGACAGCCACCTGGTCAAGGGCCAGGGCGCGCTCGAGTGGGCCGTGAAGGGCGCGACGGAAGTGAAGTGGATCGTGGGGAACCAGCGGGGCGGCGCGATCCGCCTTGAGGTCCGCGGGGAACCGATCTTTGAGTACCACGTCCCCGAGCGGATGCACGACCTGACGCTTCGGATTCGCGGCGACGTCGCGGACGTCCTGTGGAACGGCACCCCGGTGGTGCGCGGCCGGAAACTGGGCAAAGGCACGGGGCCGATTCGGCTCGTGGCGAGCGGCGGCGATGTCGTCCTGGGCTGGATGCTCGAACGGGCTCTTCCCCGCTGAAGATTCCGAATCGCCCACGCGTTGACGCGAGCGCCGCTGTCGGGGATGGTATGGCACCCTTGCGCATCCTGATCGTCACCGGCACGTTCCACCCCGAGGCAGGCGGCCCGCCGCGCTACCTGCTCAACCTCGCGACGGACCTGACGCGCGCCGGGCATGCTGTCTCCGTCGTCACGTTCGGCGAGCCTTTCGAGCACGAGTACCCGTTTCCCGTGAAGCGCATCTCGCGGCGGTGGCCGGTGCCCGTGCGCCTGGCGCTGATGGCATTCGCGGTCGTGCCGCGCGCCGTGACCGCCGACCTCCTGTACGTGAACGATTACGGTCTCCCCCCCGCGATCGTGAACCTCTCCCTGCGCAAGCCCCTCGTGATGAAAATCGTCGGGGACTTCGCCTGGGAATGGTCCGTCCGCCACGGCCGCGTCACCGAGAACATCGACGACTTCCAGCTCCACTCGCATTCCGCCGAAGTCACGCTCCTGAAAGGCATGCAGCGCTTCTACACCTGGCGCGCCGACCGGATCATCACGCCTTCTTCCTACCTGAAAGGCATCGTGAGCGGCTGGGGAATCGACGCCGGCAAGGTCCGCGTCGTCACGAACGCCATCGACCCGGCGAAGTTCTCGTTCCCGGAATCGCGCGAAGCGGCGCAGAAGCAACTCGGGCTGGAGGGGCGCTTTGTGGTCACCGTCGCGCGACTCACGCCCTGGAAAGGCGTGGACGCCCTGATCCGCTGCGTCCCTCGCCTCCCCGAGGGCTGGAAACTCCTCGTCGTCGGCGACGGCCCGGAACGCGCCCGGCTCGAAGAGCAGTCCCGCGCCGCCGGGTTGACGCAGCGCGTCATTTTCACCGGCGAGGTCGCGCAGAACACCGTCCCGGCGTACATGCGGGCCAGCGACATTTTCGCGCTCTACACCGGTTACGAGGGCCTGTCGCACGTCCTCCTCGAGGCCCAGCTCGCGGGCCTTCCGTCCGTCGCCACCCGCAAGGGCGGCAACCCCGAGGTCATCCGCGACGGCGAGAACGGGCTCCTCGTCGAGTACGGGAACGAGGAATCCCTCGCCGCGGCGCTCGCCCGCCTCTCCGGCGACGAAGCCCTGCGCACGCGCCTCGCCGACAACGCCCGCCGCGCTGCCGTGGAATTCGACTGGTCGCGCCTTTTCGAGAAGACGACGGCGGTGTTCCGGGAAGCGGCGTTCGGCGAGAATCCGCCCGCGTGACCGCCCCGCTCCGAGTGCTCTCGATTTCGCTCGACCGATCCCTGCTTCGAGCCGGGACCGGCCTGGGGGACGCCGTGGCGCGGCATGTGCGCCTCGCGAAGAAGCTCGGCCGGCTCGCGATGGTGATCTACTCGCCGCGCTCGGGCTACTCCCCCGTCCGGCACTCGCCCAACTTTACGGCCGACCCGACGCATTCCCTCTCGCGCGTCCTTTTCCCGCTCGACGCCGCCCGCGCCGCTTCGAAACTCGCGAAGTCCGAGAAGTTCGACCTCATCACCTGCCAGGACCCGTTCGCGACCGGCGTCGCGGCGTGGCGCGTGGCGCGGAAGTTCGGGCTCCCGCTCAATGTGCAGGTTCATTTCGATTTCATGCACAACGCGTGGTGGGAGCAGGAAAAGCTCCGGCACCGCCCGGCGGCGGCGTTTGCGAAGTGGCTATTGCGGAAAGCAACGACGATCCGGGTCGGGACGACGCGGGAGCGCGAAAAGTTCATCGAGGCGGGATTCCCGGCGGACCGGGTCTTCTGCGTTCCCGTCGCGGTGGACGTGGAAGCGTTTGACGAGCCGGCGAAGCGCGACTTCAAGGCCGAGCTGCTGACGGGCGGGTTCCGCCGGCTTGTCGCCGCCGCGGGGCGGATGGTCTACCAGAAGGATTTCGCAACGCTGCTGAAGGCCGCGGCGCTCCTTCCGGCCGACACGCTGGTCGCGATCGCCGGGGACGGGCCGCAGCGCGCCCGTCTCGCCGCCGCCGCCCCCGCGAACGTCCGCTTCCTCGGCACCGTGCCGCACGGCGACGTCCGCGACCTCTTCCGCGCCTGCGACGTTTTTGCCCTGTCCAGCGTCTACGAGGGGACGGGGCTCGTGATGGTGGAGGCCGCCGCGGCGCGCAAGCCGATCGTCGCGACCGACGTAGCCGGTGCGGCCGACGCCGTCGTTCCCGGCTCGACCGGGTTCGTGGTCCCCGTCCGCGACCCCGTCGCCCTCGCCGCCCGGCTCGCCGAACTCCTCGACGACCCGCACCGCGCCGCCGAAATGGGCCAGCGCGGCCGCGAACACGTCAAGGCGCGCTTCGGCCCCGCCCACACCGAGGCCGGGCTGCTCGAGATGTGGCGGAGGACCGTGCGATGAAGG
>JAIOPR010000262.1 GCA_021413805.1 Planctomycetota bacterium
CATGCGGGACATCCCGATCGGCGCGTCGAACGCCGGGAGGCGCTTCCCGAAATTGTTCCAGAGGACGCAGGGGACGGTGCGCAGGGCGAGGTCGCTGCTGCGCTGGCCGGGGAGGGACCAGCCGGTTTCGCGGAAGGCGAGGAGGTCCTGGCCGAGTTCGGGGAGGTGGTCGCCGTAGAAGACGATGAGGGTCGGGTTTTTCGCGTCGCGGAAGGCGTCGATGAGGGCGGCCAGGGCGCGGTCGGCGTTGCGCGCGCCGTAGGAGTACGTGGTGAGGAGCTCGCGGGATTTTTCGGAGAGCGGTTTCGTGAAGCGGATGCCGCAGGAGGCGCCGTTGTACTTCGCGCGGTCGTACGAGCCGTGGCCTTCCATCGTGTTCATGCAGAGGAACCACGGGCGCGGGACCTCGCGCGACCACTGGATCAGCTCCTGGGTGCACGCCGCGTCGGTCACCCGCCAGGTGTCGATCTTGTCGCGGTGCGTCCACTCGCTTCCCGGGAGGTAGCGCTCGAACCCGAGCAGCGGCTGGACCTGCATGTCGTTGTGGAACCCGCCCATCGCGTGGCCGGAGACGGCGTGATAGCCGTGGCCGCGGAGGATGGAAGCGAGCGACGGCACGGGCCGGCGGATCGGGTCCACCCACGCGCCCATGCTCTCCGCGAAGAAGGCCATGTTCAGCCCCGTCAGGAATTCGAACTCGGCGTTGCACGTCATCCCGCCGAACACCGGGCTGACGAGGTCGAGCCGGCCGAAATCGCGCTGGAGCTGGTGAAGCGTCGGCACGGGGTCGGCGTCGTACTCGACTCCCGGGAAAAGCGTCGGGTCGATGAACGACTCGCTCAAGACCACGATCACGTCCGGGTGAAGTTCGCTCGTCTGCCCCGTCGGCATCGGCAGCTCCGCGACAATCCGGTCCATCGCTTCCGCCGTGTACCCCGCCGGCTCCTGCACCGAAAGATGCCGGCACTGCATCGCGAGGAACACCACGAGCCCATTGCGGTCGCAGGTGTGGCGCGAGTCCCAGGAGTAGCTCGTGAATGAATTCGGGAAGTGCGCGAAGACGTTCGTGGCGGGGAAGAAGAACGAGCCGAGGAACGCGGCGGCGGCGAGGCCGGTTGCGATACGGGTGCGGAAGCGGCCCTTCGGCGCGGGCAGCAGGAAAAACGCGGCGAGGAGCGGCGCCGCGACGGCCGCGAGCAGCAGGAACTTCCCCCACCCCGACGGGCGCACGAAGTCCCCGTGAAAAACGCGGGCGACCTCGAGCGCGCGATAGATGTCCGGCGGCAGAAGCGGCAGGTCCAGGCTCGCGAGTTTCGCGGCGTTCGCGATGGCGGGGGGGAGCCAGATCACGAGGAGGATCGCGGCCGAAAGGCGCGCGCGATGGGTCAGCGCCCAGAGGACGACCCAGAACGCCCCGAGGACGGCCAGCGTGCCGAGAATCGGCATGGGACGGGTGAAGAAGGGCGCGAGGCTCGTGAGGAACCCGGGGCCGTCGGGCGAGGAGAGGATCTGCACGAGGGACATTGCGGAGAAGAGATAGGCGATCACGGCGATGATTCGAAGCCAACAGGGCGCGGACGGGCGCGCGGGCGCGCTGGTAGATCCGCTGGCTTCGGCGGGCGGGTCACCGGCGGCGGGAAGGGCGGCGGTCATGGACGCAGCGTACACGCGGTCCCCGCGGCCCGACAAGGCGCGCGCTGTGCTACTTCCCTTCCTCCGGCGCTTCCCAGTACGCCCACCAGTGCCACCCGCCGCTCGGGCTGTGGTGCTCGCCGACCTCCCAGTCGTCCCCAAACTCGTCCTTGATGATCGAGTTCACGATCTCGAGCGAGGTCAGTTCGCTCCCCGCCACGGGTTTCGTCAGCCGGCACTCCCCGCCGATCCAGCCCATGTAGAAATTCTTCGGGTCCACGCCCTCCGGCGCCGGCAGGTTCTGCTTGTGGACCGCGAGGATCGGGAGTTCCTCGTCGTTCGATGTGTCGCCGAGGTAGGCATCCGTCAGCGCGTCCGCGCCGACCAGGCAGACCTTGTTGTGCACTCGAATGAGGCTCCAGGTCATTCCCTTCTTTCCCGTGCTGTTCCAGGGGTTCGCGGGCTGGCCGTCGATGTACACCCAGAACCGCTGCGTCGGCACCGCGGTCCCTTCCGCAGTCGCTTTTTCCCACTGCTGCACCAGTTCCGCCATGCTTCCCGAGGCCGCCCGGTGCAATCGAAGCGGCCCGATCTCGATCGATTCGATCGACTCGACGGGGACCGTCCAGCGGCGCGAGGCGCCCGTGACCGGGAGTTCCTTCGCCACGAGCGCGGCGCGGACGGACGGCACCTTCTGGCGCTTCACCCGGAAAAACCCGGCCTTCTCCGCATCGCGGACCAGCGACATCAGGCGGTCGGACGGCACGGCATTCCCGTTCTCGTCCACGAGCGCGAGCGCGGCGGCAGGCACCTGCCCGACCAGCCGCGACCCGTCTTTCAGGAAAGCGACCAGTGTTACCGGCGGCAACATCCGCGCCATCGGCGGCATCCACTCGTTTTCCTTCGGCGCTGCCACTTCCTCCGGCGCGGCGGGCTGCCGAAGGGTCCTCAGTTCCGCGCGGGCGATTTCGATCGGGCCGAAGTCGGTCTTCAGCGTGACGTTCTCCAGCTTGAGCCAGCCCCGCAGCACCTGCTTGTCCAGCGCCACGTAGTCGCGCGAGTCGAACAGCCCGCCGCGCGCCTGCACCAGCTTCCGAGCCGCCCGCGCCCTCATCACGACTTCCGGGTCCGCATCCGACATCAGCCCGGTCAGGAATGGCGCCGCGGTGCCGGGAAGAGCCGCCAGCGCCTCGGAGGCCGCGTCGCGCTCCTTGACGTCGTCCGCCGCCAGCTTCGGGCGCCATTTATAAACCTCGGCCTCCAGCGCCCTCGTTTCCGCTTCGCGAAACACTGAAACCGCCAGCCGCACCACGTCGCGCGCCGCGATTTTCGTTTCCTTGTCACCGGCCACCAGCACGAACTCCGTCCCTTCGGGAAGCGTCCCGCGCACCACGCTGCCGTCGGACATCTCGGCCAGCACGGCGACGGGCTCTTCGGCGCGGAGCGGCGAAGCGATCGCCAGGAGGAAGGCAGCGAAGGGCAGGACGAGGAGTCGGTGCATGGCGTCTCTCGAATCAGGTTTTCCCCGGGACCGTCATCTTACGAAGAACGAATTCCCGCCGCGCAGGTTCAATCGATCAGGTCTTCCGCCCGGCCGCTTTCCCCAGGGCCGGCGCGGCCATCCGCCGAGCGTGATCGCGGACGTCCGCCGGCCACGCCTTCGTCTCGCTCGCGAATTTCCGACCGTCGCCGCGATAAAGCGCGCGAAGCGCCTCCTCGTATCCGGCGCGATCTCCCGCCATCGCCGTCATGAACCGGTGCGCCGATTCCACCGCGAGCCGCGCTTTTTCCTTAGCCGGGTCGGCCAGCCGCGCCTCGTCCACAAGCCTGCGGATCGCGGCCGAAGCGCCGGCAGGCTGGCCCTCGAGCCATTCCCAGTGGCGCGGGAGAAGGGTGACCTCGCGCGAGACGACGCCGAGCCGCGGCCGCCCCGGCCCGTCGTGCTTCGTCTCCGGCGCTTCACGCTCGAGGACTTCTTCAACAGTCCCGCGCAGGTCGAAATCGACTTGGCGTCCGGTTGCGTCTTCGAAGATCAGGACAGGCAGGGCCTCGCGCTGGCGGACAAAGTCCACGGCAGCGCGGAGGATGGTGCGGAGCGGGCCGGACGCGACGAGCGTGGGTCCGGAAAAGGCGGTGTAAGTCGATGCAGGGTTCATGGGGGCTATTATACCCGGATTTTATCGGCCTGTATATCGCCCGGGTAAAATAGGTCATTTTTCCCCCGGCTGAGAGCGCGAGAACGGGCGCTCGCGCCGGACGGGCTGGTGTCGCGGGCCGAAGGACGCCCGTTCTCGCGCTCTCAGCCGATCCACTTCCATTCGAAAGAACTTCTCCCCACCTGCTCACACCCGTACGGCCACAACACCATCAGCGACACCAGCCGCCCGTCCTTCGCAAACCCCGCGATGATGATCTCCCGGAATCCTTTCTTGTGGATCCCCGGCACTTCCCACGTCGAATCCTTCTCCCACCAGTACGCCGTCCACACCGCCGGCTCCTTGCCTTCCTCCGGCGCCGACGGCGGCTCCGCCTGGCTCAGGTCCGCCTTCCCGATCGCCGCTTCCATGTCCGCCAGCGTCGGCGGGTTGGGCTTGAAGCGCGCCGGGTGCTGCGGGCCGGCGCCCGAGCCCATGACGGTGGAATTCTGGTCGCTTTCGCAGAGGCTCTGCACGTACTTGTACACGGCCTCTTTGCGCGGGTTCATCTGGGAGCGGGAGATGTCCGGCGGGCCGCAGCCAGGGCCGAGCGCGGCGACAAGGGCCGCGGCCGCGAGACCGGCGATCCGACTTTTCTCGTGATTCATGCCGGGAAAGTATCATTGTCGGAAGTCCTCGTCTCCCATCTTTCGGAGCCCCCGATGACTCGCGACGAACGCGCCATCCGCAACGCCATCGCCCTCTGGCTCTCCGCCACCAAGGCGGGCGACATGCCGACCGTCCTCTCCCTCCTCGCCGACGACGTCGTCTTCATCACCCCCGGCCAGCCGCCCTTCGGCAAGAAGGCGTTCGCGGGGGACGGGCAGAAGCCGTACCGATTTCACGGAAGCGCCCGGGTCCGCGAGGTGGTCGTTTCCGGCGACTGGGCGCACACGAGGTGCGACGTCAAGGTGTCGATCACGCCGGCGCGCGGAGCGAAAGCGATGCGGCTCGCGGGGCCGACGCTGTCGATCTGGCGGCGCGAGAAGCGCGGCTGGGTGATTTCGCGGGATGCGAATTTTGTGCAGCCGCAGGAGTAACGACGAATGCTCATCACCGAATCCGCCGGTCCCGTCACCGTCCTCCGCCTCCGGCACGGAAAGGCGAACGCGCTCGACGTCACGCTGCTCCGGGAGCTCGAGGCGGCGTTCGTGCGCGAAGCGAAATCGGAAACGCGCGCGGTCGTCCTCGCCGCCGACGGCCCGATCTTCTGCGCGGGCCTCGATCTCTTTCAGCTCGCCGCGGGCGGCACCGACTACATCCGCCGCCTCCTCCCCGCGCTTCACGACGCCCTTCGCGCCGCCTTCACTTTCCCGAAACCCCTCGTCGCCGCAATCAACGGCCACGCCCTCGCCGGCGGCTGCGTCCTCGCCGCGGCGGCCGACGCGCGGCTCGTGGCCCGCGGCGCCTTCAGGATTGGCGTCACCGAGATCCTCGTCGGCTTCCCGTTTCCGCCGGCGGCCCTCGGGATGATGCGCCACGTCTGCTCGCCGACGGCGCTTCAGGAGGTCGCCCTGACCGGGCGGACCTGGGGGCCGGAGGAAGCGCTCTCCCGGGGGCTGGTGGACGAGCTCGTCGCGCCGGAGGAGCTGTTCGCGCGCGCGCTGGCGCAGGCGAACGCCTTCGCGGCCGTCCCGGCGCGGGCGTTCGCGCTCACGAAATTTCAGCTCCGGTCGGCCACGCTCGAGAAGATCGATCGCGACCAGGAAGAGCTCGGGCCGCAGATCCTGGACGCGTGGTGCGCGCCGGAGATCGGCGTGGCGGTGAAGGCGTATGTGGAGAAAACTCTTAAGAAGTCCGGGGGAGCAAAAGGGTAAGCAGGAGCCCGTGCAAATTAGAAGTCAGACTTCTATTTTGCATGGCGGACTTACGGTCGCCAACCCGTACCTCGCAGAGTCGTATCCGCGGCCGTTTCCGCGTGATCGGCCGTTATCTGCGTCCCATCCGTGCCGGTGATACTGCCGCCGGAATTGCCGGTCTGAAATCAAGCACAAGCCTTTCAGAGGAAGCCGTTTACGCTGTTTCGTGACCACGCAAATGCCGGTTTCAATGCCGATCTTAATGCCGATAACTTTGCCGGTCGCTCGGCGCCCGCTCTTCGCCTACTTCAGCACCTCCTCATCCGGCCGCGGGAACGGGACCAGCGCATTCACGCCCGGCTGCTTCGCGTACTCCTGGAACCATTTCCACCCGTTTGCACGGTCGTCGAGGTCCCGGACGAAGTGCTCGGCGATATAACTCGGGCCTTCCTTGCGGATGGGGGAGATGTTCTTCGTGAGGTCCGCGTACGTCGCCGGGTCGCCGTCGATCAGCGCGAGCTCGGCGAGCATCATCGTGCACCCCTGCTCGTACTGCGCGAGCCCGTAACTCGCGGCTTCTTTCGCCGCCTCCCGCGCCGCGTCGAGGTCGCGAAGAGTGAGCTGCTGGTCGAAGATTGTCCGCAGGTCCTTGACGATCTGCTCCTTCAGCCACCCCGGGTCCTCCGGGCTCCCCTTTTTCGTCTTCTCAAGCCGCGCCTTGTAGCCCTCGAGGCTCTTCGTGCGCTCCGCCAGCTCCTTCGTCGCTTCCTCGACGTGCCTCGGGTCGCGGGGGACCTCGCACTCGCCCAGGACCTGCAGGGTCTTCCCGTAGAGCTGACACGTGGCGCTGACCTGGTACTTCCCGGCCTTGAACGGGGTGTGCACGTCGCCGCCGAAGCTGCCGAAGCGGTTCGTGGGGTAGAGCTCGAGTTTCCCGTAGAGCGTGGACTTCACGCCGCCGATGTCCACCGCGAGGCGCATCCAGCGCGACTCGTGCTTGTCCTTGTCGGGCCCTTCCAGCGCCTTCACCATTTCTTCGGTCGTCATCTCCCGCTTCAATTTCACATTGAAGTGCGAGAAGCGCGTGAACCGCCAGTTCCCCGAGGAGAAGTCGTCCATCGTGAGCACGAACTCCTTCGTGTCCGTCGTTTTCGACACGGGAACGAACTCCGCGGTGACCCCGAGGTCCCAGTTCCCGTAGCGCGACACGTCCACGACCCAGACGGTGGCCGAGCGGCACTCGTCCCAGTCCGCGATCCGGACGGGCGTCGAAGCGTTTCCGATCTCCGGCTCCTGCAGGACTTTCCGCGTCGGGAACACGATGAGCACCGCGCTGTTTTGCGGCATGTTGCGGGGCGTCTTCAGTGAAATCCGCAGTTCTCCCGTTTCCTTCTTCGCCGGCATCGTCTTGCTCGTGATCTGGATCACCTTCACGATCTGCCACGACTCCCCCGAAACCGTTTCGGTTTTCTTCGCGACCCGCGCTTCGGCCGGCCCGTCCGGCAGGTCCCAGTCGAGACGGTTTGCGGGCTCGGGGAGCTTGATCTGGCCGGCGGGACCGAACACCTGTTCGACGTTGACCATGTTCGAGGCGACGGGCTCGAAGTCTTTTTTCCAGAGAAGCGCGAGGAGGAAGTCGGCGAAGACCGCGCGGAGGTTGCGCTGTCGTCCCTTGCGGTCCGGGGTCCTCTGGAGCACCGAGTCGAGGACGATGAGCGGGTCGAACGAGCCGCGCTGCGCCGCGCGGTCCTCGGCGAGCGTGCTCTCGACGATCTGCGCGGTCATGTGGATCCTGTAGACCTCGCGGATGAGTTCAGTGCCGTCGTACAGGGTGTCGAGCCAGCAGAAAAAGATCCCCATCGCGTACTCGTGGCAGTCGGGATCGTTCCAGCGGCGGATCGGCTGAAGCGGAAAATCGCGGCGGAGCCGGAGGATGAAGTCGGCGGTGTAGTTGGGGCAGATCTTCGTCGAGAAGAACTCCGCCGTCCCTTCGTCCACCCAGCGCCCGACTTCCGGGTGCACGGTGTTCATGTTCAGTTCCACGTGAAGCGCCCGCAGGTTGTCCATCTTCGCCGTCTGCTGCACCAGGTGGGCCATCTCGTGCATGATCGACGACTCGAGGGAGGAGCGGCGGTTGTTCGACGGATGCGCCGTGTTCACCTCGATCGAGTCCCCCCCGAACGAATGCGCCCCCGCCGTCGGCGCCAGCGGCCGGAGTCCCACGTGCAGCTCCGCCGGCAGCTTGAAATGCATCGCCGCGTACGCCGCCCGGCCTTTCGCAATCGCCTCCTTCACATCCGGCAGCAGCTTCAGCGCTTCTTCCTCAACCGATTTCAGGTACACGTACTCCACCCCGTCCTCCTTCGGGAGCACGACGCGCTGGGAAGGATCGACGTTGGGGACGATGGTCGGGAAGGCGGCGAAGTTCGGGTCGCCCGGCGCCGAGTCGCCATTGGCGATGGGGAAGAGCCGATCGATCTTGATCGTGAACGTGCCGGCCGCGGCGTCGAGTTCGCCGCCGCGCAGGCGCTCCGAGACGCCGCCGAACATCAGGATCGCGCTGACCTCCCCCGTGGCCGCGCCGGACGGAAAATGCACCGGGAAGACGACTGTCACCGGCTTCGCAAAGTTCGCCCGGTCCGTCGCGATCTCCATCGCCGGCCCGCACTTGTGCACCCAAGGCGGCGCAGACGTTTCGCGCAGCCCGAACGTCGCTTCTGTTTCCATCGCCCCCGCGGGAATTTCCAGGCGCGCGCCGCCGGATTCGACATGTCCGCCGGAAGGGCCGATCGTCGTCGGCGACGGTCCTGCGGGAGGAGGCGATGAGGGCGGCGAAGGATCCGGCGTCTTCTTTCCGCAGGCGGCCAGCAGCACGGCGCACAGCACGAGACCGGTGGCGATTCGGCGCATCGCGACATGATAGCCGCCGATTCCCTACCCGCCCGCCCCAAGCTCCTTCACCCGCGCCTGCCACTCCGCGTCGGTCTTCCCCGCCTTCCCCGCGAACTCGTTCCAGTACGCGTTCCAC
>JAIOPR010000263.1 GCA_021413805.1 Planctomycetota bacterium
ACGGCGAGGGCGGCGAGCGCAACGAGGGCGAGCTTCCATTTCATCGGGACTTCTCCTCAAGGGTTGCAAGCGTTGCGCGGGCCAGGTCCGCGAACGCGGGGTGGAAGGAAGGATTGAGCTCGAGCGTCCGGCCGAGCAACCGGCGGGCTTCCCCGGGGTGGCCCGAGCCCGCTGCCGCCATGCCGGCGTGGAAAAGCAGGACAGGCTCCTCGGTGCCGAAAGCGGTTGCCCGCAAGGCGGCTTCCCAGGCTTCGTCGAACTTCTTTGCCCCGCAGAACGCCCAGGCGAGCGCGTCCCACGAATGGATCCCCGGCCGAGCCGCGACTTCGCCCTGCGCCAGCTGGACCGCGCGTTCCGGGTCGAGACCGTGGTCGGAAAGAAGAAGGGACAGAGACCGGGCCGAAAGCGGATCGAGATCGCCCAGCTGACGCCCGCGCCGAAGGTCGAACTCCCCGAGATCCGGGTTGCCCGCCTTCCGCTGCACGAATGCCAGCTCACTGAACAGCATCGGGTTGTCGGCGATCGCTTCGAGATCCGAAGCGGCCCCCGCGAAATCGCCCTTCGCTGCCTTGATCCGGGCCAGCCCGGCGAGCGACGCGACGTGCCCGGGCTTCACACGCAAACCAGCCTCAAAACGCGCCCGGGCGGCATCGAGGTCTCCCCGCTGCCACGCCAGGTCGCCGAGTTCCGACTGGACCCATGCCCGGGCATCGATGTCCTTTGCCTGGAAACACTCCCACGCCAGCGCCATGGTCTCTTCCGCCCTCGAGGCATCGCCCCTCAGGTGAAGGAGCCAGGCGGCGCGGGTATAGGAGGCGGCGCAGGGCTTGATGTCCATGAACCGCTGGAGTTCCTGCTCGGCCTTCTCGATCTCTCCCATTTCCACGAGGGCGTCGGACAGGGCTCCCATGGACCAGAGATCGCGGGGCGCGAGCTTGCGAAGGTCATCGACGAGGGCGGGAACGCGGCGAAACTCGTGCTTCTGAAGCGCCTGCGACACGCGAAGCCGCTTCTCGGCAATCGCCGGGTCTTCCTTGGCGCGTGCCGGCAGCCCCCGCTGCGTGTCCACGGCGCCCAGGGCGAGCGGGCCGGAGACATCGCGGGCGACGGGCCCCCCCGCGGCCGCCGGGCGTTCGTGGGAGATCCACGAAGCGGCGGCGACCACGGGGGCCAGGAGAACCGGCGCGAACCAGCGGAGGTGTTTCATGGCGTTACTCGTTGTCGTGCTGCCGCGACACACCGTCGTGCGGCGAAGCGAGGTAGGGGAATGTGGCGCCGAAAGGCAGGTCGTTGGAGATCACGGTGTCGCCGAGCTTGTTGTTCGGGAAGATGTCGGTCGGCGCGGTGAAGGCATACCCGCCGGCCACGGCGCGGAGCGAGATGTCGATCGTGTCGTCGCCGAGGCGACGCCCGTTCGGGTAGCCGTCGAGCTGCGCCGCGAGCGAGTCGCCCGGCAGCACGCCCATCCGGTTCAGCGCCCCGACCGTCGGGGCGATCAGCATGTTCAGGCGCTGGTACTCGCACGGGACGCCCTTCGCATTCACCCCCGTGATCCCGGTCAAAAACACCGTCACCAGGTCGGCGCGCGGGTTGGCGGGAACGGTGATGCCGAAGAGCGAGACGAGGATGCCGGCGAGCTCAGGATTCTGGACGTACGTCAGGAACTGGGCGTCGTCCTTCGGCTCCGAGTTGTTCCACTTGTCCTTGTCGGCGCGCGGGATGACGACCTCGTTGACGAGCGGCATGCCGAGGCGCGAAACCTGCACCCAGGCGCCGCCGGTGTACTGGTCTTTGCCGTTCAGGCGGTTCAGGATGACCTGGCGGCGGCTCGCCGTGGACCAGACACCGATGATCGCGTTCGGGTCGGTGGCGCCGGTGGGCGTCGCTCCCGCGGTCGTCCCCGTCGAGCCCGGCGTGAGCGCCGTGATCGGGATCTGCAAGGCCAGCGTGTGGCAGTTGAAACCGGCGAGATCGTCCTTCGTCGGCCCGCTGGGAAGCGGCGCGCCCAGCGCGTCGGTGCCGCCGGGGATCACGGGGTCGATGTTCACCAGGTCGAACGCGCGGCCCAGGTTCAGGTAGAACGGGTCGTCGCGCGGCCCGGCGAAGCAGGTGATTCCGCTGGGAAGCGCCTTGACCGCCGCTGCGGCCAGCGGTGCATATCCGCCGGGGATCGACTTCGTCCCGACGTTGTTCGGCGCCACGAGGATGTTCGTCCCGAGGACCGTTTCAGTCCCCGTCCGGCGCGGCCCGTCGATGCGCGTCAGCGTGTACCGCTGCTCGACGTTCAGGTTCGTGTAGGTATCGCCGCCGGCGGAGTACGTGATCGCCCCGGTGTTGTAGAGAAACGTCGCGCTCGACTTCGTCGTCGTCGTGAACTTCCACTGGAACGTGATGTCCTCGATCGCGTCGCCGTCGTTGTCGATGTGGATCTCGTACAGCGCCGTGTCGCTGAACTTGAAATAGTTCGGGCCGCCGGAGGGCTCTTCGAAAGGAATGTAATTCGCAATCAGCGTGACCTTCGAGGGCGCGTCGGGGCTCACGAACGAATAGACGTCCGTGCAGTCCACGCACGGGTCCTCCGTGATGGCCGGCGCTTCGCGGTGGCTCGAAGCGTCCACCGGCGAGGTGTGGGCCAGGACAAGGGCGAGCGCCGAAGCGAGGGCGCCCAGCAATGGAATCCGTTTCATCGAATGGCTCTCCTGAAATAGGTGAACAAAGCTACGTTCGCCCCCCGGAGCGGTGAAGCGTCCGTGGGCGTGAACACGACGGGTTGGGGGGCGGACCCTCCTGGGGGAGCCGCCGGAACGGGAACTTCCTGAGCCTTTCGCGATACCTACGCGGCCGGGTCAGGATTGGATCTCTCGAATTCCGAAATCTGCACAAAGTCCCCGTGTCCGGTTAAAATTTCCGTCCCTTCAACCCCCAGGAGCTCCCATGAACGCCACAAACCCGCCTCCCTCCCCCGCAGGAATCATGCAGTTGATCACCGGCTCGTGGGCGTCCGCGTTTCTCGGCGCCGGGGCCTCGCTCAAGGTCTTCGGTCACATCGAGAAGGGCAAGCGG
Organism: Planctomycetota bacterium; assembly: GCA_021413805.1. Lineage (GTDB taxonomy): Bacteria > Planctomycetota > MHYJ01 > WSZJ01 > WSZJ01 > WSZJ01. The sequence continues at coordinate 3,064 of JAIOPR010000263.1, forward strand.
ACGGCGGAGGACCTGGCGAAAGTGACGGGGACGTCGGTGCGCGGGATGAAAGCGCTCCTCGACGGACTCACGGGGCTCGGGCTGATCACGGTGGCGGGAGGCCAGTACACGAATTCTCCTGAAGCGACGGCGTTCCTGGTCGAGGGAAAGCCGCCGTACCTCGGCGCGTTCGCGAAACTGATGATCGCCGATTTCGCGACGAGCGACTGGGCGAAGCTCCCCGACGCCGTGAAGGCCGGGGGATCCACGATGCCCCCGCTTCCGGAAGTTGAGGACAACCCGTTCTGGCACGAACTGGTGCCGGCGATTGCGCCCCTGGCGGTGCCGAGCGCGCAGGCCGCGGTCGGGGCGCTGGGATTCGCGAAGGCGGGGGCGGCGTCGATCCTCGACGTCGGCGGCGGCTCGGGAGCGTTCAGCGCGGTCATGCTGCAGGCCAACCCGAAAGCGACGGCGACGCAGGCGGACTGGCCCGGCGTCAATCGCATCGCCAAGGGCATCGTCGCCTCGTTCGGCGTCGGCGATCGCTTCAAGACCCTGGACGGCAACATCCACAAGCTCGACTACGGCACCGCCGCGTGGGACGTGGTCGTCTACTCGCATATCGCGCACCAGGAAAGCCCGGCGACGAACGTCGAGATCTTCAAGAAGTTCCGCCGCGCGCTCAAGCCCGGCGGGTCGCTCGTCGTGAACGACTTCATCGTCAACGACGAGCGCGGCGGCCCGCCGTTCGCCCTCATGTTCGCGATGAACATGATGCTCCACACGAAGGAGGGCAACACCTACCGGGAGAGCGACTACCGGGCGTGGATGAAGGAAGCGGGCTTCAAGGAAGTCCTGATCGTGGGGACGCAGGGGCCTGCGAGCCTCGCGATCGGCAGGTAACCGGCAGGCCCTTTACGGCACTTTCCCGGTGACCTCGACGACTCCGCCCTTCACGGAATCGAGCGTGACGCGGAAGTCGCCGTGGCCTTTCACGATCCACTCGACCGTCGCTTCCCCCATCCCGGGGACGGCCTCGATGCGGATGCGCGAAGGCTTGCCGGGCTGGAAATCGACGCGGTTGAAATCGCGGTCGCGGACGATTCCCGCGGACAGCGCCGTGACGCCGTCGATCGTGAGCTCGTCGGGGCGCGAGATCTTCGCGACGACGTCCTGGCCGGTGCGGGAAGGGATGATCCGCGCGTTGCGGGCGGTGACCCGGACCTTGAAAAGACCGTCGCCGAGCGACTTGACGTCCGGCGCGTCCAGCGAGAGCTTCGGCATCTGGTCGGCGTGAAACAGCGTGAACGCCATGTTCCGGTGGCACTCTTCTTCCAGCAGGAATGACGGCGGCGTGCGCCCGAAGTTCTTCTTGAACCCGCCGATCTCGACGTCGCCGTATGTCGGGTGCTTGAACGCCTTCCAGTCCACGAAGGCATCTTTCAGGAGCAGGAGCCGGTCGAAACGCGCCCGGTCGGCGCGGGTGTCTGCCCAGGGTCCGGCAACGGCCGTGCGGAACATGTTCGCCTCGGTCCAGAGCTCGTTCGTGAACGTGATGACGCCGCGGCCGAAGTACAGCCAGTCCACTTCGCCGCCCCAGACCGTGTAGAGATCCTTCCAGAGGATCATGTACCGGTAGCCCGGGAGCATCTGCTCGCCCTTCCTGCCGAGCGTGTCGTAGACGCCGACGTCGCCGCCCTGCACGACGGCGTTCTGCTGCCCCGGCGGGCGCAGGATCATCCCGCCGTTGTTGTGGTAGCTCTGCGCACCGGCGATGTTGGGTCGGTCCATGAAGAACTTCCCGACGGCGCGGGTCTCGGGAAGGCTGAAGGGGTAGTCGTGCGCCCCGCCCTGGACGTACGGCGGCTGCCAGTCCGTGGGCCAGTTCCGGTTCGGGTCGTACCCGCCCGGGCCGTCTTCGTTCACTTCCCCGTCGCCGTCGTTGTCGAGACCCTCTTCGCCCAGCCGGTCGAATTCGCCCTCCTCGTCCGCTTCGCACGGCACGAGCAGCCGCGGTTCCTTCGGGTCGGTCTTCCACCGCCCGTGCGGGTTCCGGCGGCGCATCTGCGTGATGTTCCCGTCGCCATCGAGGTCGTCGTTGCCGTCCTCATCGAAGCGCCCGTCGCCGTCCTCGTCCCAGGGCATGACGCCGCCGCGGAGCGAGTGCGCGTCGTTGGGGTCGTGCAGGAATGAGTCGCGGCCGTCGGGATTGATCGTGGGGACGATGTAGAACACGCGGGTGTCCATGAGCTCGGTCACCATCGCGACTTTCCCGTAGTTCTCGAGCAGGTACCAGGCGGTGTAGAGCGCGACCTCCGCCCCCTGCACTTCGTTCCCGTGGATGTTCCCGTCGATGTAGAACCCGGCCTTCCGCGCCGCGTCGCCTTTCGCGAAATTCGTGACCTCGATGGCCCTGATCGCGCGGCCGCCGACGGAAACGCCGACGGCGTGCAGCTTCGTCAGGCCGGGGAACGCCGCGGCGAGCTTTTCCATCAGCTCGCCGAGTTCCTTGTTGTCATAGAAGCGGTCCCAGCGGATTTCGACCTTTGCGTTCGCGGGAGCGCCCCGAGCCCCGAGGTCCTGCGCCCCGGCCGTCGCCGCGAGCAGCGCCAGCATGATCAAACGTTTCAGCATCGGGTCATCTCCCTCGTCCGCCGCCTCGTTATTTCAGCGTCATTTTCGCCGTCGCCGCGCCCGCCCGGTCCGTCTCCGCCTTCACTTCGACTTCGGTGCCCTCGGCGGCCTTCACCACCCACTTCAGTTCCCTCACCCCGCCCGGCGCCAGCACCGGCACCAGCGTCGTCCGCTCGCCGGCCACGACCTCGCCGACCGCCGGCACCACGTCGATCCTCACGGCCCGCGCCCGCCGGGTCCGCTCGCCCTGCCGAAGCGCTGTCGGCCAAGCGCCGTCGTTTGTAACAGTGGCGGTGATCTCCCAGAGCGCGGCGTCGAGCTTCTTTGCGGCGAGCCCCTTCACCGCAACCCGCGGAAACGCCTCGAGCATTTCGCGCACGAAATCGGCGTGCTTGGTCGCGAGGGAATCCAGCGAGGACGCCTGCGGAAGGATGGACGAGAAAGGCTTCCAGCCGCCGACCTCGACTTTCTTCCCCGGGAAGTCCGGGTGGGTGACCGCGTGCCACTCGACCCATTCGGAAGCCCGGTTTTCGCGCATCCAGCGGTGGGCCCAGCGGGCTTCGCGGGAAGGGCCGTCCTCGTTCGCGAGGCCGTTCGCGTCGCCGGCCTTCCAGGGAACGCTCCACCCCGGGGAGCTGAGCGACAGGATTCCCCAGTGGAAATAGAGGCACTCCGCGAGCCCGCCTTCACGGAAAGGAGCCGGGTCGATCCGGTCGCGCCCGAATTTCCCGCGGTACGTCTCCGCCGATTTCGCGAACCACAGCGCATCTCCCGCGTCGAGGGCCATCACGGGGCTGCCGGGATCGGGAAGCGGGTTCGGCGGCGGCGCGGGCGCCACCTGCCTCACGCAGTTGTCGTTCGAGGAGAAGGTGAAGGCCGCCTCAATATTCGGGTGCGCCGCGACGAAGTCCATCACCGCGCGGCTCTCGGGCTCGCTGACCTGGTAGGGGCCGGTGCGCGGCCCGTGAAAGCGGTAGTTCCAGGTGAAATTGGAGTTGAGGTCCACTCCCCCCGGCCCGTCCTCGTTCAGCGCACCATCGCCGTCGTCATCCTTCCCCTCGGTCATCACTTTCCACGCGCCGTGCTCGCCACGCACGAGGTCCGCCTTCCGCATGAATCCCGCGTCCTTCTCGTCCGCGACCCACTCCCCCGCGGGATCTTCCACACGCATCATCAGGATCACCCCGTCCCCGTCGAGATCGTCCGGCCCGTCCTCGTCCTCGGCGCCGTCCCGGTCCTCGTCCCATTTCCGCGCCGTCCCCGCGTCCTGCCGCTTCCCCGCGCCGAAATACCGCTCGATGCCGTCCGGGTTCAGGCGCGGGATCACGAAGATCGTGCGCTCGGCCAGCAGCTTCGCCGTCCGCTCGTCGCCCGCCTTCGCCAGTTCTTCGACCAGCCGCGCCGCAATCTCGCTTCCCGCAACCCCGTCCCCCTCGACTCCCGCGATCACGAGCACCGCGGGGCGGCGGTCCACGTCCTTCCCGGTGCCGATCGTGACCAGCAGCACGTCAAGCCCTTCGCTCGACTTCCCCATCACGCTCACCCGGGCCGCGCCCCCCGCCCCGGCGGCGGCACGCAGACTGGTCGCCAGCTGGTCGAACGTGCGGTAAGGCGAAGCGTCCTCCGCGGCGGCCGGAATCCCGGCTGTGAGAAACGTGACGGCGGCGACGAGGACCCGGCTCATGGAAGCGCGCATGGAAATTCCTGAAGGAGACCGGAACTCGCGGGTCTACTGCAACCAGTCCGGCATCCTGGTCGGCGGCTCTTCACCAGGCCCAGGCGGCGGATCCTCGAAGTCGTCGTCGAGCAGGGTCCGCTTTTTCTTTTCCCCCGGGACATCCGGCGGGTGGAGCACGACGGGTGTCGGGGATTCCGAGGTCGGCGGCCCGTCGAGCGGGAACTCGCCCGCAAGGTCGTCCGAGTCCGCCGGCGCGGCGCCGAAAACTTTCGCAACGGCCGCGTCCATCTCGGAAACGTCCGGCAGGCGGCGGTCCTCCGCCGGCGCCGGGTCCTGGAACGGCTTGTCGGCGGCGGGGCTCCGCGCCGGCGGCGAGGGCCACGCGGCACCCGGCGGCGGCTTGCGCGTCTCGTTCTGCACCGTCCCGCGGTCGATCCCCGCGCTCGTGCCACCTTTTTTCTTCTGCAGCTCCCGCACGCCCGGCGCAAGGTCCCCCGTCGAGACCAGGTCCGGGTTTGCCGGCGTCCTCAACCCCGCGAACTTCGGGTCGTACAGCAGGCACTTCACCATGTGCCCCTCGCCCTGGTCGAACGCCGGCGGCACCATCACCTGGCACTCCGGCATCGCCTTCGGGCACCGGGGGTGGAAGCGGCACCCCGACGGCGGATTCACCGGGCTCGGCACGTCCCCCGTCAGGATGATCCGCGTCTTCCGAAGCGCCGGGTCCGGCTGCGGCACCGCCGAAAGAAGCGCCTGCGTGTACGGATGAAGCGGGTTCCGGAACAGCGCGTCCTTCGGCGCCGACTCCACGATCTCGCCGAGATACATCACCGCGACGTCGTCCGCGATGTGCTCCACCACCGACAGATCGTGCGAGATGAACAGGGAGCTCAGCCCCCGCGCCTTCTTCTGGGCCATCAGCAGATTCACCACCTGCGCCTGGATCGACACGTCCAGCGCGCTCACCGCCTCGTCGCACACGATGAACTTCGGCTCCACCGCCAGCGCCCGAGCAATCCCGATCCTCTGCCGCTGCCCCCCGCTGAACTCGTGCGGATACCGGTTGATGTGCTCTTCCATCAGCCCCACGTCCTTCAACAACTTCCGCACCTTCGCCTGCCGCTCCGCCTTGTCCCCCAGCCCGTGGATCTTCATCCCCTCTTCCACGATCGACCCCACCGTCATCCGCGGATTCAGGCTCGAATACGGGTCCTGGAAAATGATCTGCATGTGCTTGCGGATGTCGCGAAGCGCCGACCCCGACAGGCTCGTCACGTTCTCGCCCTGGAAATTCACCTGCCCGCTCGTCGGCTCGATCAGCCTCAGGAGCGTCCTCCCCACCGTCGTCTTCCCGCACCCCGACTCCCCCACCAGCCCCAGCGTCCGCCCCGCTTCAATCCCGAAACTCACCCCGTCCACCGCACGCACCTGCGCCACCGTCCGTGAAAAAACGCCCTTCTTCACGGGGAAGTGTTTGACGAGGTTTTTGACTTCGAGAAGGGGCATCCGTTCCTCAGATCACGATGCACGCCGCCGTGTGGGCCCTGCGGATCTCGCGAAGGGGCGGTTCAGCGCGAGAGCACTCCGGCACCGCCCGCGGGCATCGCGGGTGGAAACGGCAGCCGGGGGGGAAATGAAGCGGATTGGGAACGGCGCCCTCGATGGCCTGGAGGCGCTCGCGCCGTTCGCCGAGCTTGGGTTTGGAGCGGAACAGGCCGACGGTGTAGGGGTGGAGAGGGTTGGCGAAGAGGTCCTCGACGGGGGCGTACTCGACGACCTTGCCGGCGTACATCACGGCGACATGGTCGGCGATCTCGGCGACGACGCCGAGGTCGTGGGTAATGATGAGCATGGACATGCCGAGCTCGCTCTGGAGTTCGCGCATGAGGTCGAGGATCTGCGCCTGGATGGTGACGTCCAGCGCGGTCGTGGGCTCGTCGGCGATCAGGAGCTTTGGGTTGCAAGCCAGCGCCATCGCGATCATGACGCGCTGCTTCATGCCCCCCGACATCTGGTGCGGGTAGTCGTCCACGCGCTGCTCGGGGTTCGGGATCTTGACCTTGCGCAGCATCTCGATCGCGCGGTTCCGGCCTTCCTTCCACGAAACGCGCTGGTGCAGGACGACCGCTTCCGAAATCTGGTTCCCGACGGTGAACACCGGGTTGAGCGACGTCATCGGCTCCTGGAAAATCATCGAGATCCGGTTGCCGCGGATCGCGCGCATCTCGGGTTCCGAGAGGCTAAGGAGCGACTTGCCGTCGAAGAGGATGTCCCCGCCGGTGATCTTCCCGGGATTCTGGATCAACCGCAGCGTCGAGAACGCCGTCACCGACTTCCCGCACCCCGACTCGCCCACGAGGCCCAGCACCTTCCCCTTCGGAATCGAATACGAAACCCCGTCCACGGCGCGCACGACGCCGTCGTAGGTCGGGAACTGCACCTGGAGGTTGCGGAGCTCGAGGAGGGGCGTTTCGGTCAAGCGGCTTCCTTTTTCGCGCGGAGGATAGTCTTAGGATCGAGGGCGTCACGAAGGCCATCCCCGAGGAACTGGAAAGCGACGACGGTGACGAAAATCATGAAGCCCGGTAGTAGAACCCAGGGATGGAGCTTGATGTCGTTTGTGCTGCGCGCGGCCTGCAGCATATTGCCCCACGACGCGTAGGGTTCCTGGATCCCGAGCCCCAGGAATGAGAGCCCCGACTCCGCAAGCATGAATCCGGGGACCGCCATGGCAATGACATAAATCGCGTAAGACATCGTCTGCGGGAGGATATGCCTCGTGATGATGCTGAAACTGCCAACGCCGAGCGCCTTCGAAGCCATCACGTAATCGTTCTGCGAAATCGAAAGCACCATGCCGCGGATCGTCCGCGCCAGGCCGGCCCACCCGATAAAGGAAAGAATGAGCACGATCGCGAAATACATCTTGGGTGGACTGATTCCTGGCGGAAGCGCGGCTCGCAGACCCAGCATGAGGTAGAAACCCGGAAGCAGCATGATCATCTCGATCAGTCTTTGAGTGACGACATCTGTCGTGCCCCGGAAGTACCCCGAAATGCCGCCGATCAGCAGCCCAAGGGTAAACGTCACCGCAACGGCCACCA
>JAIOPR010000336.1:0-10876 GCA_021413805.1 Planctomycetota bacterium
CGTACGCCGCCACGGCGAGGTCGCTTGAGACCGAACCTTTCGCCTTGGGCGCAAACTCCGCCAGCTCCGCCGCGAAGGCCGCGATCAGCCTCAGCCCCTCGGCGGGCGGCTGCGCGGCCTTGAGAAGCGCTTCCTGCATCCGCCCCGGCCGCGCCGGGTCGTCCTTGGCGAGCTTGAAGACGGCGGAGACGCCGTCGTACGACTGCGAATCCTCGAGGATGAGGTCGAGGAAGCGGCTGCGCTGGGCGTCCCAGCGGGCCGCGGTGGCGTCGTCCTTCGAGAACCGCGCGACCATCGCGCCGAGGGAGCACGCGAGGGCGCCGGACAACGCGGCGACGGAACCGCCGCCCGGGGTCGGCGTCTTCGCCGCCAGCTTTTCACAGAACTGATCGAGGGTTTCTTGGCGCATAATGGGGCGGACTCTATCCGCGCTGAAGCGGCGCGTCAAAGCACCGCGTTCCCCGACCTCGCCCTTGCACAGCGGAGCCTCAAGGATGCGCCCGGGATTCCTGGCCCGAACGGTTCTTTTCCTCGCCGCAGCGGCATGGGCGCTGGCCTGTGCCGCGCCCGTCGCCGCAGATCCCCCCGTGCTGCAGCGGGCCCCGACCCGGACCGCGAACCTCGGCGCGGCCCCCCGCGTGACGCTCGAGAACGGATCGTGCTGGATCGAGGCGCAGCACCTCGTCGCCCCGGGATCCGGCGACCCCGCAGACTTGCCGCCCGAACCGCTCATCGAGGTTCCCGCGAACGGCGCTCCAGTCGATTGGACCGCGCCTTCCGACGGCTGCTGGTTCCTGACCCTGCTGCAACTGCGCCAGGACGAGGTCAAGGACGGCCGCGCTCCCCGCTTTGACCGGGTGTTCGAAGCGGACTCCCGCTGCCTCCGCTTCGTGGTCGTCCTCGCCAATCCCACCGGGAAAGTCCCCCAGGAACTTCTCGACGCCGCGGACCTGGTCGCGGCGGGGCGCCTTCCGGAAGCGCGAAAGGCGCTGGAGTCGCTTCCTGCGAAACCAGATCCCGGGCCCGACGTCCGCCTCGCCGCACAGCGGTGCCTCTGGATCGTGCAGTGGCTCCAGCAGAAACGCGACACCGACCTGGAGCGCGCGATCCGCTACCGAAGCGAAGGCCGGTTGGCGGAGGCCCGCAACCTTCTCCGCGAACTCCTTGCCGCCTCCCCGACCCACGCCGAGGGCCAGTCGGAACTCGGCGCAGTCCTCCTCGAGCTCGACGACCCCGCCGGAGCCCTTCCCGCCCTCGAGAAATCCCTCGAGCTCGAACCGCGTGCCGACACTGCGTTCAATCTCGCTGTCGCGCGCTTCCGCCTCAGGAAATGGGACGACGCGTGGGCGGCGTGCGACCTGTGCCTGAAATGGTCAGGGGAAGGGACGCGCCTGCTCGAGAGGGCCGCCGTGCTCGGGCTGAGGATTGCGAAGGGGCTGGACGAAGCCCGCCCGGAGGCGTATCGCGAAATCGCCAGGTGGGCGGCCGGGACGGACGCGGGGAAGGAAGCGGCGGGGCAGTTGAAATAAAAAATGCGGAACGCGGAAAAGCACTGCATGTCGCTGTTTTGCAGCGCTTTTCCGCGTGACGTTTCCGCGCTTTTCCGCGTTCGCGAAGCGCCTTTTCTTTAAGCCAGGTCGAACACCAGCGCCTCGCACTCCTCCGAACCCTTCAACACCACTTCACTCTCGCCCGCCAGCGCCGCGCCGTCCCCCTGCTCCAGCATCTTTCCGTTCACCGACATCGAGCCCTTCGACACCTGTACCCAGGCATACCGTGCGTCGCGGAGCGGCAGCCGGGCCTCCTCGTTTTTTGCGAGGCGGGCGGCCCAGACGTCGGCGTCCTGGTGGATCCGGAGGGAGCCCTTGCGGGCGTCCTGTGAAGCGGTGAGGACGAGTCCGCGGCCGGGAAACGGTTTCTGGTCGTACGAGGGGGCGATCCCTTCCTTGGCGGGGATGAGCCAGATCTGGAGAAGGTGAAGCGCCTCTGTTTTGGAGGCGTTGAATTCGGAGTGGCGGACGCCGGTGCCGGCGGACATGTGCTGCATTTCGCCGGGGCGGAGGATGCCCTCGCCGCCGGTGGAGTCCTTGTGGGCGATAGCGCCTTCCAGGACCCAGGTGAGGATTTCCATGTCGCGGTGAGGGTGGGTCGGGAATCCCGCGCCGGCGGCGACGCGATCCTCGTTGATCACGCGCAGGGCGCGGAACTGCATATGCTTCGGGTCGCGGTAGTCGGCGAACGAGAAGGTATGGCGTGCGTTGAGCCAGCCGTGGTCGGCGTGGCCGCGTTCGCCCGATTTGCGGATCTGGATCATGATGGTCTCCCGTGGTGAGGGGTGTTGCAGTTCGCATTCCAATGAACGTCCGCAAGCCAAAAGTTATTCCCGGCTAACTTCGTGGAAGCGCATCTCCGCATCAAAAAAACGGGGACCGCTTTCGCGGCCCCCGCCTCGTTCGCATCGGTACGGATCGTCATTTCGGGTCGGTCACCGTCGCTTTCACGAACAGGAGCAGCACTTCAGATTTCCCCCCGTCCTCGCGCGTCGCGATCCCGACGAGCGCCGGTTTTCCGGCGTCCACCAGCATCTGGGTGCGAACGCCGAAGTCCGAGAGCGTCGTCGCCTGCAGGAGGCCGGCCTTCTCCTTCATCTGGAACGAAACGGGCTCTCCGCCCAGGACGATCGTCGGGCGAAGGTCCAGCTGCACCTGCCCGCTGTTCGCCACCGTGGCCGGCGTCACATCCAGCGAGATCCCCACAGCGATTGAGCTGACGACAGGGTCCAGGCAACTCGCGCCCTGGGCAATCTCGACGTCACAGTCCATCACCAGGCTGCGGATGACGCCGCGCGCCGTGTGGAACCGCTCCCCGTTCAATCCCGCACCGCGCGCCGTGCCGGCGATGCGGGCTCCCGTGCCCTTCGCGGCGGCGGCCATCAGCTCGTTCCACGACCCATCGGCAATTTCCCCCGAGAGGGCCTCCCGGCGGTCTCGCCACACTGCAGGATCAAGCGCGAGGACCCACGCATCGACGGAAACCACGCGGGAGCGCTCGATCATCAGGCGGCCCAGAAGCGCTTCGATCTGGTCCAGCGCTTCCGGCGTCTGGACTACCAGCAGTTCCCGGTTGCCCGTGACGCTGATGTGGACTTCGCCTTCCCGCTCGACCCAGCTCTCCGGGAAAACATTCTGCTTGATCATCACCTCCAGCGCCTCGGGACTGACCAGGAGGCTCTCCTCCGACTCCGGCGGAATGAACGTCGTGCTCGGTCCGCTGTCGCCCTGGGACCCCGGGTGGATTCCGCCGAGTCTCGGGCCCGGGAAGTCCTGCGGGCGGAACAGCACCGCGCGAGTGTCGAACAGCCGCGTTTCCGTCGCCTTGCCGCTCTTCGGATAGGGAAGCGGCGCTTCACCGGCGACGGTCGCACGTACGAGGACGACCTGCGACCACCCGTTGGCCGAACCCTCGTACGCGGCGGAAGAAAGGAGGGTGGACTTGCCGACCGGGATGACGAGAGAGGTCCTTGTCCTGGAAGCGGCCTGGTCGGGTTCCTCGAGGGTGCCGAGGTACGTTCCGCCGGGGAGGAAGGTCCGCATGGGCAGCGCTTCCGAGGAGTAGAAGGAAGCCTGAAGGAGCACGAGCGACGCGTCCGGGGAAATCGTGGGGAGGACGTCGAGGACGAATCCTGCGGAAAGCACGCCGGTGACGGGGTCGGCAATGGCCTGGTTCTGGGCGATCTCGACGTCGAAATCCCTCAGGTAGGTTTCCTGGCTCAGTGCGGCGGCATTGAAGTGCTGGGTATTGAGGCCGCAGGCGCGAAGGGAAGCCAGGTGGCGGCCTTTCGCGGGATCGGCGGCCGCGGCATCGACGGCCTTGATCTGCTCGTCGGTCAGGACGGTGCCGGCCGGGGCGTCGAGCGTGCCCGGTGCGAGTTCGAACACCTCGGCCTCGATGACCACGTTGCGGAGATTCCGGCTGCGCATGACATCCAGGAACTTCTTTACCTGGTCCTGCACGGCCTGCGTATGGATGACGACGATCGTCCCGTTCCGGTAGTCGATCGAATGCTGCGCCGCGTCCCAGGTCCCGGGGGCGACGTTCTGCGAGATCATGATCTTGAGATCTTCGCCGGGGATCGCCGTTCCTTCTTCTTCACCCCCCGAAGTCCCGATCCCGATCGCTCCCATGTCGCCGTCGTTGCTGACGCCCATCGCGTCGAAGCCGACGGGGACTCCCTTGAAATTTGTGATTTTCAGCGTCAATGAGCTGACGTCGTAGATGTGCATCACGACCTTGTCTTCAGCGGCGGCGAGACACGCCGCGGCCAGGACGATCGCAAGTGTGAGTTTCACGTTACTTGGCCTCCATGGAGCGGGCACGGACCAGCATCGCGAGAATTTCGCGCTTTCCCCCGGCGGTACCGGTCGCCACGCCGACGAGGTTCCATCCCCCGTCCGGCACGTAGAGCTGCGTCTGCACCTTGAAGACCGACGCCCTGATTTTCTGGATCTTCCCGACGTTCACGGCCTTCGGGTCAAACGTCTCCGGGCTCTGCGCCGCGTTGAACTGCGGGCGCAACTCCACCGCGATCCGCTTCCCGTCCCCCGCCAGCGTCGGGCGGATGTCGAGGACGCACCCTGTCGTGAGGATGCCGATGACCGGGTCCGTCGCTGCGGCGCCCTGGGCGATCTCAACATCGTCGTCCTGGACAAAGGCCTGCGCGCCACCGGCCCACACGTGGAACCGCTGGTCGCTCATTCCGGCTCCGCGCGCACTGCTCACGATCCGGACCCCGCCGCCTTTCAGCGCCGCCGCGAGCAGGTCCTTCAGGGCGTCCTCGGAGGGCGAAGCGCCGGAAAGCGAAGCGCGCCGCGCGGTCCAGGCCGCTTCGTCCAGGCCCACCAGCACGGCCTCGACGCCGATGATGCGGTTCCGCGCCGGGGCGGCAACCGCGATGAACTTCGCGATTTCATCCAGCACGGCCGGCGACTGGACGACGACGACCTGGTCGCCCATCAGCGACAGCTTGTTCCTCACGTTCTTCCACGAATCGCGGGCCACGTTTTCCTTGATGGCGGCGAGCAGTTCCTCGGGAGTGATCGACCGGCCCTCTTCCATCGGCGGCGAAAACGCCGTCGAAGGGCCTCCTCCCGCTTCATCCGATCCCATGGAGAGCGATGGGCCCGGGAAGTCGCCCATCATGGCGGTGAGGCTGGAGACATCGAACATCCGCATCTGCCGTTTTTCGGTCGAAACGGTCTCATCGGTCCCTGCCTGGCCGGTCAGCGTCACCCGGAGCAGCACGACCCCGAGCCAGTCCTTCTCGCCCGCGATGGGCCCGGCGCAGAGCAGCACGGAACGGCCCACCGGGATGGACAGCGTTGTCTTCGTCCGGAGCACATCGTTCGAGGGAAGCTGGATCGTCCCGCCCGTGGACGTCGCGGGATCGAAGGAAACGATGCCCCGGGGACGCGCCATCTTGAAGCGGGAATCCATGAAGACGGTCGCCATGTCGTTGGCGAGGATCGGCCGGACGTCGAGCACCGCGCCCGTCACGAGGTCGCCCAGGATGGGATCGGCGACCGCCGCATCCTGCGCGATCTCCACGTCGTAATCCCGCACGTAGGAGGTCTCGTGCAGGTCCGCCGCGAACACGCGCTGCCCGTTGACCGCCACGGCCCGCAGAAGCGTCAGCAGCTTTCCGCGCGCCGGGTCGGCAGCCGCATCGCGCAGCGCCTTGTCCTGGTCGGCAGGAAGGATGCCGGGAAGCGCCCCCGTTGCCGCGAATGCCTCGGGCGACAGGAGAAGGACTTCGGCCTCGACCACGATGCGTCGCGAGAAGCGCTTGCGGAGCATCTCGAGGTATTTCGCGATGCGGTCCTGGTTTTCCTTCGTGTTGGTCACGTACAGCACGCCTTCGCTGTACTCGATCCGGTTGCGGTCATCGCTCCAGGAATCCTCGTCGAAGTTCGTGGTGATCGCCGAGGTGAGGAATTCCCCGGTGACCGGCGCGGGACCGTTCTCATCGGTGGATGGCATGCCCGGGATACCGGAAGCGTCGCCGTCCGATTCCTCGAGGCCGATCGCCGGTCCGCGGAAATTCTGTACTTCCGTGGTCAGGAACCGGATGTCGTAAGCGCGGCTGATGCGTTCGGGCTCGGCCTGGGCGCGGGCCGTGGCCGCGCAGAGGACGAGTAGGGCGAGACAGCGTTTCATGGGCGGCCTCCGATGGCCGGCGTCCCCCCGGATGCCGGCCGGATTATGGGCGGGGTCGATCTTCAAGAGGTAGACGGGTCAGAAGCAGGAAAAGTCAAAACTCTTCCCGCTTTTCATATTCGCCTTCCACCAGCGCACCCAGGCGTCCGTCTTTCCCGGGAGTTTCTGGCCGGTGATCTTCCTCAGGGCGTCGAGGGCTTGGCCACCGCGTTCCGAATCGAGCATGCCGATCAGCGGCAGGACGGCCCGGGTGTCGCCGATGGCGCCGAGCGAGTCGATGGCCGCCCCGGCGAGGTCCCGGTCGCCCAGCGCGGCGATCATGTAGGGGACGGCCTCGGGCGAGCGGATGGCGGTCATCGCCCGGAGGGCTTCCTCGCGGAACGACCGGTCCCGGGAGGCCAGGGCGAGAGCGGGAATCGCCTTCGCGCTTCCGATTTTTGCCAGGGCTTCGGCTGCCGAGTCGCGGAAGCGGCGTTCGCGGAGCAGTTTCGAAATCCCCGGGACGGCCGCCTCACATTTCAGGTCGCCGAGGGCCAGGGCCGCGTCGCCGCGGATTTCAGGGCTGTCGAGGGCGGTGATGAGAGCGGGTTCCGCGGCGTGATCGCCCAGGGCAACGAGGGTCCTGGCGGCCCGAGCGCGGTCCGTCGGGGCAAGCCGGACGTCGAGGAGGCGTTTCTCCAGGGCTTCTCTCCCCGGCCCGACCGCCTTGAGTGCCTTGAGGAGTTCTTCGTCGAACTCGTCGGCGATTTCGGCGAGTGCGGCCGCGGCGCGGGGCCCGCCGATCGATGCCAGGGAATTGATCGCGGCCTCGCGGCTGTCCCTGCGCGACAGGAGCTTGATGAGTTCCGGCACCGCGCCTTCCGCCTTGGCCCAACCTGCAGCGGTGATGGCCGGGACACGCGCTTCTCCATTCTGCCGGAGCCGCGCGGCGATGGCCGGGGCGGCCGCGTTCCCGAGCCGGCGCCATGCGGCCTCGTTCGACCAGGCTCCCAGCGCCGCCAGCGTTTCTGCCGCCTCGGGAAGCCCTGTCGCCGCCAGCGCCGATTCGACCGCTTCGCGACGGCCGCGGACGCCGGCCAGCGAAGCGAGTGCGGGGACGGCCGCGGGGCCGCCGATGTCGCCGATGGCGGCGATGGCGCGCTCGTCGCCCCGGGCCCCGGCGATTGCGAGGTCCGGCGCGACGGCGGCGTCGCGGGCGACGGAAGCGATCGTCACGGCGGCGGAGCGTTCGGCGGCGTCGGGGGAGCGGAGGGCCGAAATCCAGCGCGAGCGATCGGTGCCGCTGCGGATCTGCGACAGGAAGGCGTCGCGACCGGCGCCGGTTCCCGCGGCCGCGGCCATGAGACGGCCCTTGAACTCTTTCTTGTCGGCGTCCTCGACGGGACGCGGCGGGGCGGGTTGCGGCGCGGGACCGGGCGTCGGCAATGGGGTGGGGATCGGCTTCGGCACAGGCGCCGGTCGCGGCGCCGGGGTGGGATTGGCCGCCGTCTCTTTCCGGTGGACCTGGGGATGCGTGGTGCGGCCGAGCCAGAAGGCGGCGCCGAGGGCGGCGATGAAGACCGCGGCAGCGGCGAGGCGCGGCCAGACCGCCGGGGCCGAAGGTCCCGCCACTCGAATCGCTGCCGGGCGCTTCATCTTCTCCCTCAGCCGCTCCATGAACGCGGCCTCACTCGTCTTGGGCACCGTCTTCCATCCGCGCACCTTCTCGTCCACCGCGAGCAGCGCCCGGCAATCGGGGCATGAAGCAACGTGGGCCGCCACATCGGGCGACCGGTCGCCGTCATCCCAACGCGCCAGGATCTCGTCGCAGGTCATTCCAGCCGCTCCTTCAGTTTCTTCCGCGCCAGGCTCAAGCTCGCCTTCACCGCCTCGTAGCTGATCCCCAACGCTTCCGCGATCTCCGCCGGGCTCAGGTCCAGCTCCACTTTCATCAGCAGCACTTCGCGTTGGCGGTCGGGAAGCGCCGCGATTTCGCGGGCCACCGATTCCTCCGCCGCCACGTCGCGCTCCGGGATCGCTTCGAAATCCATGTCGCCGATCTGGGCCGGCTTCGGCTTGCGCATGTCGTTCGCGACGTTCGCGAAGATCCGCCACAGCCACGTCCGGAACTTTGAGTCCCCGCGGAAACCGGGAAGGCCGCGCCAGGCTTTCAGGAATCCTTCCTGGCACGCGTCCTCCGCCAGCACCGGATCCCGCAGCAGCTTGGTGCAGAACGCCCGGGCAGGCCCGAGGGTGCGAACGACCAGCGCTTCGAACGCCGCCCGGTCGCCCCCCTGGGCGCGCCCCGCGAGGAGCTCGTCCGGAAGGTCTGACGGCGGCAGGGGTGGGTTGGTCAAGTCGATACGCGAATTTTGTGAGTTCGTGTAATGTTAGGGCGGTGCCGGCGTCCTTCGTAATAACGGGAAGCACTCCATCACGCCGGGCCGCTTCCCGTATATCAATAAGACCATGCTGGAGAACGTCTTGCAGCGGCCACCGTTTTTCTCCGCTTCATCACAACTTTCCAGCGTGACCGGGGTTATTCTCACACGCCCTCACTGCGTCCATAAAGGGAGAACTGCATGCGCCGCCTGTTGACTGTCGCCGCCCTGCTCGCCGTCGCTTCCGCCGCCCGAGCCGACTTCGGCACGAGCCTGGAAGAGGGTGAGAAGGAGTCGAAGGCGAAGGGGAAGTTGATGCTCGTGTACATCTGGAGCCCGACGTGCCACGTGTGCAAGGGACTGAACGAGAAGGTGTGGCCGTCGCTCGGGGTGCAGACGGAGCTCGAGAACTGGGTGGCGGTGAAGATGGAAGCGACGGAGGCGGCGAAGAGCCACTACCGGTGGAAAATCGACGACGTGCCGCAGCTTCGGGTGATCAACCCGGAGGGGGCGGAGTTCAAGACGTTCGTGCGCGGCGACATTCCCGAGGGGAACACGGACAAGATGCTGGACCTGCTGAGCGGCGCCCGGACCGCCTGGGATGAGGAGCTTGCCGGCCGGAAGTTCATGTGGGTGGCGTCGATGGCGGAGGCGAAGGCGAAGTCGAAAGAGAAGCAGCGCCCGATGCTGATTTTCGCCCACGACGGCGCGACGCCGGCGGGGGAGCTGAACGCGAAATTCGCGCAGTTTACGGACCCGGCAATTTCCGGGGCCGCGAAGAAGTTCGTCTGTGTCGCGGCGGGCAAGGACGTCGCGGAAGTCTGGGACAAGTTCAAGCCGCAGACCGTCCCGGGGTTCATCTTCCTCGACGCCGACGGCAACGAGCTTCACCGCTGCGGGCTGCTCGACAATGCCGACCTCGTCGCCGCGATGAACATCGCGCTCGAGAAATTCGCCGCGACGCAGAACATCGACCCGGCCAAGAAGCTCGAGAAGGACATCGCGCTCTGGGAAGCCAGCCTCAAGGGCCAGGTCGAGCAGGACAAGTGCGACGCCGCGCAGAAACTGATCGACGCCAAGGACCCGAAGGTCGTGAAGTCGCTGGTGAAGGGCCTGAATGACGCGAGCGTGAAGCTGAAGGACATGCTGATCGTCCCGATCCTGCAGCTGGATGTGAAGAACGGGCTGCTCGCGATCCTGGCGCTCCTCAAGACGGAGCAGAACGCCAAGCTCGTGGTCAAGGCGTGGGACGCGATCGGGGAGACCGGCGACCTGCGCGCGGTGGGCCCGGCCGAGGACAGCATCCTCGACGCGCCCTCGGTGGAAATCAGCAAGGCCCGCGTCCGGGCGCTCGGCTGCATGAAAGACAAGTCGGTGATCGATTTCCTGATCGATCTCCCGTTCAAGTTCAAGGGCAAAGGCCGCGGGCCGGGCGGCGGCGGCGGGGTGCGCGAAGAGGTCAAGCGCTCGCTGAACAAGCTGACCGCGCAGGATTTCGGCGAGGACTGGGCGGAGTGGAAAAAGTGGTGGCGGGACAACCAGAAGGCTTTCAAGTTCCCCTAGCGTTTCCCGGATCTGACGACATCGCGAGGCCGGCCCCCGGGTCGGCCTCGCTCGTTTTTGGACCGTCAGATTTCTCTCCACGCAACTCCGGCTGACATACAATCCGCCGCTCTCGAACCAGGAGGGAACCGAAGTGACCGACGCCGTCCGCCAGCAACTTCAGTGCAAGTCCTGCGGCGCGCCGATCGACTACCTGTCGGGCGAGGCGACGCTGACGTGCGGCTACTGCGGCAGCACCGTGATGCTGGCCGGGATGGGCAACATCGTCGCCGTCGAGAAGCACTTCCTCCTCGCCCCGAAAGTGGACGAAGCGGGAATGACCGTCCAGATCAAGAACTGGATGGGCGTCGGCTTCTTCAAACCCAAGGATCTTCCCGAGCGCGCCGCGTTCCAGGGCCGCGACGGGATCGTGCTGCCGTTCTGGGTCGTGGCGTGCCGGAGCTTCACGCAGTGGAGCGGGCAGAACCGCCACACGCGCACGGTGGGTTCCGGGAAGAATTCGCGGACGGAAACGTACTGGGTACCGGCGAGCGGGACGTTCGAGAACGCCCACAACTGGTCGGTGTACGCCAGGAGGGGCGAGGAGTGGTTCGGGATCGACGCGCTCAACCCCGGCGCAGTCAAGACCGCCGCCGACTGGGGCGGGTTCTTCCTGAATTTCGGGCTCGGCAACGAAACATCGACCGGCGTGAACCTGCTCCAGGGCGCGACGCCCTTCAATATCAAGCAGGTCCCGGAAA
>JAIOPR010000336.1:10883-19510 GCA_021413805.1 Planctomycetota bacterium
ACGGAAAGGTGACCACGATCACGGACTGCGACACGCAGATCTCGGTGGACGGGACGCATCTCGTGCACCTGCCGCTGTGGATCTGGACGTACTCCTACGAGGGGAAGAACTACCGGCTCCTGATCAACGGGTTTACCGGGCAGGTGGTGAAGGGCGAGCATCCGGTCGGGAAGTACGACAAACTCGTCGTCCTGGTTGTCTTCCTGCTCATCGTCGGCGGGATTATCGGGCTGATCGCGTTCATGATCATGCATCACAAGTAACCCGGTGAGAATCACACGCGAGGAGACGGCGCCGGACCGCGAAGCGTGGGAAAAGGACGCCCACGAACGCGCGATGGGCAAGGGCTACGCCCAGGCGGGGCCCATGGAGTTCCGCCGGGGGAATGCCGGCGCGTTCCATCCCGACGTCTGGCGGCACACGGTGACCGCGCGATGGGACGGCGGCCGTGGGATCTGGGAGGCCTCGGCGTTCGGCCGCTCTCCCGCCACCCGGCGTTTTCTCGAAGCGCGCCTGGACGATCTCCAGGGAAAGGCGGTTCCCGGCTCCGGGCTCACGACCCTCGGCCGCGCCGCCGCTTCCGGTCTCCTCGCCTGGCTCCTCGCCGCCGCCGTCCTCCTGATCTTCACCGTCCCCCTCTGCCGCGACGCCCGGCACGACTGGGCCGAGAAACAGGCCTACTTCGAGCAACGCCTGGAAACGCACCGCGCGCCGATTCAAAAGCGGGTGCTGGAAGCGCCCGTCCTGCCCGCCGCGCTCATACCGGCCGCCGCGCTGGCTTTCCTCGCGGCGATCCCGCTCTGTCTCCTCTTTGCGCTCGGGGAACTCGTCCCGCAGATCTCGCGCTGGAATCTTCCGGCGCTCATCACCGCCTGCATCGTTCTCCCCATGTCCCTCATCTCCCCGGGCGCCGCCGTTCCAGGGCTCTTCGCCGGCATCCTCGCCCCCCTCGCCGCCTGGGCCGCGTACGCCGGGATCCGCGCCTTCGCCGCCTGCGGACGCGCCCCCGCCCACGGCCCCCGCTGGGCCGCCGGCTTCGCCCTCGTCGCCGTCGTCGCCGCCATCCCCGCCCTCCCCGCCGTGGCGCTTCAGGGAAGCGACCTTTACATCGGCGCACGCGACCGTCTCCTCTACGGCACGAAACCGGGCGAAGCGCTCGCCACGTTCTACTACCGCCACACCCCGCTCTCCGCGTACGCACTTCGCCGCCCCGACGACAACGCGCGCAACACGATCCTTTTCGCAGGCTCCGCGCCCGCCGGCTTCCCGACGAAGCAGTTCCATTTCCTGGAGTACCCCGCGGTCAACAAGGAGGAATTCCTCCGGCTGGCCCGCACCGGCGTGTTCACGCTGCTTGTCTACAACGAGGACGCGGGGCCGTGGGTTGTGGAAGCGGCGCAGGAGCTCAAGCGCGAACGGCCGTCGAGGGCGCTGGAGTTCATCGCGGTTTCGAAAGGCGGGCTGGAGAAGGTTTTCCCGGAAGCCGCGCCGGAGCAATTCCTGGACGCCGAGTTGCTGCGCCGGGGAGCCGATCCCAGCCGGGTCACGAAGTTCAACGCGGCGCTCTCCGAGGCCTACGACCGCGCCGACCGCCGGCGATCCCTCAGGGACGTCGCCCGTATGGCAAACTCCCTCGCGATCTTCCTCGGGCCCGTGCTTCTGCTCGGGGCGTGGGGGGTGTGGGTCGCGGGTGGAGTGGTGTGGCTGAAGCGCCAG
Source organism: Planctomycetota bacterium (assembly GCA_021413805.1). Lineage (GTDB taxonomy): Bacteria > Planctomycetota > MHYJ01 > WSZJ01 > WSZJ01 > WSZJ01. Next base: position 12,600 of record JAIOPR010000336.1, read on the forward strand.
GGGCTGCGTCGAGCGGCGGGGGCGCTGGCGGTGGCGGCGGTGATCGTTCCCCTGGGCCTCGGATGGAAAGTGGCGACTGCCGAGGGGGACATCCAGAAGAAACTGCGGGACACGCGCGCCGAATTCGAATCGCTGCGCGCGGCCGTCTCCGTGAACCCGGCAAAGCAGGCGGACCTCGACGCGGCCGCGGCAAGGGCAATGCCGGACCTGAAACTCCTGGCCGTACATCCGGAGGTCAGCGTCCGGGTGCTTGCGATGGACGCGCTCGGCGCCTCGGCCTCGGTGGCGGCGTACAAAACCCTCGGGGAGTGCGTGCTGAACGATTCTTCGATCCTGGTGCGCTACCGCGCCGCGGACGCCATCGGCCGGAGCCTCTCGAAAAACCAGCGGGTCGCGCTGCTCTCGAATGCCCAGGACGACGAGATTTACGTCGCGGAGGCCGCGCTGGACGCGATGATGGAATACCACAAGTAAATCCCCCTCCACCCGGGTTGCCTGGCCCGTACAATGATCTGTCCCCCGACCATTCATACGAAGGAGCGTTCCCTATGAAGCATGTAATGCCCCTGCTGCCCCTGATCGCCGCCCTCGTCGCCGCTCTTCCGCTTTCCGCCGACGACAAACCCAAGGCGGACACCCGGGAAATCGTGGGGACGGACCAGGTGAACGTCTACTGGTGCCCCCACAAGCCGGATTTCTGGACGCAGACGGCGGACTCGGTGAAGGCGTGCCCGTATTGCGAGGGAGGGGACTCTGCAACGTGCGGCAAGGTGGCCGGCGACTTCAAAATCGTCGTGAAGGCGGGGCGCGGGACGGTCAAGGCCGGGAGCGAGGCGACCTTTGACATCGAGATCTTCCAGATCGTCGTCGACAAGGACGCGAAGCCGGACGAGGTGCGCGTGATGAACACGGTGTCGGTCAAGGCGAAATTCCAGCACGGCTCGTCGAAGGACGGCGATTTCGTGGCGGATGACGAAGGCAAAGTGCAGGACGCGACGATTGCGGGCGAAAAGAAGATCGCCAGCGTGAAAGTGTCGCTGAAGAAGGGCGAATACAAGGTGGGGCTGGAGATCACGAGGGGCGACAAGGAAAAGACGAAGATCGAGAGCGAAGTGACCTTCCGCGTCGATTAGGCCCGCTTTTCGTGGCTCATTTCATGCGGATGCATTCCAATCTTTCGCGGCTTTCGCCACCGACCTTCCCCCCGCGGGAGACACCGACATGAGCACGAAGATCCAGCGCGCCCTTCTCAGCGTCACGGACAAGACCGGCCTCGTCGAATTCGCAACGGCTCTCGCCGCCATGGGCGTCGAGATCCTCTCCACCGGCGGCACCGCCAGGGAACTCTCCGCGGCCGGCATCAAAGTCGTCGAACTCGCCGATTACACCGGCCAGCCCGAAATCCTCGGCGGCCGCGTCAAGACGCTTCATCCCAAAGTCCACGGCGGCATCCTCGCGCGGCGCGACGAAGCGAAGCACCGCGAGCAGATGGAAGCGCAGAAGTTCGGGTACATCGACCTGGTGTGCGTAAACCTTTACCGCTTTCAGGAAACGGTTGCGAAACCCGGCGTCACACTCGAGGACGCGATCGAGAACATCGACATCGGCGGGCCGGCGATGATCCGGTCGGCGGCGAAGAACTGGGAGCATGTGGCGGTCGTGACGCGCGTTTCCCAGTACGGCCCGATCATCGAGGCGCTCAAAAAAAACACCGGCACGCTTCCCAGGGAAATGCGCCTGGGACTGGCGCTCGAGGCCTTCCGGCTGACCAGCCAGTACGACACGGCGATCGCCTCGTGGCTCGGCAAGCAGGTCGGCGACGCAGAATTCCCGGACGTCCTTTCGGCTTCCTGGACGAAAGTGGACGACCTCCGCTACGGCGAAAACCCGCACCAGAAGGCCGCGTTCTACCGCGACGCTTCGGCGAAATCCGGTATCGGTGTGGCGCGCCAGCTCTCGGGGAAGGAGCTGTCGTTCAACAACATCCTGGACCTCGACGCGGCGCTGGAGCTGGTGCGGGAGTTCTCGGACTCGCCGGCGGTCGCGGTGATCAAGCACAGCAACCCCTGCGGCTGTGCGCTGGGCGCTTCGCTAGAAGAGGCTTTCGTGAAGGCTGTGCAGGGCGACCCGGTTTCGGCGTACGGCGGCATCGTCGCGTGCAACCGGCCGGTCGATATGGCAGCGGCCAAGGCTATGACCGCGCCCAACCAGTTCTTCGAGGCCATCGTCGCACCGTCCTTCGCCCCGGACGCTCTGAAACAGCTTCAGACCGGCGCCAAATGGGGGAAAAACGTGCGCCTGATGGAAGCGGGGGACATCTCGAAACCCGCGGGGCAGGTCCGCATGGACATCCGGCCGGTCACGGGCGGCGCGCTCTACCAGTCGAGGGACGACGCTTCGGTCTCCGCCGAGATGCAGTTCCCGACGGGGAAGCCGACGGACGCGCAGATGGCGGACCTGATGTTCGCGTGGACGATCTGCAAGCATGTGAAGTCGAACGCGATCGTGTTCGCGAAGGACCGCATGATCGTCGGCACCGGCGCGGGGCAGATGTCGAGGGTGGACAGTGCAAGGATCGCGTGCTGGAAGGCCGGAGATCGTGCGAAAGGCGCTGCGTGCGCTTCGGACGCGTTCTTCCCGTTCCCCGACGCGCTCGAGTTGTCGATCCAGGCCGGCGTCACGAGCGTCATCCAGCCCGGCGGCTCGATGCGCGACGAGGAAGTCATCGCCGTGGCGAAGAAGGCCGGGATTCCCATGGTGATCACGGGGATGCGGCATTTCAGGCATTGATTCGGAGCCTGGCTACCCATGTATCAATTTGGCTCGTTGCTTGCTCAATTGCCAGAAGGGTGGGGGGACATCACGGACGATGTACCTGTTTCGGATCCGCCGCTCACGTTGGCGAAGGCGAAAGGTGTCGGCGCGCTTCAGTTCTCGGTCGCCCTCTTCCTCTCGGGAAAGCTTCCGAATCCCACCCTTCTTGACCTCCAGCGCCTGCTGGAGGAAAGGGCAGTAACGGATTCGTGGGGTGTGCCGATCAGCCTGGAAACCGGAACCGCATCGATGATGTTCGCGAGTGGTGAATTCCAGCTCGGGCAGAACTATTTGCGGACCTGGTACATGTCCGACGGGGCTAATTTTGTTTTCGCAACCTACAACTGTGAGTGGGACGAGCGCGGTCGCGAGCGGCGGGATGTCGAAGCGATTATCCGGACCTTGGAATTCGCGGAAGTGGACCCGGAAATGGAAGACTGAATATGTAGGCACTTGAAACGTAAGTGCCGACATATTGTGTTATGCTCCGGCTGTGAAATCCAACCATCCCCCCATTCCCACCCTCCTCCGACCGAGGGACCTCCCCCTCGTGGGCATGTCCACCCACCGATTCCGTGGCCTCGTGCGTAGCGGCGCCTACGAGCGCGTCTCGCGAGGCCTTTACCTCAACCCGGTTGCGGATCACTCCGAACTGCTCACGGTCGCGGAGGTGTTCATGCGCGTCCCGAAAGCGATCGTCTGCCTCTACTCCGCCCTCGAATTCCACGGCATCGGCACCCAGTGGCCGAAAAAACTCTGGATCGCGATCGACCGAAGGGCCCGCGTCCCGCGGCTTGGCGATTTCGATGTTCGAATTGTGCGCTTCTCCGGGCCGCTGCTCACCGAGGGAATCCTCGATCGCCAATCAGACGGTGTGCCCTGGCGCATCACTTCTCCTGCTCGGACGGTTGTCGATTGCTTCCGATATCGCCGCAAATTTGGACTCGATGCCGCACTCGAGGCCCTGAAGGACGGCATCCGCTCCCGGATCGTCTCGCCGGGCGAACTCAGCGCCATGGCTGTGCGCTGCCGCATCGGCTCAGTAATGCGCCCCTACCTCGAGGCCGTGTCCGCATGACCGGGAAGAAAAACGTCGCCGACTCCGTCCGCGAACTCCTGAGGCGGCATGCGCGCCCAGGTTCTGGCGGCTATCTGCTCACGCTGAAGCGATACGCCATCGAGCGGCTGCTCTATCGCATCTCGCAATCGGACGAGCGGGATCGGCTCATCCTGAAGGGCGCCATGCTGTTCACCCTGTGGGGGAAGGAGTTTGCGAGGCCGACCCGCGACCTGGATCTTCTCGGGTCTGGTCCCTCCTCAGCGGAACACTTCGCGAAGGTGTTCAGGGATGTCTGCGCCACCCCGGTGGACGACGACGGGCTTTCGTTTCCAGCCGCATCGATCCGCGCGGATCGGATCCTCGCTGGAGAGGAATACGTTGGCGTCCGCCTCAACCTTCTTGCGCTGCTTCAGCGATCGCGCATCCCAGTGCAGGTGGACATCGGGTTCGGGGACAGGGTCGTGCCCGCCCCACTTCTCTTCATGTTTCCCACCCTTCTCAACTCCCCGGCCCCGCGAATCCGCGCGTATCCCAGGGAGGCCGTGGTTGCGGAGAAGCTGCATGCCATGATCCGGCACGGGGATCACAACACCCGGGCCAAGGACTTCTACGACATTCACGTCCTGGCGACCGCGTTTCCGTTCGAAGGAGCCCTGCTCGCGCAATCGATTGACGCAACATTCGGGCGAAGGGCCACGCCGATCCCGCTGGCCCCGGAAAGCTCGATGACACCGGAGTGGTACGCAGACTCGAAGCGCGCCGAGTATTGGAAGGCCTACCTCCGGAGGGATGAACTCACCGGCGCGCCGGTTGATTTTCGCCTGCTTGGAGAGGGAATCCTGCGCTTTCTCGGGCCGCCGGTCCGCGAGATGGGGGCACGCAAGTCCTTCAAGCTTCAATGGTCGCCGGGCGGGCCTTGGACGTAGACGCTGCCTCGCCGGGCGATCTTCGTTCTCGTCAGGCGGCCGCACATCCCAGTGCCGTGGGAAAGGGAGAGGGAAAGGGAACGGGAAAGGGCTCCGCAACAGCGCATTGACACCCGCGCCCCCCTTGCCACAATCACCTTTCCGCCCAACGCCACCTTGGAGCCCCCTGATGCCCCGCGTCTTCCCGTTCCGCGCCCTTCACTTTGACGTCGCCAAAATCGGCTCGCTCGACAAGGTCGTGAGCCAGCCGTACGACAAGATCAACGAAGCGACGCAGCAGAAGTACTACGAGCGGGACCCGAAGCACATCGTGCGGATCGCAAAGACGAAAGACGAGCCGGGGAAGGACAAGTACGCCGAGGCCGGGAAGACGCTCGAGGCGTGGCTCGCCGACGGGACGATCGTGCGCGAGAAGGAACCCGCGATCTGGATCTCCCACCAGGTCTTCAAGTTCAACGGCGAAACGCGGACGCGGAAGGGCTTCGTCGCGATTGGCGAGCTGGCTGAATTCGGCAAGGGCGGCGTCCACGCCCACGAGAAGACGCTTCTCGCGCCCAAGAAGGACCGCTTCGCGCTGATGACGGCGACGAAGGGGCTGACCGAAGGGCACATTTTCATGTTGTACAGCGACCCGAAGAATGCCGCGAACTCCGCGCTTGACCCGTTCACGAAAGGCCCGCCGACGCTCGAAGCGAAAGACGACTACGGAGAGATTCACCGCGCATGGCGGGTGACCGACCCGAAGGCGATCGCGGCGGTCCAGGCCGACCTCGCGGCGCGCGACATTTTCATCGCGGACGGGCATCACCGCTACGAGGTGGCGCTTCAGTATCGCGAGGAATGCAAGAAGCAGGGGCTGAAGTGCGAGGGGAACGAGACCTACGACCGGCGCATGATGACGTTCATCAACATGGAAGACCCGGGGATGGTGATTTTCCCGACGCACCGGCTGGTGAGCGGGCTGAAAACGTTCGAAGCGAAAGAGTTCCTGAGCAAGATCGCGCCGTTCTTCAGCGCGAAAGATTACGGCAAGTACACGGAGGCCACACGGCGCGAGCTGGTCGAGGACCTGCGGATCGAGGGGCAGGTCAAGCACTGCTTCGGGTTCGCGACGCCCGCCGGCGGGCTCTGGCTGCTGACCTTGATCGACGACAAGATGCTGGACACCGAGATCCGCGACCAGCGCGCGCCGGAATGGAAGCGTCTCGACGTGGCGATCCTGCACTCGCTGATCCTCGACCGCGCGCTCGGCATCACGCCGGAGATGGTGGAGCAGGAAAAGCACATGTCCTACGCCCGACACGCCGACGAGGTCTGGGCGGCGCTTCCCAAGGTCCAGGCCGCCTTCCTCCTGAACCCGACGAAGCTTGCAGAAGTTAAGGTGATTAGCGAAAAAGGGGAGCGCATGCCGCAGAAGTCCACGGACTTCTACCCGAAGCTCCTCACAGGATTTATCATGAACCGCGTCTCTTTCGCGAGGTAGCCACCATGGCGCACAAGAAGCTCTTCATCCCCGGCCCTGTCGAAGTCAAGGCGGACACCCTCCAGGCCTGCGCGACGCCGATGATCGGCCACCGCGTCGCCGAGTACGCCGAGCTTCACGGCTCGTGCATCCCGCCGCTTAAGCAGATGCTAGGGACGAAGAACGATGTGTTCTTGTTCACGAGCAGCTCGACGGGCGCGATGGAAGCGGCGGCGAGGAATTGCGCGAAGAAGGGCGCGGTGGCATGCATGCTGGGGGCCTTCAGCGACCGCTGGTACCAGATCGCGATCCAGAACGGGAAGAAGACGGCGAAGGCCCAGGTCGAGTGGGGCCAGGCGATCCGCGCGGAGACGATCGAGAAGCACCTGAAGACGGGGGAGTACGACTGCGTGCTGCTCGTGCACAACGAGACCTCGACAGGGACGATGAACCCGATCGAGGAAATCGCCGACATGATGAAGAAGTACCCCGATGTGATTTTCGTCGTGGACGCCGTGAGCTCGATGGCCGGCGTCAAGATCGACGTGGACCGGCTCGGCATCGACGTGATCCTCGCCGGGACGCAGAAGGCGTTCGGGTTGCCCCCGGGGCTGACGATCTGCACCTGCTCCCAGAAGGCCATGGACCG
>JAIOPR010000045.1 GCA_021413805.1 Planctomycetota bacterium
TGAAGGAGTCGGGGGTCACGTTGACGACGCCCATGACGTGCGTGCGGCGCCCCCATTCAAGCCCGGCGACCGGCGCGGGAGTGGCATGGAAGAGCCGGACGGCGCGGGCGAGGAGCGCGGCGGGCGCGAAGCCGGCGCACGATTTCCCTGCTTTCTCGAACTGCTCGCGCGTGCCGACGACGACCGCGGGCACCGCGGTGGTCGAGAACGGGTCCCCCGCGATCAGCACTTCCCCACCCCCGGCGGCCCATCGCGAGCGCAGTTCCCACGCCTCGTCGGGCGTCAGGTTTTCGAGCGCGACGGCGATCCCCGAGAGCCGCGAGGGCGCGAGGTCGCGGACATCGCCCGGAAATCCCAGCCGCGAGAACTCGGCGCGGAGAGCGGAGGCGGCGGCCGCGACGATGACGCGGGGGTTCAGGCGCTGGTCGTCGGGATGCACGGGCGCTGATGTTAGAACCGTGCAACCGAATGCGTAAGCACTCTCTACGCCGGCGCGGTGCCCAGCGCAGGCCCGCCCAACCCGGTCGCCGGCCGCGGGTCCGCGATCTTGACGTCGGCGGCTTTCACCTCCGGCGGTTTCACGATCGGCTTCTTGCCTTCATGAAGCGTCTCGATGTCGGCGCCGAGCATGAGGCGCTTGACGTCCGAGGCGTCGAGGACTTCGTAGCGCAGCAGGGCCTTGGCGATTCGCTCGACGGTGTCGCGGTTCGCGTGAAGGAGGACTTTCGCCTCGTCGAAGCAGGTGGTGAGGATTTTCTTCACCTCGGCGTCGATCGCCATCGCGGTCGCTTCGGAATAATTGCGCGGCCGCGACTGCGGGCCGAGGAACTGGGCGTCGTCGGAATCGGTGAAATTGATCGGGCCGAGGTCGCTCATGCCCCACTCGCAGACCATGCGGTGGGCGTAGTCGGTCGCCTGCTTGAAGTCGTTCTGCGCGCCCGCCGAGATGTCGCCGCAGAATTCCTCTTCGGCCAGCCGCCCCGCGAACAGCACCTTGAGCATCGCCATCAGGTACTGCTTCGGGTAGTGCATCCGGTCCTTCTCGGGCAGGAACATCGTCGCGCCGCCCATCACCCCGCGCGGGATGATCGTCACCTTGTGCACCGGCTCCGCGCCCGGGAGCAGCGCCGAAATCGCCGCGTGGCCGGCCTCGTGGTACGCCGTGACCTTCTTGTCCTCGAGGTCCATCACCCTCGACCGCTTCTGGCGGCCCCACTTGACCTTGTCGCGCGCTTCTTCCATGTCCTCCGTCTCTACGCTGTCTTTCTTCTTCATGACCGCCACCAGCGCCGACTCGTTGATGAGCGCTTCCAGGTCGGCGCCGCTGAACCCGGGCGTCGTCTTGGCGACGACCGCGAGGTCCACGTCCTGCGCCAGCCGGATCTTTTTCGAGTGCACCCTCAGGATTTCCTCGCGCCCTTTCACGTCCGGCAGGTCGAGCGTGATTTCGCGGTCGAAACGGCCGGGCCTGAGAAGCGCCGGGTCGAGGACGTCGGGGCGGTTCGTGGCGGCGACGACGATGACGCTGTCGTCCGTGTCGAACCCGTCCATCTCCACCAGGATCGCGTTCAGCGTCTGCTCGCGCTCTTCGTCCCCGCGCCCCATCCCCGCGAGGCCGCGACGGCGGCCGACCGCGTCGATTTCGTCGAGGAAGATGATGGCGGGGGCGTTTTCCTTGGCCTGGCGGAAGAGGTCGCGGACGCGCGAGGCGCCGACGCCGACGAACATCTCGACGAAGTCGGAGCCGCCGATCGCGTAGAACGGGACGTCAGCCTCACCGGCCACGGCGCGTGCCATCAGCGTCTTGCCGGTCCCGGGCGCGCCGACCAGCAGGATCCCGCGCGGCATGCGGCCGCCGAGCCTCTGGAACCTCGTCGGGTCCTTCAGGAACTCCACGACCTCCTGGACTTCTTCCTTCGCCTCGTCGCACCCCGCCACGTCGTCGAACGTCGTCCGGTCGCGCCCGCCCTTCGTCATCTTGGCCTTGCTCCGCCCGAATGCCAGGATCGAGCCGGGGCCGGAAGCGCGCATCTGGCGGAAGAGGAGGAACCAGGCGACGACGAAGAGGACGACCCAGGGGAGGAGGTTGAAGAGGAACTGGGTGGCGAGATTGGGGGCGAGGACCTCGAATTTCCGGTCCTTCTGGTCGATGCCCTTCGCGTTCTCGTCGTAGAGCTTGCGGAGGTCCTCGAGGTGAGTGCCTTCGACGAAGTAGTTCTCGCCGAACGTGACCTTGTAGGTCTTGGACTTGTTGCCGGCGGAGACATACTCGCCCGAAACGTCATGTCCCTCGATCCGGACGGTCTTGATCTGTTTCTGGTCCAGCTTCTGCATGAACTGCGTCTGGTCGAGTTTCTCGTCCCCGCCGCCGATCCCGCCGCCGGAGCCGGCCATGTGGAGGACGATCAGGATCCCGGCGACGAACAGCAGCAGCACGAGGAAGCCCTTGGGGGGCCTGAATCCCTGTTCCTGCGCCTTCTTCGGTTTCTCGTTTGGTTCCATGGTGTCTTATAAACGCGCGGCGGGGCTCCGGGTATTCCGGCGGCCCGAAATAGCGCGGGGGGTCGATTCTACCCCAGCCGGCAGAACCGGGCAACGTCAGAGCGCGAGCAAAAATCCCGCGTGGCAGGCTGCGTCGGCCCAGGCACTGCTCTGGCCGCTTTCGGATCGCCCGCAAGCTTTCGCCAGCGAACGCTGAGAACGTGAGAAGCAGTCGCCCGAAGGCACGCGGCGCCGGCCCTTCCGGCGCACGTCGAAAACCTCAGATTCCGCTATGAACGCCTCTCCCGCGCCGGACGGGCTGGTGTCGCGGGCCGTAGGGCGAATGCTTCTCACGCTCTCAAGCCGCGATTACCATCCGCCTTCGAGCCGGCTCACCACCCACCGGGAGATTTTCTCGAACGCTTCGGCCCTCGCGGCGCCCTCGTCCTCGTCCCGCGACGGCACCAGGTACCCGAACTCCCGCCGGCTTCCTTCGTAGACGACGCTGCCGTCCCGACGGTGAATCGCAAGCTTCACTTCGATCGCGACATTGCTCACGAGCGGACGATCCGCCCGGTCCGCGACGAGGAACGGGGTGTCGTACGAGAGGATTTCGACGTCCGCGACCAGGTCCGCATCCCCGATCGAGGCCAGGTCGTACTCGGTCCGGGACAGCACCATGTCCCGAATCTGCTGCGCGAGGTCGATCTCATGGCCGCCGTGGCCGAATTCGTTCCCGCGCCGCAGCGTCTGGTTCTCGGGGATCTTCACCGCGACCGTCCGCGCTCCCTCGATCGTCGGCTCGCCCAGGTGGTAACCGCACCCGGCCAGCGCAAGCGCCGCGAACACCACCGCCAGGCGGCGCTCCCTCACTTGCCCTTCTCCCGATCCTGCGGCTCCATCCCTGAAATCCGCTTCTCCAGCCCCGGAAGCTCCTCCTTCGCGTCTTCCGCCCATTTCGTCCCGGGGTATTTCCGCACGATCTCCTTCAGGTACAGCCGCGCCGACCGCCATTTCCGGACGTGCCGGTAGTGCTTGTAGGTGTTCCAGTCCTTCTCGGCCTGAAGCGCATCCAGATCCTCGAGCCGCGCCTTCGCCTGGTCCCGCTTGTCGCCTTTCGGGTAGTCGTCCAGGTACCGCCGGAACTCGCGCCTCGCTTCGTCGAGCGGCTGCGGGTCGTACGGCATCCCCCCGAACTGCGAGAGGTGAGCCTCGGCCTTGCGAAAACGCGCGGTCGGCGTCCAGGGCGAGTCGGGAAAATCGTTCAGGAGGAATTCGTACTCGATGATGGATTCCTCGAAGCGGTCGGCGGCGAGGAGGGAGCCCGCGAAGCGCAGGCGGGCGCTGGCAGACCAGTCTTCGTAGGCGTAGATCGTCAGGAGCTCGCGCCCCTTTTTCGCTGCCCACTGGGAGCCCCGGACGAGGCCGAAGAAATCGAAGCCCGCGCCCTGTTCGACGCCCATGATGCAGGCTTCGACCTGGAAACGGGCGCCACGCATGCGTTCGGCGTGGGTTTCGACGAGGGTCAGGTAATTTTCGTACGCGTCGTAGGCGTCGGCCCAGTTCTGGATCAGGATCCGTGCGTCACCGCATTTGAGCCAGGCGACGCGCTTGACCGCCGTGTCGTCTCCCGCGGCTTCGGCCAGCATGCGGTACCGGGCGGCCGCCCGGCCGAACTGACCTGCGGCGGCATATTCCTCGGCGGTGGACGGCGAGCCCGGGGCGGCGACCGCCGGGTCTTCCACGAATCCCTCGTCGGCATCCCATTTCCATCCGGCGAAAACGGGGAGAGAGAGAACGAGCATCGCGAGGATCGTTAGTTTCACGGCGACGAGTCTACGGGGGGGGAGGTGATTTGCAAAGGAGGCGAAGCGACGGCGTCAAACTCCGCAGCGAGTTCGGTGACGCCAGGGAAAATTTTCCAACGGTGGGAGGAGGCCAGCCCTGCGTGGAGGGACGCCGCGCGGCCTCCAAGCCACACGGCGCACGATGCAGGAGCGAGCGAGGAAAGGATCGCGAGTTCGTCGGCGGTCGCCGCGGGGTCGGGGTCGGAGACCAGGCTGAGCGCGACGGCCACCGCGGAAGCACGGCGCGCCGTATTCGCGAGGTCCGCCGCGGGCACTTCCACCCCGAGGTACAACACGCGCCGCCGGCGCGTCGCCGCGAGGAATGCGGCGAGCAGAAGCCCCATTTCGTGTCTCTCCCCGGGGAGCGTGGCAAAGACAACGGGCGGTCCGCCGGCCGGCGGGGGCGCGAGGCGGGTCAACGACACGAGCAGCCCCCGCACCAGCGACGTCGCGAGGTGTTCCTGGGCGATGCCGATTTCCCGGTGGGCCCAGCGCTCGCCGACTTCGCGAAGGAGGGGTGCGAGCAAGTCGTGGACGAGGGCGTCGTTGGGGAAGAGCGCCGCGGCACGGGCGAGTTCGCGATCGGCCGACTCCTGGTCGAACCGGGCCACGGCGTCGAGAAAACGGGCGCGGGCTTCCCGGGCCGGGTCGGCTGAGACGTGCTTGGAGAGGCGGGAGAGTTCTGCGTCTGGAAGTGAGGCGATGGTGCCAATGGCGTGGCCGAGGTCCACTGCGATTCGGAGCAGGATGAGGCGCTGAACGTCGAGTTCGGAATAAAGCCGTCCACCGGCGTCGGACCGCGAGGGCGCAAGGGCCTCGTAGCGGCGCTCCCAGGCCCGGATCGTTGCGGGAGGAATACCGGCGGCGCGTGAGACGGCGCCGATGCGGAAGCGATTGGGGGGAGAGGGTTCCACAGGCGAGATGGTACCAGCAACTGGCAAACTTGTCAATATTTTGCATCATTTTATTATCATTTCGACTAATCATTTCGAGGATTTATCTAGTACAATACATGAACACACTTCCAATTCACCCAACAGCTGGTCAGGAGCGCTCAAATCACCGTCCCCCGAATTGGTATCAGCTCCTGCCTCCTCGGCGAAAAGGTCCGCTGGGATGGCAGCCATAAACACGACGCATGGCTTACCGGTCCGCTCGGCTCCCACATCGAATGGGTCGCCGTCTGCCCCGAGGTCGAAATCGGCATGGGCACCCCCCGCGAGGCCATCCACCTCGCCGGGAAACCCGACAACCCCCGCCTCGTCGGCGTGGACTCAGGTGAAGACTGGACCGGGCGCATGGAAGCCTGGTCCGAAAAACGCGTCCGCCAACTCGAAAAAATGAACCTCTCCGGCTACGTCCTCAAGAAGAACTCCCCCAGCTGCGGGATGGAACGCGTCAAGATCTGGCGCGCTTCCGGCCAGCCCACCAAGGACGGCGTCGGCGCCTTCGCCGCCATCCTCCTCCGCCACCTCCCACTCCTCCCCGTCGAGGAGGAAGGCCGCCTCGAGGACCCCGTCCTCCGTGAACATTTCGTCGAGCGCGTCTTTGCCCACCGCCGCTGGCTCGACCTCGCCGCCGGCCGCTTCGCCATGGGCCCCGTCGTCGAGTTCCACTCCCGCCACAAGCTCCAGCTCCTCGCCCACTCCCCCGACCACTACCGCCGTCTCGGGCCGCTGGTGGCGAAGGGCCGGGCGCTCGGCGCGGAGGGGTTCCGCACAGAATACGGGCGGCTCTTCATGGAGGGACTCGCCCAAAAGGCCACGCGCGGCCGCCACGTCAACGTCCTCCAGCACATGGCCGGGCATTTCAAGGAGAGCCTTTCGGACGAGGAGCGGCGCGGAATCGAGGAATCGATAGCGGATTACCGCGGGCGGGAAGTCGCGCTCGAGGTCCCTCTCCGGCTGATCCGGCAGGGCGCGCGGAGACTCAAGCTGGAGTACCTCCTGCACCAGACGTACTTCGAACCGGCCCCCGCGGGGCTCAAGTTGCGGAATCACGTCTGATCCAGGCGCTCGAGCGGGATCTGCGAATCCACGTCCGTCGCGCGGGCCCCCCGGCCCCGGGCGGGAAATGTGCCCCGGCGCCAACCTGCGCCACTTCGCCCTCCTCGCCCAGGGCGTGCCGGACATCGCCTCGGCACTGGCGGAACGCCGCATCGGGTTCGCGTTCCGCCCCTTTCCCGCCCACTCCCTGGTCGCATTCTGCCGCGAGGTCCGCGCGGCGCGGACGATCCGGCCGCGAATCCGGAGAGCGCTCGAGGAGTACCTGGTCCCGGTCGGGAACGCGACGCCGCGCTTCCCCTGGAAGTCGCGCATGCCACCCCTGGACGAGGCGTGGCTCGCTGCCTTTCCCTGCGACCGGTCCGTCGCCCCGGTCGCGGGGTGGAGCGGCGGGACGGCGAAAGGACTCGCCCAGCTGAAAAGGTTCGTGAAAGGCGGGCTGCGCGGCTACGCGACAAAGCGGAACCGCCCGGAACTCGACGGCACATCCGGCCTTTCCGCCTGGCTCCATTTCGGCCACCTCGGCCCCCACACCGTGGCGCTGGCCGTCCGCGACGCCGACGCCCCCGCCGCCGACCGCGACGCTTTCCTTGAGGAGCTGATCGTCCGCCGCGAGCTCGCCGTGAATTTTGTCCGCTTCAATGAACGCTACGATTCGCTCGACGGCTGCGCGCCGTGGGCGCTTCGCACCCTCGAACGCCACGCGGGCGACCGACGGGAGCTGGTTTCGGAAGAAGCGCTGGAGCGCGGGCAGTCGGGTGATCCGCTCTGGAACGCCGCGCAGCGTCAGATGGTGGAGAGCGGCTGGATGCACGGGTACCTGCGGATGTACTGGGCGAAAGAGATTCTCGAGTGGTCGCCTACTGCGGCGGAAGCGTTTGCGCGGGCGATGCGGCTGAACGACCGGTACGAGCTGGACGGACGCGACCCGAACGGCTATGCGGGAATGGCGTGGGCGATCGGGGGGAAGCACGACCGGGCGTGGGGGCCTGAGCGGCCGGTCTTCGGGACGGTGAGGTTCCTGTCGTACGCCTCGACGCGGCGCAAGTTCGACAGCGCGGCCTATGTGGCGAAGTGGTCCGCGAGGGGCTAAACGGCCGATCGCGCCAGGGCACCCCAGTCCTGGCGGTCGGAAATCGAGTCGTAGCGGGCGCGCGCGACGACGCGGCCCTCGCGGACGACGAAGGCGCCCGGCCCCTGGCGCTTGTCCCCGGCGGCAAGACCGGCGCCGTGTCGGCGGCCGGCCCGGATCGCGCGCCACCAGAGGCGGGGCGAGAGGATCTCCAGCCACGACGCCCGGGGGACGTCGAGCGCCCGGTAAAGGCAGCGGTCCGGGTCGCTCAGTGCGGGGACATCCGCCAGCCCGAACCCTGCCAGCGCTTCGCGCGCGTTCGCGGGCGTGTCCATGTGTACGACCGCGAGCCCCGCCCCCGTCGCGGCGATCTCGCCCCGCTGCGCGGCGATGTCGGAAAGTGCCTCGCGGCAGAGCGAACACCCGAAGTGGCGGACAAAGACCACCAGGAGCGGCGCGGCCGAAGAAATCTCGGCGAGCGTGCGGCCGGAATCGGTGGGAAGCGCCCCGAGGAACTCCGCGGGGCGGGTGTTGCGGGCGAAAAGGCCAGCGCAGGGGTCACAGGAGGAGACGTTCGCGGTGAGTGTTGAGCAGATGTTGGCGACAAGGCAGGGGTTTGACATGGCTGGCTCCTTTGGCGGGGCTTGCCCCCGATGACTTAACCCTATTGCACAATTTTTTGAATACAAGACAACACTTCGAAAAGAACGAGGGTAGAGTACACTCCATGCAAATATCTCCATGATTCGTTGCACACGATTCAAAGGGACGACAACGAATGCTCACCCCGACGCTGCAGAAGGGCCTCCAGCGCTACTCCATCGGCGACAAGATCCGCTCCCTTCGCCTCCGCAAACGCCTCGGCCTTGCCCAGCTCGGAAGCCACACCGGTCTCTCCCCCGCCATGCTCTCCCGCCTCGAACGCGGCCGCGTCTTCCCCACCCTCCCTACTCTTCTCCGCATCGCCCTCGTCTTCAACGTCGGCCTCGAGCACTTCTTCGGCGACGACCCGCGCCGCCGCTCGCTCTCCATTTCCCGCAAGGCCGAGCGCGTCCGGCTCCCGGAAATGCCCGGAGTGCGGGACCCGGCTTATTCCTTCGAAGCGCTCGACCACGCGGCGGTGGACAAGAAGATGTCCTCCTGGCTCGCCGAGTTTCATCCGGTCGCCCCGGGGCGCGCCCGGCCCCACAGTCATCCCGGCGCGGAATTCGTCTTCGTCGTCGCAGGGAAACTCGGAATCGCGATCAAGGACGAGGATGAGTTGATCCTCGATGACGGCGACGCGGTTTCGCTCGACCCTTCGCGCCCCCACAGTTACCGGCGCATCGGGGCGACGCCGTGCCGGGCGCTTGTGGTCACCGTCCCTTGAGCGTCCGCTCCAGTCGCAGCTCGGCGTCGCCATCCCGCAGCACCAGCGTCGCGCCGTCCCAGGAAACCGACCACTTCCGCTCCCGGGTGTCGCTCAATTTCACGACGATGCGTCCATCGGCCGCCGTCCAGGTGCCGGCGAGCGTCTCGAAGCGCTTCTTCCCGTCGATCTCCAGCAGCATCGATCCGCACCAGGCGCCGTCGGCCCCGAATTCCATTTCAACCCGGCGGACGGGCGCGGAGCCCGGGCCGGTGGCGGAGACGGAAGTCCACGAGCCGGGAAGCTCCTGTCTCGGCGGGACCGGCGGCTTTGCGGAATCGGGCGGCTTCGCGACTTCCTCCGCCGGTTTCGCGGGTTCGGCCGGGACGGGCTCGCTCACCGGCTCCTCGGGCGGCGCGGATTGCGGCTCCGGGGGCGCCTTCTTTTCGAAGGAAGCGCACCCTGCGAGGAGGGCGGCGGCGGCGAGGGTCGTGATGACGCGTCGCGTCATTTCTTTTCGCCTTTCACCGGCTCCGCCCAGGCCTCGAACCAGATACGGATTTCGTCATCGACGTTGATGAACCCGGCCTTGGAGGGGGGCTTGATGCCGAAGTCCGACATCTTCGAGCGGACCTCGCCTTTCACGTGGATCTTGCGGTCGCGGCGCTGCTGAAGCGTGCAGGGGATCTCGAGTTCCTTTTTCACGCCGTGGATCTCGATCGTGCCCTTCATGGTCATCGCTTCGCCTTCGCCAAGCGTGACCGAGACAACCTCGAACTTCATGTCCGGGAATTTCCCGGTCTCGAGATGGGCTTCGTGCATTTCCTTGTCGCGGTCGGCGTCGCCGGTGTCGAGCGTGCGGGCATCGACGGTGACGGACGCCTTCGCGGTCGTGGCCAGGTGGCCTCTTTCGAACTCGATGGTGCCGGTGACGGATTTCGTCCAGCCGGAGAAATCATGAAGCGTGGACTTGCCGTCGAACCCGGCGACGCAACGGCCTTCCATGAAGACGAGGTGCTCGATCGCGGGTTTCGCGGGCGGCGCGGGCTCGGGTTTCGGCTCCGGTTTGGGGACGGGCGCGGGTTCCGGTTTCGGCTCGGGCTTCGGCGCGCGGGCCGTGGAACCGACCGGGAAACCGAAATACTCCGGACCGACGTCCGGGGGACCCTTGGGTTCCGGCGTCGGCGGCTTCGCGACGACTTCCGGGGCCGGCGGCTTCGCAACCGGCTCCGGCGTGGCAATCTCCTCCGGCTCGTCCTCCGGGGGCGCGAGAGAACCGCTTCCCGGCGCGCCGCTCAAGTCGGGGCGGGCCTTCACGGGCGGATGCAGTTTCTGCCACACGGCCACGCCGCCGCCCGCCCCTGCGAGGGCGCCCAGCCCGAGGATGGCCACCGACCGGAGAATCATGGGGAGTTTCAGGGACATGGTTACTTCCGTGACGATTCTAGCTCTTCCGCGACGCTCGCGTCCGCAGGTTCTCTCGCGACGGCACGCCGGGCGAACGGGTTCAGGAACGAGAGGATGAAGCGAAAACTGTAGAGCAGCCCCGGCGGCGCATAGTCGCCGGAAACAGAGATGGCGCGGTCGGCGAGATCCGGACGCGTGGCGAGGCGGCGGAGGATCTTGTTGATGGTCCAGCGGCGGCCCAGGTAGCGCTGGACCCGCCAGCACGACCGGAGGCGGTCGCCGAATTCCGCCTCGCGGACCGCGGGCCACGAGCGGAGATGGAGCGCGCCGGGGGAAGACAGGAGCGCTTCGGCAACCAGGCCGGCAGCCAGCTCGCCACTGCGGATGGCCATGAAGATGCCTTCGCCGGTGACCGGGTCCACGAATTCGGCGCTGTCGCCGATGAGAAGCGCGCCGGGGGCGATCGTGCCGATATTGCGGCGCGCGAGCGGGCCGGTGGCCAGGACAGGACCGACGCGTCCGCCGCCGCGAAGCCGGGGACCGAGGCGCGGATGGGACTGGACATGGGAGTCGTAAAACCGCTCGACGTCGCCCCGTGCCGCCTTCAGCGCTTCCCCGTCGAGCACAAAGTTGATGTTCACGGTCGCGTCATCGACCGGGGCGAGGGCGAAGTACCCGGGATCGCCGAGGTGGACTTCTCCGTAGTCCGGCGGATCCATTCCTTTCCAGTACCCGACCAGGGCGCATTTCCGGACGCGATCGTCGAGCCGGGCGAGGCCGAGTTCGCGGGCCACGACGCTGGTGATCCCGTCGGCGCCGACGACGAGGCGGGCGGTGAAGGACTTCTCCCCGCCGGGCCCGGCGCCGCGGACGCCGCGGACCTCGCCCGCTTCGCGGAGGAGCCCGTCCACGCGAAAACCCAGGATCGCCGTCACGGAGGATTCTTCCCGGGCACGCTTGAGGAGTTCGTGGTCGAAAAGTGCGCGGCGGACGACGAGGCCGTACGGGCGAGGTGGGCGGTGCGGACCGACGTCGATAAACCGGCCGCGCATCCTCACTCCATCGTAGGACCAGATGTCGTGGCCGAGGAGTTTCCGGTGCGGCAGGGACTCGATGCGGTCGAGGACACCCAGGCGCTCGAGGGTGGCCAGCGTCTGCGGACTCATGTACTCGCCGCAGAGTTTCTCCCGGGGAAAAGTCGCGCGGTCGAGCAGAAGCGTCCGCACGCCGCGTTTCCCGAGGAATGCCGCGAGCGTGGACCCCGCGGGGCCGGCGCCGACCACGATGACGTCAAAGTCCGGACTCACAGGTGAACCTCTTGGAAACATTCCCGCAGAGCGATGTCATCTTCGCACGTCCGCATGAACCCGGGGTGAAGTTCGCCTGAAAAATCCAAATCCGCGCGCGGCTGACAAAAGTCCGCTATTCTCCCGCGCTTCCACCCTCTTGAGAACCCACCCATGCCCTCACCCGTCCGCATCGACGACATTTTCCGGATTGCGCAGCCGGTGGCGTGCCGCCTCTCGCCGGACGGGTCCCGCGCCGTGGTCGGCGTGTCGCAGCCCGACCGCGAGCAGCTGAAAAATGTCGCCCACCTCTGGATGTGCGACGTCGCCGGGGAATCGAAACCGCGGCAGTTCACGCAGGGAAAACAGTCCGAGTCGAACCCGAAATGGTCCCCCGACGGGCGGACGATCGGGTTTCTCTCGGCGCGAAGCGGCAAGTCCGAAATCTGGCTGATCGCGGCGGACGGGGGCGAAGCGCGGCAGCTGACGAAGCTCGGCGGGTCGGTGGAGGATTTCGAGTGGTCCCCGAACGGAAAGAAACTCGCGGTGATCTTCACGAAACAGGACGACGAGGCGAAGAAGCGCGAGGAGATGAAAAAGCGCGGGGAGCCGG
>JAIOPR010000023.1 GCA_021413805.1 Planctomycetota bacterium
GGCGACCTGGACGCCCCCGGCGTATTCGATTTTCCGGAAGGTCGCGCGTTCGACGTTGCGGGTCACGAGCACCGAGCCGGGGCGCGCGGCGGCTTCCATCCGCTGGGCCACATTCACCGCGTCGCCCATCGCCGTCGGCCGGTCGCCGGCGACGCTTCCCCAAAGCGCTTCGCCCGTGTTGATGCCGATCCGGAGGGCCAGGTCGAGCTTGCGCTCTTTGTTGAAGGCGGCGACCTCGCGGTGCATCGCCAGTCCCGCGCGGACGGCGCGAAGCGGGTCGTCCTCGTGGGTCACGGGCGCCCCGAAGACCGCCATGACGGCGTCGCCGATGAACTTGTCCACGGTGCCGCCGAATCCCTCGATCGTGGCGCGGAGGCGGCGGAAGAGCCCGTCGATGATGTCGGTGACGTCCTCGGGGTCCATGCGCTCGGAAAGGCTCGTGAATCCCGAGAGGTCCGAGAAGACGACGGTGAGGATGCGGCGTTCCGTGGCGGGAGCGGTCATGGCCGGCGGATTCTATACGGATCCGTCACTCGCCGCTCGAAGCCCTTGCCGCCGCCTTGTCTTTCCACATCTTCCGAGGGTCCGGACCGCCGTCCAGGTCGCGCCGCTTCCAGACCAGCCCGCCCGGCCCCGCGATTTCCTCGAGGCGAGCGACGACTTCGGGCTGCGGTGCGAAGCGGAACTGCGAGCCGGTCGCGAGCGTGACCTTCGAGCCGTCCTCGGCCGGGAGCTGGA
This sequence comes from Planctomycetota bacterium, assembly GCA_021413805.1. Lineage (GTDB taxonomy): Bacteria > Planctomycetota > MHYJ01 > WSZJ01 > WSZJ01 > WSZJ01. The sequence goes on from JAIOPR010000023.1 coordinate 739, forward strand.
AATACAGCTCGCACGCGCCGGGAAAGGTCGTGACCGTCGTCTTGATCTTCTCGAGGATCGTTTCGTTGGCTTCCTTCAGCCGGATCAGAACGCGCTGCGAACAGACCTCGCGCACCTTGTCCACCGGGATCACGTCGCTGACGCGCAGCGACGGCTCGTCGCGGAAGCGATCGACTCTGCCGCGCAGGAAAACGATCTTGTCCTCGACGAGGAGGTCGGTGAAGCGCTCGAGTTCCTTCGGGAACGCGGTCGCTTCCATCGCGCCGGAGAAGTCGCGCAGCTTGAGCCGGCCGATTTTCTTCCCCGCGTTCTGCCCGGCCTTCACGATCATCATCGCAGCCGAGGTCAGGATGCCGCCGATCTGGACTTCCGATCCGTCTTCGAGGTTGCCCGCAGCGGCGGTAGTGCAGGTGGAATAGGATTTGAGGATGTGCGACCACTTCGTGAGCGGGTCGCTCGACACGTAGAAACCGAGCGTCTCCTTTTCGCCGCGCAGCAGGTCGTCCTCGTTCAACTCCGGCGTGTCCGGGAGCTTCGGTTCCTGCGAAGGTCCCGCCCCGCCGAACAGCCCGCCCTGCCCGAGTTTCTTGTCCGACTGGTGCTGCTGCCCGACTTTCAGCGCCCGGTCCAGCACGTCCAGCAACTGCGCGCGGTTCGCGCCGACCGACTTGAACGACCCCGCCTTGATCAACGTCTCCAGCGTCCCCCGGTCCAGGCACTTCGGGTCCACGTTTTCGCAGAACTGGAAGATTCCCTTGAAGCGCCCGCCGACTTTCTGGCGCGCGGCGGTGACGGCGTCCACCGTGCGGTCGCCCACGCCCTTGATCCCGCCCATGCCGAAGCGGATGCGGCCTCCCTGGACGGAGAATTCGAGCTCGCTCTCGTTGACGTCGGGCGGATCGACGGGGATGCCGAGGGCCTGGCACTCGTCGCGGAACTCGACGACCTTGTCGGTGTTGCCGCGGTCGCAGGTCATGAGCGCGGCCATCATCTCGACCGGGTAATTCGCCTTGAGCCACGCGGTGTGGTAGCTGACCAGCGCGTACGCGGCCGAATGCGACTTGTTGAACCCGTACCCGGCGAAGAACACGATCTGTTCCCAGATCGCCCTCGAGACTTCCTCCTTGATCTTGTTCTTCGCCGCGCCGTCCACGAACCCCTTCTCGAACTTCTCCATCAGCTCTTTCTTCTTCTTGCCCATCGCCTTGCGAAGCGAGTCGGCTTCCGAGAGCGAGAACCCCGCGAGGCGGTTCGCGATTCTCATGACCTGTTCCTGGTACAGGATCACGCCGTACGTTTCCTTCAGCACCGGCTCGAGCATGGGGTGCGCGTACGTGATCTTCTGCCCGTGCTTGCACTTCACGTATTGCTCCACCATTCCCGACTGAAGCGGGCCCGGGCGGAACAGGGCGAGGAGGGCGATGATGTCGTCGAAGGTGTCAGGGCGGAGGCGGATGACGAGCTCGGTCATCCCGCTCGATTCGAGCTGGAACACCCCGCGGGTCAGCCCCTTCTGGAGCAGCTCGTAGGTCTTCGGGTCGTCCATCGGGATGGTGCCGAAATCGACTTTCGTGCCGGTCGATTTCTGGATGAGCTTCACGCACTTGTCCATCACCGTCAGCGTCTGGAGCCCCAGGAAGTCCATCTTCAGCAGCCCGAGCTCGCCGACGGCGTCCATCGAGAACATCGTGGACTCGACGTCTCCCTGCTTGAAAACGGGGACGCGCTCGGTGATCGGCTTGTCGCTGATGACGACGCCCGCGGCGTGTGTCGAAGCGTGCCGGGTTGCGCCTTCCAGCTTCATCGCGATGTCGATCAGTTCCTTCACCCGCGGGTCGGTCTCGTACTCTTTCTTCAGCTCCGGCTCCATCTCCATCGCCCGCGACAGCTTCACGTGCACCGGGTTCGACGCCTGCGGATCGCGCGTCGGGATCTTTTTCGCCAGTCGGTCCACTTCGGCCAGCGGCATCGCCAGCGCTCTTCCCACGTCCCGGATCGCCGCCTTCGCCGCCAGCGTCCCGAACGTGATGATCTGGCAGACATGGTCCGCGCCGTACTTGCCGCGCACGTACTCCAGCACCTTCTCGCGCCCCTCCTGGCAGATGTCCACGTCGATATCGGGGAGCTCGTTGCGGCCGGGGTTGAGGAAGCGCTCGAACAGCAGGTCGTATTTCAGCGGGTCAAGCTCGGTGATGCCGAGCGAGTACGCGACGAGCGAACCCGCCGCCGAGCCGCGCCCCGGGCCCACCGGGATCCCGTGCGTCTTCGCGTAGTGGATGAAATCCCAGACGATCAGGAAGTAGCCGGGAAATCCCATCTTGTCGATCGTGTCGATCTCGAAATCCAGCCGCTGCCGGATCGAGTCCGTAATTACCGGGAAGCGCCGCTTCAGCCCCTCTTCGCACAGGTGCCGCATGTACTGCGTCGGCGTGGACCCGTCGGGAATCGGGAATTTCGGGAGGTGGCGCGCCTTGAAGTCGAATTCGATGCCGCAGCGCGAGGCGATTTCCGAAGTGACGTCGATGGCGCCGGGGAATTCCTTGAACAGCTCGCGCATCTCCGCTTCGGTGCGGAGGTAGAGCTGGTCCGTGGACATCTTCATCCGCCCCGGGTCGTTCACCGTCCTGTTGGTGCCGATGCAGATCATCACGTCCTGCGCCGCCGCATCCTCGCGCCGGATGTAGTGGACGTCGTTCGTGGCGACAAGCGGGATACCGAGCTCGCGCGAGAACTTCGCCATCGAGGTCGTGATCTGCCGCTCGAAATCCATCCCGTGGTCCTGGATCTCGAGGAAGAAATTCTCCTTCCCGAAGATGTCGCGGTACTCGCCGCAGGTCTTGAGCGCCATCTCCTCCTGGCTCGCCCGCACCTGCACGCTCGACTCGGAATTCGGGCACCCGCTGAACCCGATCAACCCCTCCGAGTGCGCAGCCAGCGTCTCCTTGTCGATCCGCGGCTTGTAGTAGAACCCCTTCTGGTAGGCCAGGCTCGCCAGCTTGATCAGGTTGTGCCAGCCCTTCTGGTTCCGGCACAGGATCGTCAGGTGGTACGACGCCTTCCCGTTCTTCTGCTCGCGTTCCGTCATCTTCCCCGGCGCGATGTACGCCTCATACCCGATGATCGGCTTCACGCCGTGCGCGACCGCCTTCTTGTGGAACTCCACCGCGCCGAACAGGTTCCCGTGGTCCGTCAGCGCGATCGACGTCTGCCCCGCCCGCTTCGCCGCATCCACCAGGTCGTCGATCCTCGCCAGGCCGTCAAGGAGCGAGAACGTGGAGTGACAGTGCAGGTGCGTGAAGGCCATGGCGGGGGCTCTCTTGGGCGGGAAGCGGGCGAAAGTGTCGCCGCTGGAGAAAGGATTCTATCGAGTGCGGGGCCGGCGGGTCAAAGAAGCGGCAGCGCTTCGCGATCTCGCCCTCGCGGGCCATAATGGCGCCGATGCGACCCGTCACCGCGCTGCTGCTGTTCCTCTTCTGCTCCCCCGCGTTCGCCAACCGCGAAGGATGGGCGAACGCCCGCCAGAAGGCCGAGCGCCTCGAGCGGCGCAGCGAATTCGCGGATGCGACGGTGTGGTGGGAGGCCGCGGCGGAAACGCTGGAGGTGGTTTCCGCGCCGCTTTCAGAGTTGGGGATGGCGGAAGCGAAAGAAGACGGGGACGAAGGCGCGTTCGCGTGGTGGAAAGAGTACGGCGAGGAGGACAAGAAGCTGGCGGCCGAAGCGCGGGAACGAGCGAAGACCTGCGCCGCGAAGGCAGGAAAGATCCCGGAGGAAACGCGCACTTCCGTGCGTCAATTCATCGACGGATGGATCGTGCAGGATCCGGAGCAGTTCTGGAGCTGGGGACGGTTCGAGCGCCGGTTGGCCTCGAGACGGGCGGCCGGCGATCCGGTCGGCGCGCTGGAACTCGAGGCGAAAGCGCGCAACCGATGGGCCGCGCGGTACACGAAGATCTGCGTGCCTTACTGGAAGGCCCGCGGAAACGAAAAGCAGGTCGCCGAGTACACGAACCGGGCCGGCGAGCAGGAGAAATTGGCGCGGGAAGCGCTTGATCGCGCGACGGACACAGCGAAAAGAGACGGATGGGAACCGGAGGCGCTGAGGACGGCGCTTCGTTCGGGAACTCCCGAAGAGCAGCAATCCGCGGTAGAGCGGCTGGCCATGCGGGGCGACGTCGCGAGTCTGAGGCTGGCGCTGGAGTGCCCCGAGGAGAAGGCTCGGGGACTTGCGGTCGCGAAACTCATCCGGGCGAACGACTTGCCGACGCTGGCCTTGCCGCGAGACAGCAAAGTTGCGAAATCCGTCCAGGAAGAACTCAAGCTTGTGGAAGCGGTCGGCTCGCCCGAATTCCACGTGGCCCTGCTTGCCGGGCTGTCGAGCAACGACGCGGGGGTGAGCGATGCCTGCGCCGAAATTTTGACCCGGGTCCTCGGCCGTGTCCCCGAGGGCGCCCCGGCG
>JAIOPR010000337.1 GCA_021413805.1 Planctomycetota bacterium
AAACACAATCACAACACCACCCACTTCATATAAATCGAAGAGAAGGCGATTTCGGTCGCGCGCCAGGTCGGCTACCCGGTGATGATCAAGGCCGCGGCAGGCGGCGGCGGACGCGGGATGCGCCAGGCGCACAACGACGTCAGCCTCATCAGCGGCCTCATGAGCGCCCAGGCCGAGGCCGGCGCCGCGTTCGGCGACGCTTCCGTGTTCATCGAGAAATACATCGAGCACGCCCGCCACATCGAAATCCAGATCATCGCCGACAAGCACGGCAACATGGTCCATCTCGGCGAGCGCGACTGCTCGCTTCAGCGCCGCCACCAGAAACTCGTCGAGGAAACGCCCAGCCCCGTCGTCCCCCACGCGCTTCGCATGGAAATGGGTGCGGCGGCCGTGAAGCTCGCGAAGTCAGCGGGGTACGTGAACGCGGGGACGGTGGAGTTCCTGCTGGACCCGAAGGGGAACTACTACCTGATCGAGATGAACACCCGGATCCAGGTGGAGCACGGGATCACGGAGCTGGTGACGGGGATCGACCTGGTGCGCGAGCAGATCCGTGTCGCGGCGGGGGAGAAGCTGTCGTTCAAGCAGGAAGACGTGAAATGGAACGGCGTCGCGATCGAGTGCCGCATCAACGCCGAGGACCCGGACAACAATTTCCGCCCGAGCCCGGGCAAGATCACGAATTTCTTCCCGCCCGGCGGCCCGTGGGTCCGGTGGGACAGCCACGTCTACACGGGCTACGAAATCCCGCCCAACTACGACTCCATGGTCGGGAAACTCATGGTGCACCGCCCGACGCGCAACGAAGCGATCATGAGCATGCGGCGCGCCCTCGAGGAGATCGTGATCGAAGGGGTGAAGACGACGATCCCGCTGCACCTCGAAATTTTCGGCCACACGCATTTCATCCGCGGGCAGGTGGACACGAACTTCGTCGAAGGGTACTTCGCGAAGAAGTAGTCCAGATTCCGCTTTGCACGTGCCCCTGCTCTCCTCTAGACTCGGTTCACCAAGGCTCCTGCACCGAGGCTTCGCTCCGTGGAACGTTTCCGCCTGCCCCTGCTTGTTCTCGACGGCCTCGTCGCCGTCATCGCCGCCACGGCCACGCTGCTGTGGGCGGTCAACGTCCTCACGCCGCAGTACCTCGCGATGGCGACGGACTGGATTGCTCCGCTCGGCCTCTGGCCCCGCGTCGCCGCCGTCGTCGTCGCCGTCTACCTCGTGCTCTTCAACGCGCTCTTCGTCTCGGTCAATTTCCTCTTCTCGAAATACGCCACCCACCTCGAGTTCTCGACGGCCGAGGGCCAGGTTTCCATCGCAATCGGCGCGGTCGAGGATTCGCTCGTCCGGTCGGCGCGCGAGATCCACGACGTCGAGGATGTCCGCATCTCGGTCTACAAGGAGCGCCAGAACCCCGCGAAACCCGTCAAGGTGTTCGCCTCCTGCACGACGTGGGAAGACATCAGCCTGCCCGAACTCACCGAAAAAATCCGCGCGGTGCTGAAATCCCGCATGAAGGACATGGCCGACCTCCCGGAAGCGCCGATTTTCGACATCCACATCGCGAAGATCATGGAGCGCGAAACGCCGAAGGAGAAGTCGCCGTCGAAGAAGGACGCGAAGAAGGCGGCGGAGATGTTCCACGGGCCTGAGTACCCGGTGGGGATGGATAACTAGAGGCCCGCTCTTTTTTTATCAGCGGCCGTTTCCGCGAGATCCAGTATTTATCTGCGTACTGCTTTTTTTAAAAAAACACAGAACGGCGGACGCAGATCACAGCCGATCTCGCTGACAAAGCCGCAGATACAGCCAGAACCACCCTCGCACTCCTCACTCCAGGTTCGTGTGCCTTTTGGCCATCTCCGCACCCTTCACATGCAGCTTCTCCATCAGCCGCAACACCGTCGAATCCAGCACGATGAGCAGCGCCTGCTCAAACAGCGTCCGCTGCGGCTGAACGCTGGAGAGATCCCGGGCGATCCGCTGCGGCGCCGCGGGGGCGGGGAGGTGCAGGAGGATGTCGGCGGCGTCGCCGAAGCGCGTGTCGGGGTTGGCGGTGATCAGGACGACTTTCGCCTCGACCTCACGCGCGCTCAGCATTTTCTCCAGCGTCGTCCGCGTGTCGCCGCTTCCGCTGCACGCCACCATCAGGTCGTGGGGGCCGATGCGGGGGCAGGTGATTTCCGAGGATACGTGGACCTTGAGGCCGAGGTGGACGAGGCGCGAAGCGAACGCGCGGGCCATCAGGCCGGAGCGGCCTTCGCCGGCGACGAAGATCCGCTCGGCCTGCGCGACGAACCCGGCGAGGCGGTCGATCAGGTCGTCGGGGACCGCCTTGAGGACGGCTTCGAGCTCGCGGAGAATGCGCTTGGAGTGGGAGTTCATGGGCGGTATTGAAGCGGATTCGGGGCCAATGGGGGAGCGCGAAAGTGGCCGCGGGGGGAGCGGCGCGCGATAATCGGGCATGCGCTGCCCCCCTGAATTCCTCGATGCCGCCATCCAGGCCGCGCTGCTGGGCGGGAAGATCGTCCGCCGGGCCGGTCGTCGCGCGCACGCCGTGTCGTTCAAGGGCGCGACCGACCTGGTGACCGCGACGGACCGGGCCTCGGAGAAGGCGATCGCGGGCTACCTCGCGAAACGGTTTCCTTCGCACGGGTTCCTCGGCGAAGAGGGCGGGCGGCGCGCCGGGGCGGAGTTCCGCTGGATCGTCGATCCTCTCGACGGGACGATGAACTTCGCGCACGGGATGCCGTACTACGACGTCTCCGTGGCGCTGGAACGCGACGGCGACGTCCTCGCCGGCGCGGTGTACGACCCGGTCCTCGGCGAAATGTATTCGGCCGCCAAAGGCCGGGGCGCGCGCTGCAACGGGAAACGCATCCGCGTGTCGGGCCGCGCGCCGCTTTCGCAGACGCTCCTCGCCACCGGGTTCTCGAGCGCGCTTCTCGACTCCAGCAAGACCGGCGGCCCGCTGCGCACCGAGGTCCGCCGGCAGTTCCGGCGCTTCAATGATTTCTGCCTCCAGGCCCGCGGCGTCCGGCGGCCCGGTGCGGCGGCGCTCGATCTCGCCTATGTCGCCCGCGGCATTTTCGACGGGTTCTGGGAAGGCTCGCTGAAGGCGTGGGACGTGGCCGCGGGGTGGGTGATCGTCGAGGAAGCGGGCGGGAAGGCGACGGATTTCCGCGGCGGCAAGGTGGACCTCTTCAGCGGCCAGTTCGTGGCCTCGAACGGAAAGGTCCACCGCGAAATGCTGCGGGTGATCGGCGCGTAGGGCGTTACCGGATGAACGGCGTGTGGCTCGGCGATCCGCCGGTGGACATGACGAGCCCGATCCAGCCGCACGAGATCAGCAGGTTGACGTACCCGAGGATGAGGCCTGTGAGGGCCATCCCGTCGCCGGAGAGGGTGCCATTGCTGTTGCGGATCTGGCCGCGCGCGATGTGGCCGCAGATGACGGCGGGGATCGCGGTGAGCGGGCCGAGGCAGACGAACGAAACGATCCCGAGGACGAGCGCCGCGGTCGCCATCCCGCAGGTCTGCGCGGGGCCGCCGTACGGGGAGGGATACCCCTGCTGCTGCGGTGCGAACGAGGACGGCGCGAAGGACGGCGCGACAAACCCGCCGCCGCCCTGGGGGCCCGTCGGGGCGCGGCCGCATGCGGGGCAGAACCCTGCGTTCCCTGGAAGCCCCGTCCCGCAGTGCGGACAGAATTTCGGGGAGGCCGTCGCGACACCCCCCGCGGGACTCGGCACGGAAACATCCACCGGCGACGGAACACTCACCGGCACCTGCTCGCCCGCCGCCGGCACCGGCGCCGCGCCACCCGCCACCCCCACCTTCGCCACGAACACCTGGTAACACTTCGGGCACCTCACCTGCTTGCCCGCGTGCTCTTCCAGGACCTGCAACGACTGTCCGCAGTGGTCGCATGCGACGTTGATGGGCATGGCGTTATCTCCTGTCGTTCCGGATGGGTTTGTCGGAAGGGCTCTTGCCGTTGTCGGAGTGGATCTCGATGGGGCGGAAGGCACGGATGAGGGAGAACGGGCTTGCGGAAGCGTCGGCCACGGTGAGGATGATGCCGATGGCGCCCATGATGATACCCGCGAGGGCGAGATGATCGCCGCTGAACTGGCCGCCGCTTTCGCGGATTTTGCGGCGCGCCTTGTACCCGATGATGACCGCGGGGATGCCCGCGAGGAAATGAAGGCAGGCGAGGGCGAGGATGCCGAAGATGAACGCGGTGCGGGCCTGCGGGAGCATCGGGGCGCCCGGGGCCGAAGAGATGGGCGGGGCGAAGACTTCCTGGAAGGACCCGGGCAGGGGAGCGGCGGGCGGCGGGGGAGGCGGCTGGAACGTGGGGCTGACGAACGGGCTTGCGGCGGCACCGCCCATCGCGGCGGCAGGTGCGGCCACCGAAAACGCGGGGGGCGGAGACGGATTTCCCGACCAACCCTGCGGCGGGGTGTAGGTGTCGGCGTAGGGCGAAGGGGGATTCATTCCGCCAGCGCCCGCGGGGACCGGCGTTGCGGGGCCACTCCGCGCGAGGAACACCACGGAGCATTTCGGGCACTGCACGCGCCAGCCGACGTGCTCGATGTCGATCTCGAGCGCCGTGCCGCAGGCGGTGCACGTGACGGGGACGGGCATGGATGTCGATTCTAGCAGAGGGCTGTTCACGCGCTTATGAGGTCCGGCCCGGCGCGCTTCTTTAGAAGAATCCGGATATCAGGCTTTGAGGCGCACAAACCGGTTTTTCTTCCCCGCGCGCAGCACCTGGCCGGTCTTCGCGGCGAACGCCCCGGGGTCGCTGACCTTCTCGCCGTCCACCGTGAGGCCTCCCTGCTCGATCAGGCGGCGCCCGTCGCTGTTGGACGTCGCAAACCCGACCAGCACAAGGAGGCGCGCCAGCCCGATCGACCCGTCCTTGAGCTCCCCGGCCGGGATCGCAAACTCCGGGATGTCCGCCGGAATCTCCTTGTTCACCACCACACGGTCCCAGCGCTCCCTCGCGCCTTTCGCCGCTTCCGCCCCGTGGAACCGCCCCGTGATCGTCTCCGAGAGCCGCAGCTTGGCGTCCCTCGGTGCGCTGGCGATCAGGTCCTTCATTTCCATCACCGGCTCGGTCGTGAGAAGCGTGAACCAGTCGAGCATCATCGCGTCCTGGATGCTCATGCAGCGCCCGAACATCGTGTCCGGGGCGTCGTGGACGCCGATGTGGTTGCCGAGCGATTTGGACATCTTGTGCGTGCCGTCCAGCCCCGTGAGGATCGGCGTCATCAGGCAGACCTGCGGCACCTGGGCGAACTCGCGCTGGAGGTTGCGCCCCATCACGAGGTTGAACGTCTGGTCGATCCCGCCCAGCTCCACGTCCGCCTTGATCATCACCGAGTCGTAGCCCTGCATGATCGGGTAGAGCAGCTCGTGGAACGACACCGGCGCGTTCGCCTTCAGCCGCTTCTGGAAATCGTCCCGCTCCAGCAGCCGCGCCACCGTCACCTTCGACGCCAGCGACAGGATGTCCTTCAGCTTCAGCGGCGCCAGCCACTCCGAGTTGCGCCGGATCTCCAGCTTCGAGATGTCCACGACCTTCCCGATCTGCTCGAGGTACGTCTTCGCATTCACCTCGATCTCCGCTTCCGAAACCGGCGGGCGCGTCGAGTTCTTGCCGCTCGGGTCCCCGATCAGCGCCGTGAAATCCCCGATGATCAGCACCGCCTGGTGCCCCGCCTCCTGGAACTGCCGCATCTTCTGGAGCACCACCGTGTGCCCCAGGTGGATGTCCGGCGACGTCGGGTCCACGCCGAGCTTCACGCGAAGCGGCTTCCCGCGTTTCAGCGCGTTGCCGAGGTCCTCGCGCGAGAGCACTTCGACAGCGCCGCGCGAAAACAGGTCGATCTGGGATTCAAGGTTCATGGGTGTTGATCGGTGTCCGGGGGGCGGCGGTTCGGGCTATTTCTCGGGCGGGATGTTGGCGGGGGGGAGATCGGCGAACCATTTGAGCCATTCGTCGGACTTCGCGAAGGATTTCCCGGTCAGGGTCGCGAGGCAGTTGCGCGCCACGGCCTTTTCGCCGTCGCGGAACTTTGCGTCCCGAAGGATCCCGATCAGCGCCTGGACCGCCTTGGGCTTTTCCATCTCGGGCATGATATTGCTGAAGAGAAACACGCTGTTCCAGTCGCTGTGGTCGATGGAGACCATCAGGTCCTGAAGCGGATTTTTCATCGCGGCCTGAAGGTCGCCGACCGGGAGCACGCGGATCTCGGCGGCCTGGGACTCGAGCAGGTGTTGAGAGACGAGCGGTGTCGGCCCATCGACCCGGAAGACCCGGAGCCTCGCAGAGACGAAGATCTTCACCAGTTCCCGGCCGTTCGCCAGTGTCGGGATCTCGATCTCGGCGATCCGGGCGTCCGCGCCTTTCTTGATCGGGATCGAGTAGGTGGCGATGGACCGCGTCGTGGGCTTTTCCTCGGAGAAATTCCCGCCGTCCGCTCCGCAGGTCATGGTGGTGACCTTGATCTCGAGCGATTCCTGCCCGAGGACCGCTTTCCTTACGTCCGGGTTGTCCGCTTCCGCCGGCTCGCCGAACCAGATTTCCACATCGCCCGCGGACATGTTCGTGGCCGTGAAAGTGACCTTGGCCGTGCCGTTGTCCTGGCAGACCGGAGTGCTCGTCGTGGCCGAGAGGCGCACGAGCCAGGCCTGCACGTGCTGGTCCTGGCATTTCCGCTCCAGCTCCTTCACGGCCGAGATGAAATCGGCGTGGGGCTCGAGCGTCTTGATCGCATTGAGCTTGGCGAGCGCGTCGTCGAAGCGGCCCTTTTTCTCGAGTTCGACGGCCTCGATGTATTTGGCGTAGAGGTAGGTCCGGCCCTGCTGCGCGGTCTTCGGGTCGCCGAGCCGCTCCTGCACGATCGCCTTCAGGTCTTCGTCCGAAAGGCGCATCTCGGCGGGGAGGACCGCTTTCTCCTGCTCGACGAGTTTTTCGAGCACCTGCAGGTGAAGCCGGGCGTTCTTGCGGTAAATACCGTCCAGCACGTAGGGAATGGCGTCGGCGCCGGCGGCCAGGAGCGCCGTGGCGGCCTCTTCGCGCACGTTCTGGCGTTCGGAATCAAGGTCCGCGACAAACCCCTTGAGCCGCGTCGCCTTCTCGGCCATGGCGGCCTCTTCGCCGGGATCCGCGCAGAGAAGCGCGGCCGGTGCCAGGAGGAGAGCGAAGAGGAGTTTTTTCATGGGGTGCTACTCGACGGTGACGGCCTTCGCGAGATTGCGGGGCTTGTCGACATCCCTCCCCAGGGTGACGGCGATATGATACGCGAGAAGCTGGAGCGGAACGACGGTGACCATCGGGGAAACGAACTCGGAAGTCTCGGGGACCTCGATGACGTGCCGGGCGAGGGCCTTGACCTTCTTGTCGCCGGGATTGGCGATGGCGATCAGGATGCCGCCGCGGGCCTCGATTTCCTTCATGTTCGAGAGGATCTTCTCGTAGGCGCGGCCTTTGACGCACACCGCGACGGTCGGGAACGTGTCGTCCACGAGCGCGAGCGGGCCGTGCTTCATTTCGCCGCCGCCGTAGCCTTCGGCGTGGATGTAGGAGAGTTCCTTGAGCTTGAGCGCGCCTTCGTAGGCGTTGGGGAAGTTGTAGCGGCGGCCGATGTACATGAAATTGCGGACGCGGGCGTAGCGCTTCGCCAGTTTCTTCACGACGGAATCGCACTTCAGCGCTTCTTCCACGGCGTCCGGCACGCACTCGAGCGCGCGGAGAAGCGGGCGGGCGGCGGCGCGCGTGAGGGTGCCGCGGAGCATGCCCAGGCGGATGGCGAGGAGCTCGAGGACGGCGATCTGGGTGGTGTAGGCCTTTGTTGAAGCAACGCCGATTTCGGGGCCGGCGTGGGTGTAGACGACGCCGTCGCAGGCGCGCGGGATCGAGCTTCCCACGACGTTGCAGACCGCGAGGGTGAGCGCGCCGTGGGATTTCGCGAGGCGGATCGCGCCCAGCGTGTCCGCGGTTTCGCCGCTCTGGGTCACGGCGATCGCCAGCGTGTCGCGGCCGATCACGGGGTCGCCGTAGCGGAACTCGCTCGCGAGCACGACCTCCGTCGGGATCCGCGCCAGCTCTTCGAACGCGTACTTCGCCACCATCCCCGCGTGCGCCGCAGTCCCGCACGCCACGATCGTCACCCGCTTCGCTGCCTTCAGGCGGCGTTTCGATATTTCGAGCTCGGGGAAGTGCAGGTCCTGGCGGTTGGTGCGGCCGAGGATGGTGTCGGTGAGCGCGCGGGGCTGCTCGTGGACTTCCTTGAGCATGAAATGCGGGTAGCCCTCTTTCGCGGCTGCGGCGAAATCCCAGGTGATCTTGATGATCTTCGGTTCGCGGGGGCGGCCGTCCTCGTCGATGATCCGGATGCCGCCGGGGCGAAGCTCGGCGAGTTCCCGGTCCTCGAGGTAGGCGACTTTCCGCGTGAAGGGCAGGACGGCGGGGGCGTCCGAAGCCAGGTAGTTCGCGCCCTCGCCGTAGCCGACGAGCAGGGGAGAGTTGAGGCGCGCGCCTACCAGGACGTCCGGATGGTCGCGGAAGAGCACGCCGATCGCGAAAGAGCCTTCCAGCTGC
>JAIOPR010000316.1 GCA_021413805.1 Planctomycetota bacterium
GTGCTGGACGGAGAAAATCACGTTCTGCGCGGAGCACGAGGACGTCCCGGTCGCGCAACTGGTGGATGCCCCGAAGGCGGGGGACATCCCGGCGGGACAGGTCCCCGCCGGCTCGGTCAACCGCCAGTCCGCGCGGGACAACGAGGAAGGATTCCTGTCCCGCGTCCGCAAGAATTTCCGGCAACTCGCGGGGATCTACAACCCGCTCGACGGCCGCTGGTACGACGTCATCGAGCGCAACACCGGCGAGTACGTCGTGGACCTCGGCGCCGAAGCCGCCAAGACCGCCGTCCGCGACCGCGCCAAGAAAGGCTTCAACGAAATCCTCGCTTCCATGCCCACCAACCGCGCCGCCGTCTGCGATGTCTTCACGCGCGACTTCCTGGGCGCCAAGGTCAAGAAGATCTGCCTCGCCGGCGTCTCACTTTCCCCCCTCGACGAACTCGTCCAACCCGGATGGTCCTCTTCCCCCCTCGCGTTCAGCGCCGTCTCCCAGGCCCAGCGCCGCATCGTGACCGACCCCGGCGTCTTCTATTACCTCTGCTATTTCTCGACGACAGGTTGGTCGGGGGAAGCGCGTGACGTGCTCGCGAACGGCCCGAACTTCGTGTCCTGCCTGGTCGAGAAGCACGGCGATTCGTGGCGGATCACCGCGAAGGACGACGGACGCTGGGGCGACGCCCTCGCGGTGTACGACCTCGAGACCTACGCGGAGAAACGCGACCGGGTGCACATTTTCGTGAAGCGGCACACCTGCGAGCTGCTGATGGACCGCCTGAGCGACCGTTACGTCTGCGAGAAAACAGGGCTTCCCCTCGACGTGGTGCGCGCCGCCTTCAGGGACCTGGCGCAGGACCCGTTCGTGCACCTGTCGGCGGACGAAGAGCAGTTCCGGATATCACGGGTCTATTGAGGCACCCGCCCCGCTAAAGGCGCTTCCAGAGACGCACCACTAGAGTGTTGGGGTTAGAATGCCCGTCGTCCCGGAACCGGAGAGTCCATGCTCCTCGACAAGATCAAGAAACTGATGGGCCTCGGCTCGATCCCCGACGAGGTCGCCCCGATCTACAAGGGCGCCCGCTCGGAGAAAGAGGCGCTGGACCTCCTGCGCGACGCCCGCCGCCGCGACGAGGACCGGCGCAACCGCGCGCTGGAGGACGTGGAAATCCTCCAGTCGAAGGAAAGCGAGCTGATGGAAGAGGGCAAGCGCGAGACGGAGCAGAACCGCCGCCTCTCTCTCGCCCGCAAGATCAAGGACATCCGCTGGAAGGTCGAGGAAGTCGAGACGAAGGTCGAGAACATCTTCAACAAGCGCATCCGTATCTACAAAGAGCACATCGTTTCGCTCGAGACGCTCGTCGCCCTGGCCGAAGAACCGCTTCCGACATCGAAGCAGCTCGAGGAAGCCGCGATCAAGGCGAAGGAGAAGCGCGAGGACCTGGACAAGACGGTGGCGATGGCCGAGGGGATGTCGCTGGACAAGAACACGGAGCCGGTGCTGGACGAAGAGGAGAAATCGATCCTCGCGGAATTCGAAAAGCACGACGAAGCCAAGCTGGAGCAGGACGAACTGACGAATCTCGGGAAAGAAAAGCCGAACGACGAGTTCGCCGAGATCGAAAGAACCATGCGCAAGAAGGAAAAGCCCGTGCGTGAAGCGCCGAAGAAGGTCGTTGAGGAAGAAGAGGAGGAGCTCGAATGAGCAGCGCGGGCGAAGTTTTCGACTGGCTGTTCAAGCGGCGCCGCCGGCTGACGGACTTCAAGCCGGAGGAGTTGCGGCGCGAGGAGAAGCGGATGGAAATCCGCGAGAACCAGCTCGTGGCGCAGCAGGAGAAGTTCGACCGCGAGAAAGAGGACATCTTCCAGAACGGCGCGAAGACCAAGTCCCTCGTGCGGCGCCGGATGTACGCGCGTCGGTTCAACGACCTGATGGGCCGCATCCGCCTCCTCGACCGCGAGCTGTCGCGCGTCTCCAAGGAAATCATGACGCTGTCCCGGATCCGCGCCCTCGTCGAGCGCACCAAGAACCCGAAGTCCGTCACGGGCATCCTCAACAATCTCACCGACCGCCACCTCGACGAGCTCCAGGCGCTTCTCGAGGACGACAAGATCGGCGAGGAGTTCTACCTCCAGAAGCTCGACATGGTCCTCGGCGTCGCGAACGACCCCGCTTACGACGCGGCCGAGATCGGGAACGAGGGACTGGAAGTCCTGAAGACATGGGAAGCGATGGACGAGGGGGAGATGGAGTTCGACGAAGGCCTGAAGTCCGCCGAGACGGGAATCGGCGTGAAGGAAAAAGGAATCGGCCGCCGGGAGAAGCCGGCGAAGGAAAAGGAAGCGGACGAGGACGAAGAAGAGGCGGCGACGTAACAGCGGACGCGTATCGCGTTAAACCTCCACACCCGACCACGATCCCAGGACCCCGACGCCATGTCGCTCATCGACCTCTTCAAACGCCCGAAACGCCTCACCGACCTCAAGCTGGAAGAGGTCCGGCGCGAGGAAGCGCGGCTGTCCCTCCGCGAAACCCAGGCCATTGCGCGCATGGAGCAGCTCGAGCGCGACAAGGAGGACCTGTTCCGCCGGGGATTCAAGCTGAAGTCCGGGGTCCGGCGGAAGCAGCTGGCGCGGCAGTTCGAGCAGAAGAAGAACGAAATCGCGATCAGCGAGCGCGAGCTGAACCGGATGGGCAAGGAGGCGGTGACGATCGCCGCGCTGCGCTCGGCGATCCAGAGGAAGGAAGACCAGAAGAAGGGCGTTCTCTCGATCCTGAACATGGCGCAGGAGGGCGAGATCCAGCGGCTGCTGGAGGACGACAAGATTTCCTACGACCTGTACATGGAGCGGCTCGGCGAAATCGCGGACGCTTCCCAGGACTCTTCGAAGGACATCATCAGCGAGGTCGGCAAAGAAGGCGCGGAGCTGATCGACATCTGGCAGAAGATGGACGACGGCGAGATCGACTCGTTCGATGCCGGGCTGAAGATGGCCGAGAAAAAGGCAAAGGAAAGGCCGCTGCCTGAAGAAGAAACCGAGTGATCCCGCGATGAGAGTGGCGACGAGCGGCGACGGCACGGTCGCGATGTGGACCGCTTCGCGCTACGACCCGTCGTCGGCGCTGCGGACGGCGTGGGGAAAGCTGTTCCGGCTGATTGCGTGGGCGGCGGGGATTCCGTCGTTCGCGATGCTGGTGATCAGCGCGGTCATGTACGGGCGGCTGTCGTCGCCGAAGGAGGTCGTCACGCTGGCATATTTCGTGATGGACTACGTTGCGGCGTGCGGGATCGGGCTGACGGCACTCTTCGCCTCCATCGCGCTTCCGAGAATCCGCCGGCGTGACGTGCCGATCCTCTTCGGCGGGTGCGTTGCTGCGGTGCTGTTCCTGTACCTGCCGTCGCTTCTCAGGGCCTGGCCGATGATCCAGGCCCGGAAGTTCCCGGCGGTCACGGTGGTGTCGCTGGCGTTCCCGTTCGCGCTGCTGGCGGTGGCGATCGCGGCGGCGTCGATGGCGAAACGGGCGCGGGGGCACAGAGACAAGATGAACACCACGACGCCCGGAAGGCCGGCCTGACACCATGGACCTCTACTCCCCCATCAAGCTGGCGCTGACGAAGGCGAAGGAGATGTACGAGGCGCGCGAGCACGAAAAAGCCGCCGCCGCGTACGACAAGGCCGCTTCGCTCATGGCCATCTACGCCGAACAGGCGATTGGCCGTGATGCGGAGATGCGCCGGCGGAAGAAGGCGATGGAGTACCGCGAGATCGCCAAGAAACTGCGTAGCGGGGAGATCGAAGCGGCGGGGGCGAAGGAGGACCGGGACGAGGCGCCTGCGCCGGCGGCGAACGGCGCGGCCCCGGAGGGAAAGAACGCCAAGGCGGCGGGCGAGGTCAAGGCCGCCGTCCTTTCGCTCATCAAGACGTCCTCGATCACCTGGGGCGACATCGGCGGGCTGGAGCCGACGAAGGAAGAGGTCAAGTACGCGCTCGGGATCACGCTGGCGAAGCAGCCGGTCGGCGTGCAGCTCTCCGCGTGGACGAACATCCTCTTTTACGGCCCCCCCGGGACCGGGAAGACCCTTCTCGCCGCCGCCACTTCGCACGCGATTCGCAACACCGACGATGTGCCCGCGGTGTTTTTCAACGTGAAGGTCTCCTCGATCCTCTCGAAATACTTCGGCGAGTCGTCCAAGATCATCAGCGAGCTCTACGGCACCGCGCGCGACACTTCCCCGGCGGTCATCTTCCTGGACGAGTTCGAGTCGGTGGCCGGGAAGCGGGACGACCAGGATTCGGGGCCGGAGCGGCGGATCCTGTCCACGCTGCTGAGCGAGCTGGACGGGATGGAGGCGAAGGGGCGGCGGGACATTTACGTGCTGACGATCGCGGCGACGAACCGGCCGTGGGACCTCGATCCCGCGGTGCTGTCGCGCTTCGAGAAGAAGATCCTGATCCCGCTGCCGGACACGGTGGCGCGGCGGGAGATCCTGCGGATCCACCTGGACAAGCGCGGGTTCCAGCTCCAGGCGGACCTGGCGACGCTGGCGGCGGCAACGGAAGGGTACAGCGGCCGGGAAATCGAGCGGTTGTGCAAGGAAGTCACGACGAGGATGGTGGCGGAGATGAACCGGGACATCCCGGGGCTGATCGACAAGGGGCTGGACGAGGTGCGGAAGTACCAGCTGAAAGTGCGCCCGCTGACGCTGGCGGATTTCCAGAAGGCGGCGGCGAAAATCAGCCCGCAGACAACGGCGGCGGACGTGAAGAAGTACAACGAGTGGAGGGAAGCTCAGGTGGAGTAGCGCGCCGAAGCGCCGCAGGCGCGAAGGCGGGCCCCCTAACCTTAACCTTTCCCTTATCCTTAACCTGGCGTTCGGCTCACGAAGGCAGGTTAAGGATAAGGGAAAGGTTAAGAAAGGTTTTCGGTAGAATCAGGGCACTTCACCCGGAGGAACGCATGGGCATCTTCAAGTCCAAAGAAGAAAAGCGGATGGATCGCGACCTCGAGGTCCGCAAGGGCATGAACGCCATCCGGCGCAACCTCAAGGACATGGACAAGCACACGAAGGAATTCATCGACAAGGCCAAGAAGGCGAAGCGCATCGGGGACAACGAGCAGCTCAAGTTCATCAAGAGCGCGCTCAAGAAAACGGCCCTCTCCAAGAAACTGCGCGAGCGCCAGCTGCTTTCGCTTGAGACGGCGATGCAGATCAAGAACCAGGCGGAATCCGACGGCGAATTCGCCCACGCCATGCTGGAAGTCTCGAAATCGATCTCCGAGGTGTACGGCGCCACCGACCTCGCCAAGACCCAGAAGAACTTCGAGAAGGCGATGATGCAGGCCGAGACGCTGCAGGACCGCATGCAGCTCGTCGTCGAGAGCATGTCCGAGTCGCTGTCCGCCTCCGATGAGGACGCCGAGAAGATCCTTTCCGACAAGGACATCGACCGGATGATCGACGACGAAGCGGTGCACGAGGAGAAGGGCGAGCTGGACAAGGAGATCGAGAAGGGGCTGAAGGAAATAGAAGAAGAGATGGGGAAAGAAAGCTAGCCGACGGGAACCGGGCTGACCTTGCGTCCGGAATCAAAGCATGGGGATGTCTTGTTTTCCCGGGAGTCCGACTTTCGAAAGCGTTCGCTTGCGCAATATTGAGCCTTTTTCCACACGCCATTCGCTGGTATGATCCCGGCCCAACTCCGGTCCCCGCGTTCCGGGCCTCCCCTGCGCGAGCGACCTCCTTCGAAAGGCCCCGATGACCCGCGCCCTCCTGATCCACCCCGAGTTCCGCGTCGCGTCGTTCTGGAACTACCGGGAAACGTGCGAACTGGTAGGCGCGAAGTACCCCGCGGCGCCGCTCGGGCTCTGCACCGTGGCGGCGATGCTGCCCAAGGACTGGGAAGTCCGGCTCATCGACAGGAACGTGGAAAAGTGGGACCCGAAGGTCCTGGACTGGGCGGACATCGTCATGATGGGAGGGATGCTCCCGCAGCAGCTCGACGCGCTGGAGATGATCTCCGAAGCCCGGAAACGCGGAAAGGTCGTCGTCGTCGGCGGGCCGGACGCAACGTCCAGCCCCCACGTGTACAAGGAAGCCAGCCATCTCGTGCTGGGCGAAGCGGAAGTCACGCTTCCCAAATTCCTCGCGGAATTCGCGGCCGGCACCGCGCAGCCGATCTACATCGACGCGGCGAAGGCCAACATGCACGCGTCGCCGACCCCGCGCTTCGACCTCCTCAAGTTCGACGCCTACAACCACGTCGGCATCCAGTGGTGCCGCGGCTGCCCGTTCCTCTGCGAGTTCTGCGACATCATCGAGCTTTTCGGGCGCGTTCCGCGGACGAAGAACCACGACCAGATCCTGGCCGAGCTGCAGAGCCTCTACGACCTCGGCTACCGCGGGCATGTCGACCTCGTGGACGACAACTTCATCGGCAACAAGAAGCTGGCGAAGGAATTCCTGCCGCTTCTCAAGGTCTGGCTCGAAGAGCGCAACTGGCCGTTCGAGTTCACGACGGAGGCGTCGATCAACCTCGCGGACGACGAGGAATTGATGCAGAAGATGCAGGACACCGGGTTTTTCGCCGTGTTCGTCGGGATCGAGAGCCCGGACGAAGCGACGCTGATCGCGATGAAGAAGAAGCAGAACACGGGGCGGTCGATCGCGGAGAGCATCCACACGATCACGAAGCACGGGATGTGGGTAAACGCGGGATTCATCCTGGGTTGCGACGGGGAAAAGGGCAGCGTCGCGAAGGGGATCATCGACTGCATCGAGGACACGGGGATTCCCGTGAACATGGCGGGGCTGATGTTTGCCCTTCCGAGCACGCAGCTCACGCGGCGCCTCCGCAAGGAAGGTCGGCTGCACGAGAATTACGAGCTCGCGACCTCGACCGAAGGCGACCAGTGCACCGCGGGGCTCAATTTCGACCCGCTCAGGCCGCGCGCCGACATCCTGCGCGACTACCTGAAGGTGATCCAGGTGACCTACGCCCCGGCGGCGTACTTCGGGCGCGTCCGCAAAGTGGCGAAGATGATGGATTCGTCGAAGCGCCGCTACAAGCCGTCCGCGCACCAGCTCTGGAAAGAGACCAAGGCGTTCTTCAAGATGGTGTGGAAGCTCGGGCTGAAGCCCAGCACCGGGTACCAGTTCTTCCGCACGTTCCTCGGCACGCTGCTCACGAACCCCAGCTCCATCCGCTACGTCGGCTCCCTCTGCGCGCTCTACATCCATTTCGGGCCTTTCTCCCGGTTCATCGTGGATCGCATCGGGAAATCGATTGCCATCGCCGAGCAGGAGGACCGGGTCAAGGGCGTGCCGAAGCCCGCGCCTGTGGTCCCTGCGGCGCACGGCCACGACCACGCTTCCCCGCCTGCGGCAACCGCGGTCGAAACCCCGGGCGCCGTCCAGGTGTAGACGGCGCGCGGTATCATGGGGGAGCTCCCTTCGAGGCCCCGCCATGCGCCTTCGCCCCGTGATGCTGGCTTCCCTGCTCGCGTTTTCCGCCCGGGCGATAGCCGACGACCCTGACGGCGATCACGCTCATCCCCCGGGGCCGCCGCCGGATTCGGCCGAAGCGCATTTCGACGAGTTCATGGCCGCGTGGCGGAAGATCATCGTGCACGTGAATCCGGGCACGGTGCGCACGTTTCATTTCACGGCCATGGGCGGGCCCATCGACGTGGCCGGCAAGGTTGAAATCACCGCCCTGTCCCCCGCCGAGAACGCCATCGCGTTCAAGAAGACGCTGACCCTGGAAAAACAGGAAGAGATCGAGGGCAAGCGGGTGCCGCTTCCCCCCGTCCTGTCGGTCAAGGAATGGGCCGAACCGCTTCCGATCCTGCTGCCCGAGCACTGCGAGTGCAAAATCGAGAAGGACATGGATTTGAAGGTCGGGGAGAAGACGCTGAAATGCACGAAACTGACGCTGATCGTGGGCGAAGACAAGGCGGCGCCGGACACGGTGACGACGTGGTGGATCTGCGACGAGGAGCACCTGGGGCTGGTGCGCGCGACGGCGGAGGCGGGGAAGGACCGGAAGATGGACATGGTGCTGACGGGGTGGAAGGTGCCCGAAAAGTAGCGGCGGGGGGCGGGACGCCATGAATCGGTAAGTCATGGAATTCCTCCCGGCCTCCGGATGTTAGAATCCCTGTCCCGTCCATGTCGGCCGGGACCTTTCAAACAACCCTGGGAGATCCGAATGACACCGATTTCGAAGTGGTCGCTCCAGCTCGGCGCGGCTGTGCTCTGCAGCGTTTTCGCGTTCGCCAGCCCCTCGTTCGCCGGCGACGATTGTTGCGGCGGCGGCGAGTGCACGGACAAGCCCGTTGTGGCGGCGACGCCGCAGGAGTGCTTCACGGCCGCGGCGACCGCGATCGGCAAGAACGACAAGAAAGCGCTGGCCGCGCAGTTGAGCGCGAAGTCGATCGAAGTGGCGACGAAGAAGGGCGACGCGCTGAAGGAGACGCTCGGCAAGGATGCCGAGATGCAGAAGAAGATGGGCCTGACGGCGGACCAGGTCAAGGAGATGTCGGGCAGCGACCTGATCCTGACCTGCATGATCACCGAGGTGAAGGCGGCTGTCGCGAAGGCCATGGAGAAGGATGGCTGCTGCGACGAGAAGGGTGCCGCGGCGGACAAGAAGGCGCCTTCGATGGAGATCAAGGACGTCAAGATCGAGGGCGACAAGGCGACGGCGACCTGCCCGATCGGCCGCCCGCTGGCGTTCGTGAAGGAGAACGGCGCCTGGAAGATGGACATCTCGGCGATGCTGGAAAAGGGCTGCGACGACAAGGGCGGCTGCTGCGGGGACAAGGCTCACGAGTAAGAGCCTGGCACGAAACGTCACGAGCGCCGTGCGGGGTTCCCGCACGGCGCTCGTTCTATTTGATGGCTCGCAAGATCAACCTCACTTCCTCAGCGCTTCGAACGCCGCGACCGCCGCCGCGTCATCCACCTTCACCGCCGCATCGATCTCCGTGATGCTCTTCTTGTCCGCAATCATCTTCGTCACGACTGCCACGTTGTCCTCGTACTTCTTCAGCGTCCCCTCGACGTCGTCCAGCGACTTCTTCATGTCCTTCTTCGCCGGGTCGGCGCGAAGAGCCGCGATGGCGTCCTTCGCTTCCTTGAACTTCGCGAGCGCGTTCGTCCTGTAGTCCTCGCTGCCGCGCAAGACGTAGTTCTTGAAGTTGTGGATCGCGCCGCCGTACCCGACCGCGGCGTCGAGATTGTCCTGGGCGGTCCACTTGCGCCCGCCCTGCAGCACCTTGAACCCCGCGAGCGCCGGCGCGTCGTCCACCTTCACCGCCGCGTCGATCTCCGCGACGCTCTTCTTGTCCGCGATCATCTTCTGCGCGGTCGCCAGGTTTGCGTGGTACTGCTTCACGACCTTTTCGATCCCGTCGAGCGCCGACTTTTCCTCGTCTTTCAGCCCGGCGGCGCCGCGAAGGGCCGTGATCGCCTTTTCTGCAGCCGCGAGGAACGTCTCGGACTTCGTGCGGTACTCGTCCGTCCCGCGGAGGACATAGTTTTTGAAGTTGTGAATCCCGGCGCCGTACCCGAGGTTGCGGACAAGCCCACGGATCTGCGAATCGGCATCTTCAGCGCGGGCGGGAAGCGCCGGGAGAGAGGCAAGGGCGGCGAGGACGAGGAGACGGACCGTGGAAAGGACCCTGGAATTCATGCGGCCTCCGTGAATTGAACCGACGTCGGGTTGCCCCCGTGGCTGCGCCGCGGACGGGCGAGGAGAACGGGAAACCGGCTCTCGCCGGCGACGCGGGGCAGGCGTCCCCTGCGCGGGCCCCGAATCCCGCGCACGCCCTTCGCATCTCCGTTCCGCTCTTCTTTCGAAGTGTGCCCCAATGCGAGTTGCTGCGCAATCCGCAAACGACAAGTCGGGCAGCGTCGTCGAATGGCTTGCCGGGTGGCGTCATCCGTAACTGTTTTTCCGTTTTGCCTTTGGCGTTTGGCTTTGCGTTTTGCGGTTTTGAGTTTGCCCTTTCGAGGCCATGCCTCGAGTCAAGTCCCGCATTAGAAGCTACTGACATCCCGGCCATGTTCCCGGTGCCCGATCCTTCCCTTCTCCCCACCTCCCGCGGATACTTCGACCCCGTGAACGACTCCCGCCGCGTCCTGCTGACGTTCGCCTTCGCGCTGTCGCGCGGGCTGGTCTCCGCGGACGAAGCATCGCAGGCGCTGTCTGCACTGCGCGGGTCGTCGGCGGCGGCGCTGCGGAGCGGCTCGGCACTGACGCCCGATGTGCTCGGCCCGATGTGGGCGAGCCTCGACGAGCGCGTCCGGGAGGAACTCCAGCGCGAGCTGGCCGCGCTTGAAGGCGACGAGGGGCGCGCAGAGCTGCTCGTCCTGACCTCCCCGATCGTCGATTCGGAGAAACGCGCCTGGTGGGGCGAAGACGCTTCCCACGTCGCCGTCGGGGGCGTCATTCTCGACATCGATTTCGCGGGAGGCATGACGCTCCCGGCCCCGGGCACCGCAGGCGCGCAGAAACGGTCGCTTCCGAGCCTCGGCCCCGACGACCGCTACGAAGTGCAGCGGGAAGTCGCGCGGGGGGGGATGGGCCGGATCCTGCTGGCGCGGGACGTGACGCTCGGCAGAAACGTGGCGCTGAAGGAAATCCTCTCCGGCGGCGAGGACCAGGGCGCGGCGCCCGAGGAGATCGAGCGGTTCCTTCGCGAAGCGCGGATCACGGGGCAGCTGGAGCACCCGAACATCGTGCCGGTGCACGAGCTGGGGCAGCGGGCGGACGGGCGGATGTACTACACGATGAAGATGGTCCGGGGCGAGACGATGGAGAAGCGGCTCGCGGCGGTGATGCACGACGGCCGGCTGGACGTGGGGGCGAAGCTGGCGAAGCGGTTGAAGCTGCTGGATGCGTTCGTGGACGTTTGCCAGGCGCTGGCGTACGCGCACACGCGGGGAGTCGTGAACCGGGACCTGAAACCGTCGAACGTGATGCTCGGGGATTTCGGCGAGACGGTGGTGCTGGACTGGGGGCTGGCGCGCGTCGCGGGGCAGGAAGACCGCGCGAAGAAGGACGTCGAGCGGCTGACGCTGTCGATCCGCGCGATGCCGGACGAGCACGGGTCGTCGAAGCTCACGATGGACGGCGCGATCATGGGGACGCCGAGCTACATGTCGCCGGAGCAGGCGCGCGGCCGGCTGGAAGAAGTGGACGAGCAGAGCGACGTCTACTCGCTGGGCGCGATCCTCTACGAGATCGTGACGGGGGTGCCGCCGTTCTCGGGCGGGTCGGCGATGGACGTGGTGCGCTCCGTGGCCATGTCGGAGCCGATCGCGGTTTCCGTGATGGAACCCGGCGCGCCGCCCGAGCTCGCCGCGCTGATCCGCCGCGCGATGGCGAAGGACAAGGCCGCCCGGCTTCCCTCCGCCCGCCTCCTGGCCGACGAAGTCATCGCCTTCCGCGACGGCCGCCAGCTTGCCTCCTATTCCTACACCGGTTTCCAGCAGTTCGCCCGCTGGATCCGCCGCCACAGGGGCCTCAGCGCGGGCATCGCTGCCGCCACCATCGCCATGATCGGCGGGACCGTCGCCTCCACCTATTACGGGAAACGCGCTTCAGACAAATCCATCGAAGCGCAGATCTCCGAGCAGCGGGCGACGGTGGAAGCGGCGAAAGCGACGTCGGAGGCGCGAGAAGCGAGGGCGGCGGCGCGGCGGGCCGAGGCACTGCGGCTGGCGGCGAAGGCGCAGGTGCAGATCACGCGGAACCCGGGGCAGGCGCTCTGGCTTGCGCTTCGGGGCTGCGAAATGGACTCTTCCGCCGACACGAACTCGGCAGTCCTGGACGCGCTGGGCCGGATCACGGAGCGGCGGCGGCTTTACGGGGCGGAATCCTACGTTTCGACGGTGACGTTTTCGCCGGATGGGACGCGGGTGGCGGCGGGAAGCGAGGACGGCTCGGTGCGTCTCTGGGACGCGAAGTCCGGCGAGCCGACGCAGCGGCTGGACGGCCACACGGGCGCGGTGCGGACGGTCGCCTTCAGCCTGGACGGATCGCGGCTGCTTTCGGCCGCGGAAGACGGTTCGGTGCGGCTCTGGGACATGGCGGACGGCCGCTCGGTCGCGGCGCTTCGCGGCCACGGCGCGAAAGCGCAGGCCGTCTGGAGTCCCGACGGCCGCTCGCTAGTGACGTGGGGGCAGGGCGAAGGGCCAAGGGCGTGGGGAAGCGACGGACGGCTGCTGGCGGCCCTGGGCGACAAGGGCGTCGAGACGGCAGCGGTCGGGATCGCGCCGGATAACCGCCGCGTGGCGATTGCCGCGGGAAGCGGGCTGAAGGTCTGCGACCTGGCGACGGGTCAGTCGCCGCACACATTCGAAGTGGCGGCGAAGGTGAACACCGTCTGCTGGACGCCGGACGGGCGCGAAATCGTCGCGGGCTGCGAAGACGGGGTGTTGCGGAGCTGGGACGCGGGGACGGACTCGCCGCGCCTCGAGCTGCCCGTGGGCGAGGGAAAGCCGGTCCTCGAGGTGGTGATCTCCCCGGATGGCGCCCGGGCCGCGGCCCAGGTCGAGAACCGGCTCGTTATCGTCCTTCTCGCGGAGAAAAAGCGGGAGGTCTCGTACTTCTACCGCGCCCGGCTCGAGCCGAACCGCTTCTCGCCCGACTGGCGCCGCGTGATCGAGACCACCTGGAACGATTCCACCGAGTTCACGACGATCGACACCGCCACCGGCGAAGTGATGCAGCACTACCAGGGGCACTCGTACAAGGTGACCCACGCCGAATTCAGCCGCGACGGCCGGCGCATCGTCTCGTCGTCCAACGACACGACCGTGGCGATCTGGGACGTCGAGCCGGGAAGCGAAATGCCACTCATGGCGGCGCCACGGGACGGCGGCCGGATCACCGACATCGACGCGGACCGCGGCACGATGCTGGTCTCGCAATCGCCCGGCGGACTGGCCGTCGTGGACGCCAGGAACGGCGAGACCCTTCGAACCCTCGTCGCGGACAAGTCACAGACGGGCGACTGGAAGTACCTCCCTGACGGCAACCTGCTGCACTTCAACGAAATGCCGTCCTTCGCCCGCATCGAGGACGGGAAGTCCGGGAAACTGATCAGGGACCTGGATCTCCCCCCTACCGCCCTGTTCGGGGTTTCGCGCGCCGCCGGTCAACCGGTCGTTCGGTTACAGATCGACGGCGTGGACAGCGTCCGCGTCTGGACGATGGCGGGCGAAATCGCCGGGACCATCCCGGTGAAGGAAAACCTGGCGCAGATAGCGCTCTCGCCGGACGGCACCCTGCTCCTCTTCGCCAACAACGCCACCCAGCACGCTTCCATCTATGACGTCAAGTCGGGAAATCGCCTCCACGTCCTCGAAGGCCACAGCGGCGCCGTCATCGGGGCCACGTTCGCGGGCGACGGGTCCCGCTGCCTCACGACGGCCGCCGATGCGAGCTGCCGCTGCTGGAACACCGCGACAGGGAAACAGGTGTCCACGATGGGATGGCCGCGCATCGAAGCGCTGAACGTTTCCGCGAGCCCGGACGGGAAGAGGGCCTGGGTTTTCGGGAACGACGAAGCGCGGCTGTTCGACGTCGAGACCGGCCGGCGGCTCGCCCAGTTGGACACCGGCATCAAGGTGGATTGGGCGACCTGGAAGTCCGACGGATCCGCGGCGGTGTTCGCGTTCCGGAACGGGACCTTCCGCACCATTCCCACGGATCCCGTTCCCGCCGCCCGCCGCGCACTTCCGCACGAACTGGCGCCGTTCGAACTCCGCAACCTGGGCATCGGGACGGACGAAGAGCGGGCGGCCCTCGCCCGGGAGTGGATCCGGAAGCACCCTTCTGCGACGGCCGTCACGCGCGATGCCATCAAGCTCCTCAACGAAGGCCGTTTCGAGGAAGCGGCGAAGGCCAGCCGGGCGGCCCTCGAAATCTATCCCCGGCTCGTGGACGCGCTTCAGATCCTCGGCATGGCCGAATCAGGCCTGGCGGCCGCGCAGCCCGAGGGCAGCGAGGCCCGCAACAGGCACGTCGAGGACGGGCTGTCCGCGATCCGGCTCGCGCTGGAGTACGGCCTGAACCCGAAGGACCTGGAGGGGGGCGGGCTGGAAACGCTGCAGGCGAGCCCGAAATGGGCGGCAGCGGCTGCGGCGAGGCCGGAGAGGTAGGCGACGGCGCGGGCGCGTTGCGGTGTATACTCGCCCGGGGTAGTGGAACGGCCTTTCGCATCGAGGCAAGGGCGCCTTTCTCGCCGTCACAGGAAAACACATGGGGCTGCGATTCCGTGCGCTGGCGGTCGTCGGGGCGATCCTGCTCCTGGGGGCCTCCCTCTTTTTTGGAGTCACGGCGTGGATCATCCTCGCCGGGTTCTCGCGGGTTGAAACCGCGGATGCCGAGAAGAACGTCGCGCGGGCGCGCGAAGCGATCGATGCGGACCTTGCCTCGATTCTTGTGCGGGCGAGCGACTGGTCGGCCTGGGACGACTGTTACCGTTTTGCCCTGGGACAGAATCCTGAGTTTGTAGCGACCAACCTTCCCGACCAGGGGTGGCAGGAACAGAAGTCCAACGGGATGGTCATTTTCGACGTGTCGGGAAAGGTCATCTACCAGAAGTTCTGGAATCTCGACGCCAACACGGAAGCGCCGGAACCGCCCGGGCTCATGAAGATGCTGGCGCCGGGACAGCCGCTGAACAGGCACCTCGACGTCGCGAGCAGGTCGGGCGCCATCGTCATGCTCGACGAAGGGCCGCTCCTCGTCGCTTCACGCCCGATCATCACGACGGCGCACACCGGGCCCATCGCGGGCACGATGTTCTGGTTCCGCTGGCTTTCTCCGCCACGTCTCGCGGAATACCAGGAAAAGACAAAGCTGGCCCTGGAGGTCATTCGCCTGGACCGGCCCGCTCCCGCAGGGGAAGCCGCGGCCGCGCTGGCGGCCCTCCGGAAGGCCTCTCGCGGAACGGCGTATATCCATCCCGTCGACACGAAATCCCTCTCCGGCTATGCGCTCTACCCGGACCAGGATGGCAAACCCGCGTTCCTGCTGCGCGTCTCCATGCCCCGCGAAATCAACTCGCAGGCTCGCGCCAGCCTCTGGACCACCCTCCTCGCATTCGGCGTCCTTGCCGCCTTCTTCTGCTTCCTCATGCTTTTCTTCATCGATCGCCTGGTCGTCCGCCGGGCGCTCCGTATGACCAGCGAAGTCCAGGCCGTCACTTCATCCAAAGACCGCACCCATCGCATCGCCGTCCTCGGCTCCGACGAACTGGCCACCCTCGCCTCCAACATCAACGCCCTGCTCTCCACCATCGAGTCCGCCGAACGCGACCTTGTGAGGGCGCGAGAAGCGGCGCTCCAGGCCGCGCGGGTGAAGACGCAGTTCCTGGCGAACGTGAGCCACGAAATCCGCACGCCGCTCAACGGCATCATCGGCCTCGGCCGCCTCGCCCTCGACACGACGCTGACCACCGAGCAGCGCGAATATCTCCAGGCCATCCGGTCCTCGGGCCAGATCCTGCTCGCGCTCGTCAACGACATCCTGGACCTTTCAAAAGTCGAGTCCGGCAAACTCACTCTCGAGAAAATCCCCTTCGAGCTGCGCGCGCTCCTCGAGGAAACGCTCGTGCCGCTTCGGCCGCGAGGCGAGGAGCGCGGATTGAAACTGGAGCTGGCCGTCGCACGGGAGGTCCCCGAGGCGTTCCTGGGTGACCCGCTGCGGCTCAGGCAGGTCGTGACCAACCTGGTCGGGAACGCGCTGAAATTCACTCTTCAGGGATCCGTGCGGATCCTGGTCGCACCCGGCGCCCCGCGGGACGGCCAC
>JAIOPR010000317.1 GCA_021413805.1 Planctomycetota bacterium
CGCTAGCCGCCGCGGACCCGACGCCCGCCGACCTCGAGCGCGATCTCCGTCGCACCCTCGTCGAGGAACACCTCAAGCTCGCCGAGAAGTGCATGGCCGCGGACCTGGCCGAGGAAGCCCGCGCCGAGTACGCCGACGTCCTCCGCGCCGACCCCCAGCACGAGCTCGCCCGCCGCGTGACCTCCTCCGGCGGCCGCCTCTGGTCTCTCCACTGGGACAAGGCGCTTCACGAAAAGTACCTCGACTACCGCGAACTGCGCCGCATCCTGGCCTACGAGGTCTCGTCGCGGCTCCTTGCGCTCGGGCTCGCGAAAAAAAAACAGGGTGATGCGGCCGGGGCAAGAACGGCGTGGCTCCGCGCCCTCGATTACGACCCCGAGTTCGCCGAGGCGCACACCCAGCTGGGCGAGGTCCGCGTCGAGGGGCAGGGCTGGTTCCCGAAGGCGGAGGCCGAAAAGCGCGCCGCCGGGCTCCTTCCTTTCGCGGGAAAGTGGCTCCCGGCCGCGGAGGTCGCGCTGAAGCGGCGCAAGTGGGGCGACGCCTGGGAGGTCTCCGGGAAACACTTCGTGGTGAAGTCGAACCACTCGCTCGAAGCGGCGCAGAGGGTGCTGGGATGGGCGGAGGACATGTATACGGTGCTTCTGCGCGAGACGGCGCCCGTCTTCAGTCCTCCCGCCGACGTCAAGCCCTTCGCCGTGTTCCTGTTTGCGACGAAGGAAGAGTTCGACGCCCACGTCCGGGATTCCCATGCCGGCGGCGTTTCCGCAGGTGCGATCGGTTTCTACTCGAATGAGGACCGCGCGGCGCATTTCTGGTACCGGGACGACGAGGGCGTGTCGCCGCTGTCCACAATCGTGCACCACGAGTGCCTCCACCAGGTGCTGGACGCCTGGATCCCGTGGAAGAACGCCCCGACGCTCTGCCCGCACTTCTGGATCTACGAGGGCCTGGCGCGCTGGTTCGAGTCCGTCGAGAACCGCGACGGGAAGCTGCTCGTCGCCGACCCGAAGTTCGCGCCGTTCCAGGTGGCTCGGGGCCGGGTGGAAAAGGGAACGGCCATCCCGCTCGAGAAACTCGTCATGTTCGAGCAGGCCGACATGGACACGCACTACGACCAGGCCGCCGGCGTGACGCTTTTTTTCATGAATGCCGGCCAGGGAGCCTACCGCGAGAAATTCCTGCGGTATTGCGCGATCGTGCTCGGCGGGGAAGCGCGGGCGGATTCGTTCGAAAAGGCGTTCGGGGAGAAGCCCGAGGAATTCGAGACGGCGTGGCGCGAATACCTCCGCGGCCTGAAATAGCTCCCGCCTACTTCTTTTCCATCGGCGTCATGATCATCGCGCCCGTCGGTTCTTTAACGCCGGCGATCGGCTCGACCGTCACAGCGAATTTCACGACCTTCCCCTGCGGGATCCCGACGATCTCCCCCGCACCGGCCATCGCTCCTGCTGCATTCGGTGTAAAAACGTTCCCGGGCATCGGCTTCATTCCGTCCACGAGTGCCCACACCTGGTAGCCCTTGCCCTCCGGCGGCATCGGAAGCCCCGCCGCCATCACGTGGACCTCGTTTTTGTGCCAGAAGACCTTCCCGAGCGCCGCCTCCGCGCCGATCCCGCCGGACATCTCGCCCATCGCGGCGTCCGCCATGAACTTCACTTCCTTCGTCTGGAGCTCGGCCAGCGTCCGCCGGTTCGTTTCGATCTCTTCCCGCAGCTTGGCGTTGTCGCCGCGGACTTTTTCCAGCTCGGCCTGAAGCGCCGAAGGGCCCTTCGAAACCTCCTGCAGTTTCGCCCCGAACCACACACCGACGAGGAGCGCGGCCGCGGCGGCGGCGGGGACGGCCCAGCTCGGGATGACGGCGCGGGGGCCGGTGAAACGCGGGGTCGAAGCGCGGGCGGCGACGAGGATGCGGTCGCGGAGCGCGGTGGGCGGCTCGATCGGCTTGAGCGCCGCGGCGAGGCCGGCGGTCGCCTCCACGTTTTCGGCAACGAGGCGGCGGCACGCGGCACACTCCGCGAGATGCGCTTCCAGCGCGCCGCGTTCCTCGCCGTCGAGGGCGCCGAGGGCGTGGGCCGCGCAGAGGTCCTGGAATTCGGCGTGCGTCATTCCGGCACCTCCGCGAGCCCGGCGAGTGCCGCGCGCAGTTTCTGCATCGCGAGGCGGACGCGGGTCTTGACCGTGCCGAGCGGCTGCTTGAGCCGCGCGGCGATTTCCGACTGCGACAGGCCTTCAAAGTACGCCAGCTCGATCGCCTGGCGCTGGTCGGGCGGAAGCTGCGCCACGGCGGCATTCACGCGCTTCAGGTCCTCCGGGAATTCCCCTTTTTCCGGCTGCGCCCGCGGTTCCGCGGCGGAGGCATCGACAGCCCTGCGCTGCGCGTCGCGCCGCCGGATCCGGTCGATCGAAGCGTTCCGGATCGACGACATCACCCATGCCGCCACGGATCCGCGCCCCGTGTCGTAGTCAGCCGCCCTCTCCCAGATCCGCACGAAGACTTCCTGCACCACGTCCTCCGCTTCCACGCGGTCCCCCAGAACCCGCGTGGCGGTGGCCAGCGCGGCGGCGGAGTACCGTTCGTAGAGCTGCGACAACGCGCCCTCGTCTCGCTTTGCGATGCGGTGCAGGAGTTGCTGGTCGGAGGTAATGACGGCTGTCCCGATGGGTCTGTCCTCTCAGCTACGCGAGCCGGGCGGGCATGGATCTGTCGCGGCGGAGGATATGCGGAAGGGTGATATTCCGCAAATTCAAGGAAAGGAGCAGAAGCGCCCGCCTGGGACGGCCCGAACCCGTCCGACCACCGGGCCAACTCCGGCGCAAAAGGCTCGCGCTTCCCCGTACCTTATCCCTTATTCTCACGCCTTCACCGCCACCCCATTTCCCGGAGACTTTCCATGCGCGCAACCGTCCTCTACCAGGGTGCCTACGCCCTCGCCCAGGTCCAGCTTGATGGCAACGAACAGGTCCGCATGGAGTCCGGTGCGATGGTCGGGCATTCTCCGACGATCGATATCGAGGCGAAGATGGAGGGCGGATTTTTCAAGTCGCTCGGCCGCGCCGTGCTGGGCGGCGAATCGTTCTTCATCACGCGGGCGACGGCGACCCGCGGGCCCGGCGAAATCCTGATGGCTCCTTCGATGCCCGGCGACATCGCCGTCGTCCCCGTGCAGGGCGCCGGCCTTGTCGTCCAGCGCGGCTGCTATCTCGGCAACTCAACCGGGGTCGAGGTCGACACCAAGTGGGGCGGATTCAAGGCCGCGTTCAGCTCCGGCGGGCTTTTCTGGCTCCACATGACCGGCCAGGGGATTGCCATCGTCGCCTCCTTCGGCACCATCCACCGCAAGCAGCTCGCCCCCGGTGAACATTACATCGTGGACACCGGGCACATCGTTGCCTTCAGCGACACCATCCAGTACACGATCCGCAAGGCCGCCGGCGGGATGTTCAACACCGCCGCCTCCGGCGAGTGGCTCGTCGCCGAATACGTCGGCCCCGGCGAACTCCTCCTCCAGACCCGCCAGGCAGCAGCCTTCGGGCAGTGGCTCACGCCCTTCATCCCCAAGCAGGGTTCCAGCAGCTAGTGGTGAGTCAGCTTCGATTCGGGGTTGCGTCCAAAGGTCGCAACCCCGGAATTAAGCGCGTCGAACCACTAACTGCCAGAGATGGCCCGGCAGCCAGACTGGCATGAACGCCGCCCGCCCCGGGCGTCGCGCCCGGCCCTCTTTTCCCGCAGCGCAGACCTGCCCGGACCAATCCCGCCTAGGCCCTCCATTTGCTTTTGACACTTCTGCAATCCTGTTAGCATCCAAAACTGTACGCTCAAGGAATTCCAGAAGCCTGCCAGACGTTATTGATCAGGTAACACCCGCCAAACATCCGGCCCATTCCCGTACCCAGGAGCCTTCCATGTTCGATAAATTCACCGACCGCGCCCGCAAAGTGATGAGCCTCGCCCGCCAGGAGGCCCAGCGCTTCAACCACGAGTACATCGGCACCGAGCACATCCTGCTCGGGCTGGTGCAGGAGGGAAGCGGGATTGCGGCGAAGGTGCTGCGGAATCTCGACATCGACCTCAAGAAGATCCGGCAGGAGGTCGAGAAGCTGATCCCGCACGGGCCGCCGACGGTCACGATGGGACAGCTGCCGTTCACGCCGCGCGCCAAGCGGGTGCTGGAACTGGCGCAGGAAGAAGCGACGGCTCTGGGGCACGACTACATCGGGACGGAGCACCTCGTGCTCGGGCTCCTCAAGGAGAACGAGGGCGTGGCGGCGCAGGTCCTGATCAACCTCGGGCTGAAGCTTGAAGATGTGCGCGAAGAGGTCCTGGAGGTCCTGAACGTGGACCTGCCGCACGACCAGGAGGGCGCGGCGACCGAGAAGCAGAGCGGAAGCCGGGCGGCGGCGAAGTCGAAGACGCCGGCGCTGGACACCTTCGGGCGCGACCTGACCGAACTCGCCGTCCAGGGCAAACTCGACCCCGTGATCGGGCGTCGCAACGAAATCGAGCGCGTCGTGCAGATCCTGTCACGGCGCACGAAGAACAACCCGGTCCTGCTGGGCGAAGCGGGCGTCGGGAAGACGGCGATCGTGGAAGGGCTGGCGCAGGACATCATGTCCAGCAACGTTCCCGAGATCCTGAAGGACAAGCGGATCGTCGTGCTCGACCTCGCCCTCATGGTCGCCGGCACCAAGTACCGGGGCCAGTTCGAGGAGCGCATCA
>JAIOPR010000271.1 GCA_021413805.1 Planctomycetota bacterium
GAGCGTAAAGATGCGGGCGTTGGCCTTGTTCGCGTCCTTCGTGACCTTGACGAGCTTCTCGGGATCCGTCTCGCCCAGCGTGGGCTCGCCGTCGGTCATGAAGATGACCATGTATGGCCGGGTCGCATCGCCGGAGTTCATCCCGAGCGCCATCGTCATCGCCTCGGAGATGTTCGTGCCGCCGCGCGCCTTCAGCGTGTCGATGAATTCGCGCGCCGACTTGAGATTCTCCGCGTTCACCTCGACCGGCGCGTCTTTCCACTTCGTTGCTTCCGTCGAGAACCGGATCACATTAAAGCGGTCGCCCGGGTTCAGCGTCTCGAGGCCAGCCTTGAGCGCCTTCTTCGCCTGCGGCATCCGGTCTTCCTCGGCCATCGACATGGAAGTGTCGATCACGAAGCAGACGTCGCGCTTCACCAGCTCCGCGTCCGACGCTTCGGCCTTCGGCGAAAGCATCAGCATGAAATACCCGTCCTCGCCAGCGTCGCGCTGGGCGACCATGTTCATGCCGAAGTCGCCGTCCTGCATCGTGTAGTAGAGGAGGAAGTCCTTGTCCGGCGTCACGTTGGCGGCCTCGTACACCACCGTTCCCTCGCGGTCCGATTTGCGCGCGACATCGACCGAATGCGTCGGGCTCACCAGCGACTTCAGCGCGACGTTCGACTTCACGTGGACCGACACGCGGCATTCGCTCAGCGGCCGCGAGCTGAATTTTTCCGTGTTCAGCGGGTACCGGTAGACGCACAGCCCGCCATCCGCCGGGATCGTTTCCGAGTACGACAGCTTTACGCGCTTTTCCTCGTTCGGCAGGATCGGGAACACCCGCAGCTTGAACATCTTCTGCCCGACGTACTCGAGAAGAGCCGGGTCCTGCATCGAGCGCACGATGTTCTCGTACGTCGTCCGTGCCTTGTCCGCGTCCAGCAACTCCGCTTCCTGTTCCTTCCCGTCGATCCACATCGAGAGCTTCGAAACGGAAGCGCCCGCGGGAACCGGGAAGATGTAGGTCGCTTCGATCTGCATCGGGTTGGGATTGATGAAGACCTCGTCAACGGTCGTGGTGGCGACCTGGTTGTCAATCTCCACGTCCACCTTGTGGAACTTGACCGCCATGGGCGTCAGCTTGCGGTCGTTGACCTGCATGAACCCGTCGGCCCGCGCCAGTTGGGCGAGAAGCGCGAGGGCAAGGGCGGTTGAAAGAAAGCGGCGAATCATGGAAGGAGCCTCCAGGGGGACAAGGGGTTGCTGGAGGGTAGACGCCGCCGGGGGAAGGAAGTTCCGCTAAATGTGAAGAATGGGCAGACAGAAAACAGACGCGGCGAAACCAGGGCGAGCAGCCCCGTTTTCGCCGCGTTGCGGTCGTTACTTGGCGCCCGGCGCCACCACCTCGTACGCCTTCCCCTCGAACATCACCCGCACCCTCTCCCCGAGCGCGAGGTACTTCGCCAGCTCCGGCTTGTCGGCCGTCAGCTTGAAATATTCGTCCGACAGGTACTCGATCTTCACCAGCTCCGCGGTCACGGTCCAGTCCGCATCCTGCCACACGCCGTGCCCCTGGTAGAAGGTCTTCTCCCCGACCCGCTTGGCCTCCCTTGAATCGCCGCCCTTTCCGGCCTTCATGGCGTCCGCTTCTCGGCTGGCGCGCACTCCGCCGCCGCCACTGCCGATGCCGAGCGCTTCGCTGCGACCCCTCACGCCGCCGGCGCCTCCCATCGGGTCGCCATAGTCGGCACCTTTCATCGAAGAGCTGTTGTCGGATTCGTTGTGGTCGCCGGCTTCCGCGGCGGGGAATGCGGGGGCGCCGTTGTCGTCCGGGGCGCCTTTCCTGACCGGCGCGCGTCCGCCGCCGAAGCGATCGGTCGGCCGCTCGGGACCCCCGAGCGCGGGCCGGGCGCTGTCCTCGAGCACCAGGAAGGACGTGTACGGCGTCACGATCCCGAATTCCCGGGCCAGCGCCATGATCTCTTTCTTCAACTCTTCGTTCTCGCCCTTCAGCCGGACCGCGTCCATCAGGTGCCCGACCTTCGAAACCGCCCAGAGGCGCGGCACCGCGTCGTGCTCGGCCGTTTGGACGGGGAATTCCGCCGACCACGAGAACTCCTTCGCTTCGCCATTCACCTTGCCGGTCAGCCTGACCTTGCGCGAACCGCCCTCCTTGAAGCGCCCGAAGACCGAAAGCTGCTGGCCCTTGAACACGTCGGAGAGCTGTTTCGGGTAGACGTCGTAGATCTCGACCCCGGCTCCGTCGATCTCAAGCTTCGCGTCTGACAGGACCGGCGAGCTGAACTTCTCGTAGTAAGCCGCCATCCGCGTTTCCAGGCTCTCGCTCGGCGTGACGTACTGGCTCAGGCCGTGGTGCTCCTGCGCCAGGCTGTCGAGCAGCCGCACGTCGAGGTTGAACCCGACGCCCAGCGTGAAAATGCGCGCGCCGGACTTGTTCTGCTTAAGCGCCTGGTGCAGCAGGTTCACCGGCTCCGTCTCGCCGATGGTCGGCGCGCCGTCCGTCATGAACAGCACCATGTACGGGCGCGCCGCATCTCCCGGTGCCATCCCCAGCGCCGCTTCAAGCGCGCCTTCTATGTTCGTCGCCCCGCGGGCACGGAGCCCGTCGATGTAGGCACTCGCCTCCGCAACGCTGGCTTCCGTCGCCGTGAGCAGGGCGGGCTTCCAGAGGTGAACCTCGGTCGAGAACGAAACAATATTGAAGCGGTCTTCCGGGTTGAGCGTCTGGAGGCCTGCCTTCAGCGCCTTCTTGGCCTGCGCAATCCGGTCCTCGTCGGCCATCGACATGGACGTATCGACCACGAAGCACACGTCCCGGTGGATCGCTTCCGATTTCGTGGTGACCTTCGGCGCAAGCATCATCATGAAATACCCGTCCTCGCCGGCCTCGCGCTGCGCGACGAGATTCATCCCGAAATCGCCGTCCTGCGAAGCGATATACAGGAGGAAATCGCGGTCAGGCGCGGTATTCGTCGCCTCGAACGCCGCCGTCGCGTGATGGTCGTCCGGCCGCGCGACGTCTACCGGGTGCGTCGGGGAAATCACCGACTTGATCGAGATGTTCGACAGCACCTTCACCGAAACACGCGCTTCCGACAGCGCCACTTTCGAGAACTTCGCGGTCGCCAGCCCGTAGTGATACGTCACCACACCGCCGTCGCCTTTCAGGACCTCGCTGTATGACAGCTTGACCCGTTTTTCTTCGCCCGGGGCAATCGGGAACACGCGCAGCCGGAACGTCTTCGCGTCGGCAAATTCGAGAAGCGCCGGGTCCTTGCGGGAGCGCACGATGTTCTCGTACACGCTCCGCGCCTTCCCGGCCTCGAGCAGCTCCGCCTCCTGTTCCACCCCGTTGATCCACATCGAGAGCTTCGACATGGAAGCGCCGGCGGGGACGGGGAAGAGGTAGGTTGCCTCGATGGGGAAGGCGTTCGGGTTGATGAAGACCTGGTCCACGCTCGTGGTGGCGACCTGGTTATCGACGACGACGTCCACGAGGTGCGTCTTGAGCGTCATCGAGGACGCGTTGCCGTCCGAGACCTGCATGAATCCCTGGGCCTGGGCGAGCGAGGCGCAGAGGGCGAGCACAAACGAGGCAAGCAGGGTGCGCATGGGGGAGTCTCCGAGGGCGTGTGGAGAATGCATACGGAGAAACAGGGTGCCCGGTTCGACTGAAAAGGACAACGACCGCACGATCGCGGCCGGTCGCCCTACTTTTCGAGCTCCTCGATCCGCAGTCCGTCGAGTTGCACCGAGCCTCTCCGGACGCCGACCTCGACCCCACCCCGCGGCAGGCCCTCGACGTGCCCGCGCCACGCCATCTTCCCGTTCACTTCGATTTGCGCGAGGTCGTCGTGGACCAGGATCACCACCTTGACATCCTGTTCGTGGGGAAGCGGGATCCCGGGACCGGAAACCAGGAACCGGCCGCCGGTGATGGTCCCGTTGTGGGGATCGGAGCCGAGCATGACGCGGCGACGGGAAGTTCCGTCGGCGCGCAGATCAAGGGCGAGTTCGGAGGCGCCCCAGGGATGAGCGACAAACGACATCCGGTAATCGCTGCCCGCATCCCAGTTCGCCGCGCGCAGCCACTCGTATTCCTCCGCGGCCTCGACGGTGATCTTTTCGCCCTTGGACCCGGACGGCTTCCAGGTTCGCCAGGACGACTTGCCCGCCCCTTTCGTGCGCTTCGCCGATTTTGCGAGCGCTTTGAATTCATCGTCGTTCGAGGAGTCGGCGAACTCCGGGTGGCCGCGGACCTCGACGAAGCGGAATGAGAGCCCGGACTTGAAGAAGATCCCGAGCTCGCCGGCCCAGGTGACGGGCAGGTCGCAGGCGCGAATCTCCGAACCGAGCGTGAATTCCATGTGCGAGCCCTTGATCGTCAGCGACATGCGCTCCCACTCGCCCTTCGAAGCGGCGAGGACGAACGCTTCGCCCGCAACGGGGAACAGGACAGCGCGGGCGCCGTGGTCTGCAGGCAAGACCGCGGTGCTGAGGTGCTCGTAAAAAGCGCGCCAGCCGGAAAGGAGCGCCAGCGGGCCATCCATCTTCACCTCGGCCTCGATCGTCACATCGGACCAGCGCAGCCCGTGAAGGAGCAGGCAGGCGCCGTCCCCGGTCGCCTTGAGCGCCGCCGCTGTCCCCGGCACCACTTCCGCCTTCACCACGGGAGCAAAGTCCGCCAGGAACGAATCCGCGTCGGTCCACCGAAGCGTCACCCCTTCAGCGCTCTCCGTAACCTTCCCGCAAAGGCAGAGCGACAGGTCCGGCACCGACGCCGGGCCGCCACCGGCACGGATGTATTCCCTCGCCAGGGCCGACAGGCGGGGTTCGAACGGGAACGAGCCGAACCGGCGCAGCCACGCCTGGGCAAGCGGAACCCGCGCCGCGGTGTCGCCTTCGACTCTCCCGAGCGCCTGCCGCGCCTGGTCCGCCTCCGCCAGTTCCGCGGGCAAGATCTCCGCGACCAGCAGCTTTTCCCGCTCCTTCCCCGGATTGAGGCCTCTTCGCCACGCCCGGATCGCGAACGGCCAGGCTTCGCGCGGGGTACCGCAGAAGAGCGTGAGGTCCAGGGCGGCGAGCACGAGGTCATCGGATGGGCATCCGTCCAGGGCGCGAAGGGCGAGTTCGGAAGCGGCGAGGTCGTTGACGCCGACGGGAACCTGCTGGTCGCCTGAACGGACGAGAATCTGGCGGTTTTTTTCGTCAATGCCGTGGATGGCGCCCTTCACCAGTGTTCCATCGGTGCGCCGGATTTCAACGGCGGTTCCCGTGTTCGAGAGGTACCACGCGCTGGCTTTCTCGAGCGCGAGCTTCACGCGGTCCACCGCGAGTTGCGCATTCGCAACCGTCTCGCGCTCCGGCCCGGGCGGGGGAGCTTCTATCGCGGCGAGGAGAGCTCCGGCACTTCGCGGATCGCGGGAAGCGAGGACGCCGCGAAAGGCACCGAGCCCGTCGTGCGGCTGCCAGTCGCGCGTGCTCGCCTTCGCCGCCGCCTGCAGCATCGCCGCCGCTTCCGGGGGCAATTTCGCCGCGAGTTCGAGGCATTTCCGCGCCCCCGCGGCGCCCCGGGGGGCCAGGTCGATTTCCTTCTGGGCGCGGAGCGAGGCGCGCGACAGGAGGGAGGACTTCTCGCGGGCCACGGTGGCGGAAGCGCGGGTGTCGGGGGTTGGAAGTTCGTTCCAGAGTGCGAGTGCCTGCGCGAACTCGTCGTCCTTTTCGAACCTGCGTGCCCGATCGGTGGTTGCTTTCAGGTCCTTGAGCCAGGCCGCGTCTCCCGCGTCGGGCGGGGAAGAAGTGTCAGCCACGGGATCGACGAATGCCGGGCGCACGGGAGGCGGAGCCGACGGGGGCGTCGGGGACTTGTGCGAACCCCTGAAGGCAAAAACAATCCCCACCAGGGCGAGCACCGCGACGGCGGCGCAGCCGGCCGTCCAGGCCACCAGCGGAACTCGCGGCCGCGCGGCACTGGTTCCGGCGGACGGCGTCGCTGCGGTCGGCAGCAGCCCGCCGGGGACGGAAACCGGGGTCGGAATCTTCACGGCCGCAGGGGGCGGGGGCGGAGACGGCTTCGCAACCGGCGCCGGCGCCGGCCCAAATCCTGCCGCCTGCGCCGCAACCTCGCCCTGCTTGCTCACCGCCTCGGCCGCGCTGTCCAGATCCGCCGCAAACGCCGCCCCCGTCTGCGTGCGCTTCGCCGGATCTTTCAACAGCGCACGCGCCAGCACCGCTGCCACGGACCGCGGAGCCTCCGGGATCGGCGGAACCGGTTTCTGGATGTGCGCCATCAGGATCGCAATCGCCGTCTCCCCGTCGAAGGGAAGCCTCCCCGCAATCATCGCGTACAGCACCACGGCCAGCGCATACACGTCGGCCCGCGCATCCGCCTTCTTCCCCTCGCATACCTCCGGCGCCATGTAATGCGGCGTCCCCATCACCATCCCCGTCTGCGACAGATTCACTTCCGACATCTCTTCCCGCGCCAGCCCGAAATCGACCAGCTTCGGCTCGCCCTCCTTGGTGAAGAGGACATTCGCGGGTTTCACGTCGCGGTGCATGACGCCGACTTTGTGCGCGGCCTGAAGCGCTTCGGCAATCTGGCGGCCGATGCGGAGCGTCGTCGCGATGGGGAGGCGGATGCGTTTTTCGAGGAGGCGCTGAAGCGAACCGCCATCGACGTATTCCATGACGAGGTAGGCGAGGCCATCTTCCTCGCCGGCAGAAAGGATGCGGGCGACGTTGGGATGGTCGATGCGGGCCGCGGTGCGACCTTCGCGGAGGAAGCGCTGGCGGAGGGTTTCGTCGGCGCGGAATTTCGGCGGGAGAACCTTGATGGCGACGGTGCGTCCGAGGCGTTCGTCGTGGGCGCGGTAGACGACGCCCATGCCGCCAGCGCCGATCTGGCTCTGGATGACGTAGCCGCCGAGGATTTTGCCGATCAGGGTGCTTGGGGCGGGCATATACCTCTGTTCCTACACCAATGGGGCCAGGGCGGTTTTGACTTTAAACCCTTTCCCATTCCCTTTCCCGTTCCCTTTCCCACCCCCCGCACATGTCAGGACGGCCCTCGTCACTCCTCGTTACGAGAATATCCCCAGCGGTTCAAATTTCCCGCTCAGCGCCTTCTCCGCCGGGATCCCCAGGTGATTCTGCAGCAGCGCCGCGTACACGGACCTGAAATCCACCGTCATCTTCAAGTCGCCCTGGTCCAGCTTCTCCAGGTCGATCCGCCCCCCGTAATGTCCGCCCTTCACGTGCTTCCCGACCACGAACATCGGCCCGGCTGCGCCGTGGTCCGTTCCCTGCGAAGCGTTCTCGACGACGCGGCGGCCGAACTCGCTGAAGGTCATCGTGACCACGCGGTCGGCCATTTCGCGGGCGTCCAGGTCTTTCTGGAACGCGTACACCGCTTCAGAGAGCGTCTGCAGCAGGTTGATGTGCGACTGTTTCTGGTTGGCGTGGGTGTCGAATCCGCCGAGTCCGATCATGTAGACGCGGGCGCCGAAGTCTTCTTCGACGGCGTTGGCGATGAAGCGGAGTCCCTGGGCGAGGCCGGAATTCGGGTAATTGACGGGGGAGGCCGGTTTCTGCGCGATGTTGCGGATGCGTTCGACCTGGGCCATGACTTCGAGTCCGCGGCTGCGCACGAACTCGGCGGGGCCTTCGCGGGGGATGTCGAAAATCTCCTTGAAGGCCTTGAGGACGTTGTTGCGGTCGCCGCCGTGGCGCTGGTCAGTGGAGACTTCGAACGCGCCGGGGCCGTCCATCGAAAGGACGCCGCCGCCGTCGGCCAGCAGCGCGAGCGGCGTCTCGGCGCCGAAGGAAACACTGTGCGGCGTCGAATTGTCGTCGCACAGGCAGCGCCCGAGCCACCCGTCGCGCACGACCCCTTCCATCTGCCCGGTCTGCCAGATTTCCATCGAGCGGAAGTGCGACCTGTCGTGGTTCGGGTAGCCGACGTTGTTCACGACGGCGACCTTGTCCTCGTCGAACAGGTCGCGCAGTTTGCGCATCGCCGGGTGAAGCCCGACGAGATCGTTGATCTTGAGGATCTGCTCCTTCGCGATCGACAGCGTCGGCCGCGCCTTGAAATAGAGCGGATCGGCGACCGGCGCCACGGTGTTCAACCCGTCGTTCCCGCCCCCCAGCATGATCACCACGAGCGTCTTCGAAGAGGCTCTCGACGCCGGGTCCGCCATCGCCCGTGTCAGCCACGCCGGCACGAACAACCCCGCCGTCCCCAGCCCGCCCACTTTCAGGAAGTCCCGCCGCGAGATTCCGGTTTTCATCGTTTCACCTCACGCGAGCTGGGATTCGGGAAGCGAAAGGACGAGATGCGCCACGCCGCGCACCTTCGTGTCCCACGTCTGCGGCGCCGGGAAAACGGGGCCTTTCGGCCCGCCTTCGGGAGCCAGGACGTACTCGGCAAGCTTTGCCTTCACCGTCGGGGACACCTCGATCGGCCCGAGCCGCTGCAGCATGTGCTCCACCAGCTTGTCGGGCGTGTCGAGCCCCAGTTCCTTCACCATGTCCCCGGGCGACAACGCCGCTGAGGGCTGATTGTTGAATCCCGTCCCCAGGTCGCGGGCGAAATTGAAGCGGTTCACCACCGTGCTGGTGGACAGCCACGTCTTCCCCCCGTCCCAGCCCTTCACCGTCGGCGGCGCCAGCAGGTCCTGCCCCATGCGCCGCAGCTCGGCCGGGACGTACTTGATCGGGATCAGCGACGGCATGGCCCGGATCGCGCCGATAACGAGCTCCGTCGGCGACTTGATGCGCGCCCACTGCGCCGGGTCGGCGAGGAAGGCGGGCGAAGTGAACAGGACGCGCAAGACCGCACGGATGTCATATCCGCTCCGGAAGTACTCGGCGGACAGGGCCTCGATCGTCGCCTTGTCCGGGTCGGGGCCGATGAATTCCTTGAACAGCTTCTCGCACAGGCGCTTCGCCGTCGCCGGGTGCGCCGCCAGGATGTCCACGACATCCGTCCCGTCGAGCGCGCCTTTCTTCCCGAGGATTTCCTTCTCGCCCGCGTCGTGCTGTTTCTCGTCGAAGAAAAAGACCCCTTCCCGCAGGTTCCACCCCGTCCAGGCCCGGGCGCACTCCTTGACGTCCTTTTCGGTGTAGTTCCCGATGCCGATGGTGAAGAGTTCCATCAGTTCGCGGCCGTAGTTCTCGTTCGGGAGAGCCTTGCGATTCGCGCGCCCGTCGAGCCAGACCAGCATCGCGGGGTCCTTTGAGACCTCGAGCAGCAGCGACCGGAAATTCCCCGCGGCGAATCGCCGG
>JAIOPR010000272.1 GCA_021413805.1 Planctomycetota bacterium
CGGGGTTCGACGCCGGGTTGTACACGTACTCGGGCATCGAGACGACAGGCGGATAGCCGCCCGCAAGAAGGTCGCCTTCCTTCGAATCCTCCGTCGTCCAGACCCTGTCCTTCTCGAACTGCTCCTGCGTCGTATACACCACCTGGTCGAAAATCTTCACGACGGTCTCGACTTTTTCCTCCGCCATGACCTTCCCGGCGTTGTACACCCGCCCGATCGCCTCGATTTCGAAGATCCCGTTCGAACTGAACGTCCACTCCGTCGAGTTCACCTTGATGTCGCTCTTGTCCAGCCGGACCAGGTCCGACGGTTGAACCGAAGGGTTGCTCGTCACCAGGATCAG
This sequence comes from Planctomycetota bacterium, assembly GCA_021413805.1. Classification (GTDB taxonomy): domain Bacteria; phylum Planctomycetota; class MHYJ01; order WSZJ01; family WSZJ01; genus WSZJ01. Next base: position 344 of record JAIOPR010000272.1, read on the forward strand.
GTCCGGGTCCATCTTCTTCACGTTCGTGTTCGGGTTCGCGTTCGCCGTGATCAGCGCTTTCTGGAACCGCGTGATTCCAGGGATCGCGAGGATCACGTCGTCCTCGAAATGCATCCAGTCGTTGAACGACCACGCGCCGGCCGGGGTGCCGTTCGTGAAGCGCGCCGAAACCAGGTAGTCCGCGATCTTCTCGGCGTCCGCCTGCGTGATCTTGACGTTGATGTTCCCGACGCTGCCGCTGTACTCCTTCGGCGTCGCGGATTCCGACACGACCAGGTAGTCCCAGAAGTCCGCTTCCAGGTTCATCAGCGTGGCCACGATGACTTCCTTCGAGGCCGTGTTGATGTTCACCGGCGTGCGGGGCTCCCCGAGGTAGGCCGATCCGCCGAATTTCCCCGCCTTCGTTTCGCCGCCCGTCGCCGCCGTCGTTCCCGCGCCCGTCACGAACTGCTTGAACCCGCCGCCCTTGTTCACGTCCTTCACCAGGAACGGCCCGACCGCCGGGAGGATTCGCGACGTGGGAAGCGACGCGTACGTGCCGGGGACGCTGGCGCTGATCGAGTAAAGAGGGCTCGAACTGAACCCGAATTCCGAAGAACGCGACGCCAGGCGCGAATCCGCCGGGTCGGAGGCATTCTTCGGGGGGGCATCACCGCCCGGTGCGGCCGCGAAGTCCGCCCGCTGGGAGGCATCGGTCACCGACGCAATCGCGCTCGCATAACTTCCACCCGTGTAGTCCGTCGTCCCCGTCCACGTGCCTTCGAACTTCGTCGTCATCCCATCCACCCATCCGTGGCACGTGATGAAGTTCCTGCACGCTTCGAAACGCTTCCGCGCCTCCGCCGCATTCCCTGAGAAGAACGGGTTGTTGATGAACACGGCATCCAGGACTTCGGATTTGTTGTTGTAAGGAACGCCGCGGGCGACCGCCTTCGTCGCGATCTGGTCCCCGAGTTTGAAACCGCCGGCGTTCAGGAAGGTGCCGTCGGCGCACTTGAGGATCGACCCGAGGTTGTTGAGCATGCGCTGGACGTTTTTGCCGCCGTCGTTGACGTTGATCATGGAAGCGCAGTCCATGACCTTGAGGGCGTAGACGTCGCCGCGGTTTTCGTAGGTGCCGGGGAACTGGCCGCTGAAGGGTTCGTTGGCGGTGGGGGAGAGGGACTGGGGGAAGGAGACTCCGTTCGCGACGCCGTTGACGATCCCGTCGTCGAGGGCAGATTCCAGGGAACGGGGGGGCATTCCGTAGACGCGGGTCGGCGTGAATTTCCAGATGTCGGACTTCACGGTGGCCGGGTAGGTGAGGAGGCCCGACTCCTGATTGAGCATTTCGCGGTAGAACCAGTCATTACGGGCATCGTCCCAGGACTGGATCATGGCGCGGCCGCGGATCGAGGCGATCGCGCGTTCGACGCCGGACTGGGCGAGCATCTTGGCGCGGACCGTGTCGACGTAGCTGTTCGAGCCCGCCCGCTCGACGCGGGAGAGGGGCGCAACCGTCGCCGCCAGGAGTCCGAGAACGCCGAGAACGCCGAGGGCGACGAGAAGGACGAAGCCCCGCTGGCGGTCGGCTTGAAGAGGGCGCATGGATCATCTCCTCGACCGGAATCGCGCCGGGCCCGGTGGCCGGCGCGTTCATTATTGTGTCAAATCGTGTTGTATCAAAGTATCGGCCAGCCACCGGGCGGTGCCGATGCGGACCCATGTCCGCCGGCTGGTTCCTTGCAAGTCGCGGGCCGAAACCCGATCACAAGTGTTATTGTACACAAGTGATGAATGTTCTTCATGTTCGGCGTTGTGCCGCCGGAACCTGCTGATGCAAATGGTGTTACGAGCGGGTGACAGGTTACCGGAGCGTTACACAATGACGCTCAAATACAATGGCAGTCCCAGGGGCCGGATCGCCTGCGAGGCGGCGTTCATCCCCGCCCCGCACCTAATCCCTTGGCGCTACTTGAGTTGCGGCGGCACTTCTATTCCCCGGGTTGACACAGAATCGCCCTCTTTGATCGCCACTTCGCGGGATTCCACAATCTCCCGGCAGGCCGCCCATCCGTCCTCAACCTTGTCCACAACCAGCTTCGAAACGTATTCCCGTTCGCGCGTGACCGTGAACTCTACCCCCGTCTTCACCTTGTCTTTCCCGCCCACGGAAATCAGGACCAGGTTCACCTTGTCGCTCACCCCCAGCACGACCCCATCGATTGCCGGCGCCATCGCGGGCGTGTCGATCTCGATCCCCCGGTCCCGCCAGCGGTCGATCTCGGCCTGCAATTCCGCCAGAAGAGCCTCGATATCGTTCTTGGCGCGGCTTACGTCGACCAGTTGCTTTTCCATCTCCCCGATATCCTTGTAGGCCTTCTCCAGGCGGTTGCTTGCATCCCGAAGCTCCGACTTCGCAACCCTCGTTGCCCGTTCGGCTTCCGCCAGCTTCTTCTCCGAAGCGGCCTGGATGCGAGCTTCCCGCAACGCGCTCGCCGTCTCCATTTCCGCGATCCTGGCCGACAACTCTTGCCGGCTCTCGGTGCGTTCGGACCTGCGAAGAAGCCAGATCCCCACGAAGGCCCCACAGACAAGCGTGAAAGCGGCGAAGCGGACAATCCAGGCTCTGCGCATCGGTATGGCCTCCAGAGTTCTTCACGCAGGGTAACCGCAGGATGTCCTGGAGCGGCATGCGAATGAGCGCGGGACCTGGGGGCTCACCTCGCGATCGCAACCCCCTTCAAGTCGGCCTCCAGCCCTTCCAAGACTTTCGCCAGCGCTTCATCCCACGCCCGTACCGCT
>JAIOPR010000269.1 GCA_021413805.1 Planctomycetota bacterium
GGGAAGGCCGCGCTGTTACGACCGGCGGCGCGAGGACCGCCATCGGGATGCGCGGCCCCGGCCCGGTCAGCGGCACCAGCGCCGCCCCGCGGCTCCCCGGCGACCGCTTGTGTCGCAGCACGATCCCGGCGAGCGCGAGCGCACCCCCGGATTCGAGGAGATGGATGGCCCACGCCACGCACCGCTCCAGCCATGAGGCCCCGGAAACGCCGCCCCCCACGGCGTCATGCACGGTCGCCGACCACGGGCACAGGACCGAGAAGACCACCGGCGGAATTCCCTCCCGAAATGACCCCGCGGTCCCGGCGTGCCGGCCGACCAGGAGCCCTTCAGCAATCTTGCTTCCAACGCCTCCCAGCGTCAGCGAGATCACCCCGAACACGACCAGCGTCACGATGGCCAGCCCCGTGGCAACGCCGGCGCGGTCGCTGGAAGCGGACATGAGGATCGAGATGGAAGCGGCGAAAATCCCGTGGAGGACGAGCCCGACGGTCGTGGCCAGCAGCATTTCCGGCGTCGCGCCGCCGAGCATCAGCGCCGCGACCCCGAACGGCAGCCCCGCGCCGAGCGTCGCCGCCACGAGCGCGCCGTTCGCGAACAGTTTCCCCGAGACGATCTCCAGGTCCGTCACCGGCGCCACCGAAAGCAGGTCCAGCGTCCCGTTCTCGCGCTCCCACGCGATCGAAGGCGCGACCATCGCCGGCACGAGCAGCAGCCCCGCCACGAACTCCGTCCAGAAAAACACCTGGAACATCGCCGTTCCCGCGACGTGCATCTTCAGGGCGCTTCCCGACCACGGCCACGCCATCGCCGCGGCGGCCGCGAGGAAGACGGCAAGCCCGGTGCGGATCGCCCAGGTCCGCGGGGTGCGCGACAGGTGGATGATTTCGCCGGCGAAGAGGGGCGAGCGGATCATGCGCGCATCCTCCGCTCGAGGGCGGGGGTGGCGAAAAGGAAGGCGAGCGTGATCAGGAGCCCCTGGAGGACGCACCACGCGACTGCGTTTCGCGCGGCGTCCTGGGAACGCACGGAATGGTCGGAAAGCACTTCGAGGATGATGGCGAAGGGATTGAAGGTCTCAAGCCAGCGGAACGGCCACACGATGGACGCGAGCGTCGGCCCGATCCAGACGGCCGTGGCGCATACGAACGCAAGCACGAGGGCCGCCCGGGAATCGCGGGTGGCGGAAGCGCACGCCGCGGCGACCGCGGTGACGCTCGCCAGCGAACTCATGAACACCAGCGTGGCGAGCATGCCGCGGACCCGGGTGTCGAGCGTCATGAGCGCCAGATGGATCGCGATCAGGACGAGGAACGCGCGCAGGTGCCACCCCACGGCCGCGACTTTCCCGAGGAGGATGTGCCGGGGTTCGTAACCGGTTGCGAGCAGGAGCGGGAAAGTCCCGTCGGTGCGCTCGGGCGCGAAAATCGACGAAATGAGGGGGACGATGAACAGGCCGGCGAGGAAGAGGTCGATCGTGACCCCGCCGTGCGAGCCGTTCCAGACATCGGGGCCGCGTGAGTCCCAGGAAACCGAGAAGACGGTGCTGATCCCGACGATGCCGATCAGGAACGCGAGCGAGCATCCCGAAACCGGGTTCTTGGGGATCGCTGTTTCCTTCCAGAAGACCGGGTTTCCGCGCACCGGAAGCGCGCGGCGCCAGGTCCGTCGCCGGGCCCAATCGGCGGGCGTGGCCGCGGTATCAACGAGCTCCGGGCGCTTCGCGGGCGGCGCTGAGCGCGGCATGATGGCCAGCGGAATACCGGGCATCGCCCCGGACAGCGCTTCGCCCGCCGTCGGGCCGGCATCCTCGAAAACGCGGCGAGGAGGAAGCGGCCGGCGGGGAATGGCGAGGGGGCGTGCCGGAATCGGTGCCGAGGGCCGGGGACGCGCCGCGACGGAGTCCTCAGCTGGGGTTGCGAGGAGCCGTCCGCTTCGCGAAACGAAGGCGAGCCGGAGGATGACGAGGAGCGAGAGAACGGCGTGCGAGCTCCAGGCGACGAGACGGAGGTGCGGAGCGATCGGGCGCGCCGACGCCACATCCTCCGCGTATTTCGCCCAGGGGCAGGTGATGGCGAAAACGTAATCGGGGGACAGGAAACTCGATCCTCGCCCCGCGAACATGGTCAGGCCGCTTGCGATGATCCAGGAGACGATGAGGAGAAGCACCCCGACGGCCTGAACTGCCCGCGCGCTCCTGGTCGCGCCCAGCCAGGTCAGCACAACCCCCGGCACGAAACAAACGCCAAGCACAACGAGGCCCTCGCTCGATCCCGAAGCGAAGGCGAGGGCCACGGTGCCGAGGAGCGCGCCGCCCGCGACCGTCGCGATCTGCCCCGTGAGGGCGGCGGTCGTCGCGGCCAGTCGATCCTTGGCGGTGACCGAGGCGAGCATGGCCACGAGCGTTGCGAAACCGCCGGTGAGCAGGGCGTGGACGCACGCCGCTGCGGCCCGTGAGACGGGCGCGCCGCCGATCAGCACCGCCGCGACGGCGAAAGGCGCACCGGCCAGGAGGAGCGATGTTCCAAAAGCGACGTGCGACAGCGACCGCCCGACGACCAGGTCCACTTCGGTCTGCGGGCACGCCACGAGGAGTTCGAGGGTGCCGCGTTCCCGTTCCCCCGCGATCGCCGGCGCTACAAAAATCGGGATCAGCACCCCCGCGGCGAAGAATTCGCACCACACGAACGCCGCCAGCATGCTCTGCCCCGCCTTCTGCATGTCGGCATGCGCCCCGACGGGCCACGTGATCGCCACGAACACGCACAGCACCCCGGCGAACAGGAACCGGAAGGTGTGGAGTCGCCGGCCGCACGCGAGGCGGAACAGGTCCCCGCGCAGCATCGTCGCGCCGATCACGTCACTTTCCCCTTCGTCAGCGTCAGGAACGCCTCCTCCAGGTCAACCTGCGCTTCGCGGAAGAGCGTCACCTTGAGACCGGCCTTGATCAGCGCTTCAGGGACCAGCGAAATGTCGCGTTCAGGATGGTCGAACGAAGCGCGAAGCGTGCCCTCGTCGTCCCAGGCGCGGGTGACGCCTTCCAGGACGCCGACGGTGTCGAGCGCCTTCTGCGGGTCGGCCGCGACCTTGAATTCCACCACGAGGCCGTGCGCGGCTAGCTTGAGCGCGTCCGCGACCGGGCCTTTGTAGACGAGCCGGCCCGCTTCGATGACCGCAATCGTGTCGCAGAGGTCCGCCATCTCGCGGAGGATGTGCGACGACACGAGGATCGTCTTTTTCATTTTGCCGAGCTCGGTGATGAGCGCGCGGATCTCGATCCTCGCCCGCGGGTCCAGGCCGCTCGCCGGTTCGTCGAGGAGAAGGACCTCGGGACTGTGCACCAGCACGCGCGCCAGCCCCAGCCGCTGCTGGTTGCCGCGCGACATCGTCCGGATCAACGTGTGCTTCTTCGAGCCCAGGTCGGTCAGCTGCAGGATCTCGTCCACCACCTTGTCGCGACGGTCTGCCCCGATCCGGTACATCGCCGCGAAGAAGTGCAGGTACTCCTCGACGAGCATGTCCTCGTACACCCCGAACGTGTCCGGCATGTACCCGAGCAGCCGGCGGACTTCCATCCGGTCCTTCGACACCGAATGCCCGCCGATGGTGGCGTCGCCGATCGTGGGCTGGAGCAGCGTCGCCAGCATCCGGATCGTCGTCGTCTTCCCCGCCCCGTTCGGGCCGATGAACCCGCAGATCTCGCCCTTCCCGATGGAAAACGTCAGGTTGTCCACGGCCGTCAGTCCGCCGTAGCGGCGCGTCAGTCCCTTGATCTCGATCACGGGGCCTTCTCCAGATGGAAGCGGACGAGGAACAAAGCGCGGGCGGGGGTGCCGCCGCCGATGACGGGCGAAGCGGCGGGGCGGTCGAGCCAGCCGGTGAGGATCGGGTGGGAGGCCGTGCCCTCGATGCGGTGGAGAAGCGGGGAGAGCCAGCGGGCGGCGCCTTCCTCGAATCCGCCGGCCTCGAACGGGGCGGCGGCGGGCACCGCGCCGGTGGGGATCGCCGCGCCGGGCGCGAGGTCCCCGAGGTCGCGCGAAAGTGGGCCGGCCTGGAGACGGCAATGGCGAAGAAGGGCGGGAACGTGCAGGACAAAGCGCCCGCCGCTCTCCGTCACGGAAAACGCGCCCGGCGGCAGGTCCGTCGTGGCCGTGATGGGGTACGGCTTCCAGGCGCCGACCGGAAGGCGACGGGCGGTCGGATGCGCGCCCCACGCAATCTCAGGGAAAGGTTCCGGGTCCTCGTCGTACCCTCCCCGCCTCTTCCCGATCGCAGGCCACAGCCGCGCGTCCGCGGAGTTCGTGACGAGTTCCTGGTTTCCTGGAAGCGGCGCGACCACGAGGTACAGCGCGTCTTCGCGCACGGCGTCGGGCCAGACGTCGATCGTGCCGACCGCCACGATGTGCACGTCGCGCGCGCGCGTCTGTGCCGACATCGCCCACGCCGCGCCGCAGAAACCCACGATCGCGACGGGAAGCGTCACCCACGTCCACGCCTGGCGGCGAATCGCCTTCAGGACGAAATAATCCACGGGACCGATGACGACGAGATAGGCGACGAGGAGCGCGAAGAACCACCCGAGCGACACGGTCTTCCCGGCGAGCGCGACGTTGTTGCACGCGTCCTGGACGCGGGCGTCTGCTTCCCGGTTGCGGACGTCCTCCTCCACGGTGCCCTGCCGCCGCAATTGCATCGCCCACTGGCGCTTCTCCACCTCGCTCCCCTCGGGCACTTCTCCATCCGCGATCGGGTTCGGCCGGAGCGGGAGCTGGACTTTCCACATTCTCGGCAGGCCGGGCCAGTCCGCGATCGGGCGCATGACCGGGTCAAATCCCAGGAACACCACGTTGCCCAGCCCGGCGGGGCCCGTCGCCCCGAACGGCGCACGGGCCGCACCGGGTCGCGGCCGGGCGTTGGAGACAGGGAACGACGCGGCCGGCGTGGCGATTCCTTCGTGGATCTCTCGAAGCGACCGCGTTTCTGTGACCCCCTCAATCTCGGCGGGCAGGATGCCCCCGAGCCGCGAGTCGCGCGCCGTCTTCGCGTCCACTCCCGCACACACCGCGAGCACGCCGCCGGCCAGCGTCCAGCGGCGAAGCGCTTCCGCGACGTCATCGGACAGTCCCGGGCACGGGAAGCGCACGACGACGGCGTCGAACGCGTCGAAGGCGTCGGAGAAATCGGGGAGGTCGGCGGGCGCGACGAGGATCGATTTCCAGAGCTCGTTTTCCGGAAGGCCGATGGGCGCGTCGGAGACAACGAGGATCAGGCGCTGTCCGCCGTCGGCCAGCACGAGTTCGCTGGCACGCGAGGAACCCGCCGCGAATGATTGCTTCAGCAGTTCCCGCCCGCCGGCGGTCGCGAGGAATTCCATCCGCCGCGCTGTGCGCACCGGGATCCAGTAAGCGTGGCGGCTTCCCGCGGGCACGACCAGGTCGCGCACCGAGGTTGCATTGTCCCCTTCCATCCGCACCTCAACCTTGAGCTCCGCGTCCGGGTTGTCCACTTCCACCCGCACGGCGGTCCATTGGCCTTCGCGCGCCGCCCCGCCGAACGCAAGTCCCGCGGTCACCGTGGGGGCGGCGGATGCCAGCGACGAAAGGGCCAGCAGGCAAAGCGCGAGGCGCTTCATGCCACCCTCCTGTGGAAGCAGGCCCATTCGACCAGGAAGAGAACCAGGGCGGCGCCCGCGAACCACGGCCAGAGGTCGCGGTTTTCGCGGCCTGCGGAAGGCGATGCGGCGACGCGCGATTTCCCGGAGCCGAGGGCCGCGGGGGGCGCGAGGTTCGACTCGGTTTCGGAGAGCAGATTGATGCCGAACGGCCTGGACCCCGCGGCGGTTTCGAAAGAGTACAGGCCGACGCGGCTGGTGTCGGGCCAGACGAAATCGCCGGCGGAAGACGCGGTGAGCGTCTCGGAGCCGCCGTCCGGTGAAACGATCTTCGCGGCCGAAATTCCCGGCACCACGAACTGCGCCGGCTTGCCGCCCTGTACCTGCGCCGGAACTTCGGCCGCACGCGCGTCCGAAACGGCGCGAAGGAGGTTGGCGAAGAAGATCGGGAAGGACGGACGCAGCGGCCAGTCGGAATCGGCCGCCTTGAAACCGACCGCAATCCGCAGCCGCCCGCGGTCCGTCGTGGACACGATCAGCGGCCCCGCGCTTCCCTGCACCAGGATCGTCCCCTCCGGCGGCGGCGTGAGGCGCAGCGCGTGGCCGACGTGGACGTCCGTGAATCGCGCGAAACGGAGAAGCGGATGGGTCTCGTCCCACGAGAGGACGCGGACGCGCTCGGACTCCTCGCCGGGGACAATCCCCGCCACGGGTTTGTCGGGGCGGAACCAGACGGCGTGCGCGTTCGTCGGCGGCTCGCTGGCCGTCCCTTCACAGATCCAGAGATCCGGATTCTCCGTCACGAACGTCACCCGCGGCCGCGACTGGAGGAAGGCGCGGAGGAAGCGGTTCTCGCCGATAAAGGCGACCTTGATTTCGCCGGGGGCCGGGAGGCGCGTCCACGCGTGGTCGTCGGCGGCCAGCGCGTCAGGCTCGTCCAGCGCGACCTCGACCGCCGCTTCACCGGGAAGCATCAGCTCGAACGAAGCCCCGCTGGTTTCCCCGGGGGCGAGTTCGATGGCGCGGGCGGCGACGGCCTGGCCGTCGAGTTTGAGCGAGGCGTAGACCTTCTTGCGCGTTTCCGAAAAGTTCGAGACGCCCGCGAAAACCGAGTAGGCGTAGAGGGTTGTCTTGCCGTCGATCCGCGACTTGACGCGCCCGTCGGGGTCCACGACGGTGACCGCGCGGCACGCCGTGATGCCGACGTTGTCCGCCTTCTCACCCGTCTTGACCCACGTCAGGCCGTTCTCGAGCACGGGGTGCGAGGGAATCTTCGCGCCGGCACCGTCGGAGAGCAGGATCACGGCAGCCCCGTCGCGCTTCTCGACCGCCGTCGCCGCGAGCCGAAGCGCTTCTTCGATCGCGGCTTCCGTGTCATGGGTACTGAGAAGCGCAATGGCGCGTTCGGTGGCGGCGCGGTCGCGGGTCAACCCGGTGACGACGCGGGCGGCGCCGGACGCTTCCACGACCATCGCTTCGTCGGCGTCCGCCAGCGAAGACAGCACTCGCACCGCTTCTTTCTTCGCGAGGTCAAGCCGCGTGCCGGACCCGGCTTTGGCGCCCATGGAAGCGGACGTATCGATGACGAGGACGACGACCTTGCCGGGCGAGGTGGTGTGCAGGAGTGCGGGGCGGGCGAGGGCGACGACCAGGAGCGCGAGGAGCAGGAGCTGGAGGAGGAGGAGCAGGTTGGCGCGGAGCCGCTGGAAGGGTGCGTTCGCCTGGAGGTCGCGGACGGCCTTCTGCCAGAGCAGGGTCGAGCTGACGGTGACGTCGCGGCGCCGCAGTTTCAGGACGTAGAGCAGGATCAGCGGGATCGCCAGGGCGCCGAGCGCCAGAAACGCGGGATTGAGAACGTTCACGGTGGGGGAATGATACCCCGGCAGGGCGATTACACCGCCGTTGCTTCGGCCGCCAGGCGGTCGAGGAAATCGAGAAGCGGCTGGGGGTTGGCGAGGCTGGGAAGGGCGAGGTCCGGGGCGCAGGGTTTGAGGTCGTCGAGGCGGTGGCCGCCGGTCGCGACGGCGATGGCCTTGGCGCCGTGGGCCCGGGCGCAGGCGATGTCCTTGGGAGTGTCGCCGATGATCACGGTCCGTTCGGCGCTGAAATGGCGGCCCTTTTCGCGGAACCGGCGGAGGGCGTGCGGGACGAGCGCGTTGCGATCTTCGTTGTCGGAGCCGTAGGCGCCGGTTTCGAAGAACCGTTCGATCCCGGCGGCGCGCACCTTGGCCCAGGCGCCGTGCTCGAAGTTCCCCGTGAGGAGGCCGAGCCCGAGGCCGGGCCGGGTGAAAAGCGTCTCGAGAACGGCGGGAAGTCCAGGCTTGAGGACGACCTTCGCGTTGGCCAGCACGCCGGGGAGGCGCCGGCGGTACGCGACGTCGAAGCGGGCGAGCCCTTCGGCGAACGGCACGCCCGCCGTGTGCTTCTCGAACGCCTGCCGGAAGATCCACGGGTCCGTGCACCCCGCCATGTTGATTCCCTCGAAGGCCCCGGCGATGCCGAAACACTCGTGGAACGCGTGGTCCATCGCGACCGTGCCCGCGTTCTGGGTCGAGAGGAGGGTGCCGTCGATGTCGAAGAGGACGAGCGTCATGGGCGGATGGTATGCCGGGACGACGCGGGCGGATAGCCCACACGCCGTGCGCCTGGAAAATAATCCCGCGTTCATCCGCTTCTCATGCGCCTCTGTTACCCTCTGCCGCGCATGAACGAGCGCCCCCGGCCGGTCCTGCTCGACGCCGTCTTCCTTGTTCTCCTGTGCGTCGTCGTGCTCATCGTCCCGCTCGGGCGCAAGACGCTCTGGAACATCGACGAAGCGCGCTTTGCGGACGGCGCGAAGGAGATGAGGGCGAGCGGGGACTTCGTGATCCCGCGGAACCTGAACGACCCCGTCGTCTTCTACCCGCCGCTCATGTACTGGCTGATCGTCGCGACGACGTCGGTGTTCGGCCTGACTGAATTCGCGGTTCGGCTGCCGTCGGCGCTCGCCGCGATCGGGTGCATCCTCCTCACGTACCAGCTCGGGGTGCGGTTCAATTCGCGGCACGGCGGGATCGTCTCCGCGGTCATCCTCGCCCTCACCCTCGGATTCAGCGTCATGGCCCATTCGTGCCAGCCCGACATGGTCATGACGTTCTTCATGGTGCTCGCTCTCGCGTTTTTCGTGCGCCACGACCTCGCGGAGAAAAAGGCTCCCGCGGACTGGATCGGGTTTTACGTCGCGATGGGGATGGCCGTGCTCGCGAAGGGCTTCCAGGGGATCGTGATCCCGTCGATGATCGTCTTCGTCTACCTTGCGTTCTCGCGCCGCCTCAAGGATCTCCTGCTCCTCAAGCCCTGGTGGGGCGCGCTCATCCTCCTCGCCTTCCCCACGCCCTGGGTCCTCCTCGCTTACAACCACGACGGCCGCGCTTTCCTCATCGCCCATTTTCACGAAAACTTCGACATGTTCTTCGGCGGCAAGATGGTGATGCACAAGAAGCCGCCCCATTACTACTTCGTCCGCTTCTTCGACCGCACGCTCCCCTGGTCCCTCTTCTTCATCCCCGCCCTCTTCTGCCTCCGCTCGCCGCGCGACGAAACCGAGCGCGCCGGCCGCCGCTTTGCGCTCGTCTGGTTCTTCGCGACGATCTGCTTCTATTCGCTGTCGAAGGCGAAGCGGTACTACTACATGCTTCCGTTTTTCCCGGCGGCGGCGTTGCTGCACGGGTGGTACTGGACGCGCGGGCCGGAGTGGGCGAAGGAGTGGCAGAACCGGCTGGTGAAGTGGGCGGGATTCGGTGCGCTGCTTGTCCTCCCGATCGGGGGGATTGTGGCTCTCGTAGGATTCGCGGGGCCGCTGGGGGAACATCAACCGGAGCTGATCGCGCGGAGGGCCTCCGTCATCGCCGCGCTTGCCGTGTGGCTGCTCTTCACCGTGGCGGCGATCGTCGCCTTCCGCCGAGGCGCCGGGCGAGTCGCGTTCGGTCTGGTCGCGGCGCCGATAGCGGCCGTGATCTTCCTCTACTCATGGCTCGGGCTGGGCGACGTCGAGCGCGACGGGGTGGACGCCGTGACCTTTGTGCACAAGATCGAATCGAAACTTCCCGCGGGGCGCCAGGTCCTCGTGTTCGACGAACAGCCGTTCATCGGTTTCTACCTCGACCGGCCCTGCCAGCTCGTGAAGAAAGCGGACCTCCCGCTCAAGCCGGTCGCCGGAGGGCCGACGTACCTGATTGTCGAAGAAGAGAAGTACCGCGAGGAAACGCGCATTTCGGGAGCGTTCGAGATCGTGGAAAGCGCGGGGCTGGACAAAAAGAATTTGGTGCTCTGCCGGATGCGGTAAGCCGACCAGAGCGTGACAAGAATCCGGCGTGTCAGGCTGCGTCGGCCGAGTGATTGTTATTCGAAGGGTTTTTCGTTGGACGGCCGACTCCGCCCGACCCGCGCGGATTCTTGTCACGCTCTGCTCGACCGCAAACTTTCGGCAACGAAGGCTGAGAGCGTGAGAAAGCGTCGCCTGGAGGCAGGCGGCTCCCGCCCCGTGGTTCTCGCGCTCTCAGGCCTCCAGCATCAGGACGCGCATCGTCCGCATCACGAACTCTTCGAAATCGGCGTCGGTGCGCGCGAAGGCGTACGGCATGTCGTGCTTCCGGCACCACGCTTCGACCTCGCGGCGGAATCCTTCGACCCGGGCGCGGTAGGCCTTGATCACCGAAGCGTTCATGGAGAGGTCCACCGAGACGCCGGTTTCGGAATCGACAAAGCGGACGTCGTCGGCGTCCGTCGGGTCAGTCTCCTCGGGCGACAGGACGTGCACGACCATCGGCTGGAAACCGGCGTGCGCGAGCTGCGCGAACGGTTTCTCCCAGCCGGCGGGGTCGAGGAGATCCGAAAGAACGAAAATCGGGCCGCGCCGCGGATTGCGCGCAAGAAAGCTCTTCACCGTTTCGGCGAGCGAGGTTGTGCCGGACGGCACGATCCCTTCCAGGAACGCCAGGAGCTTGAAAACGCTCGCCCTCCCGCGCTCCGGGCCGAGCCGCTCCTGCTGGTCCGCCGCGAACGGGACGATCGTCACCCGGTCGAGGTTCGCGAGACCCACATACGCGAGCGCCGCGGCGGCCCGCTTCGCGAAGTCGATCTTCTTCGGCTTGCCGAAATCCATGGAAGCGCTGGCGTCCACGAGGAGGTGGACGGAGAGGTCTTCTTCTTCCACGTAGAGTTTCAGGTAGAGGCGGTCCATGCGGGCCGCGGCGTTCCAGTCGATGTAGCGCGGGTCGTCGCCGGCGATGTACTCGCGGTAGTCCGCGAACTCGACGGAGACGCCGCGCTTGGTCGAGCGGCGTTCGCCCTGCATGCGGCCGGCGAAGGCGCGGCGGACGCGGATCGCGAGGCGCTCGAGGCGGCGGATGAACTGCGGGGAGAGGAGGTCGCTCATGGGGCGGCCTCCACCGGGACGGGTTTCGCGGCGCGCGACGGGCCGGCAGCGGCATCCGATTTCGCCAGCGCCTCGCGGTTTTCACGCTCGCGCTGCCATTCCGCAATCGCGCCCAGCAATGCCATCGTGATCCCCAGCCCGAAATGGAAGATCCAGAACGGGACCCAGATCGGCGTGCTGCGCCCGACGATCGGCATCAGCGCTCCGTGACCGAAGGCGCCGCCCCCTGGCCACGCTTCCCCTCTCCACACGCCCCAGAGCACCACCGGGAAACACAGGTACCCCGGTGCCTTCCACGCCAGCGCCCCGCTGTCCGGATATTCGCCGAACGCCGCGAACTGCCAGAAGACGCTTCCCAGAGGCACTGCCGCGATCGCGAACACGCACAGGGCGCGGGCCAGGACGGCGGGGATGCGAAGCGATCCAAGCCAGAGGGCGAGGCCGGAAGCGAAGACGACCTGGGCGAGGACGGTCCCGGCGGTGAGCCAGAGGGCGCGGAACGGGTCCGGGGATTCCCAGGCCAGGAGACGCATGACGAAAGGGCCGCCCCACAGGAGCACGAATGCCGTCGAGAGCAGCGTGAACGCAAATCCGCGCCGCCCGCCGGGCGCGAAGACCCGCAGCGGCACGCGCACGCCTTTCAGGGTGTCGAGTTGCTTGAACAGGCGCTTCCCGTCTATCGCCCCTTCCGCCGCAAAGAACGCCATCAGGGTGCCGGTGAAAGCGATGAAGAACCACCAGCCGTAGGCGGAGTTGTAGCGGTCCTGCATTTCGGAGGGGCGGAAGAAATGGTGGGCGTTGAAGAGGATGACGGCGGCAGCGGCGGGGAGAAAGAAGGTCGCGAAGATTCGCAGGGAAGTGGAGCGGTTGGAGCCCGCGGGCTTGAGACGGTTGACGGCGACGATGAAGAAGAACGTGAAAGGCGCGAGGAAGGCGTAGGCGGCGTCGATGGTGACGAAGGAGGCATTTCGGGAGATGGCGTCGATGATCTCGGTGATATCGCCGCGGCCGCGCATGGCGCGATCGATGATTTCGTAGAGCGCCCCGGCGAGCGGAAAGCCGCCGAGGAAGACAAAGATGTAGGACATGCCGACGGCGCGGGCGATGGTCTGCGAGGTCGCCGACGCGTAGATCCCCCAGATGGCAATGAGCGCGGCGAAGAGAAATAGGCCGGCGTACGCCACCAGCGGCTCCCATCCCGAAAGGCCGCCGTACCAGAACGGGAGGGCCATGATGGGAAGCGTCGCGAACAGGTAGACCGCGACGTACCCCATCGCGGCCATGAACTGTCCCCACACGATCTGCCAGGGCTGGATCGTGGTCGTGGAGAGGAGTTCCAGCGTCGATTTGTCCTTCTCGCGCACGATCGACGTCCCCGCGAACCCGGGAACGAGAAGCGCGATGATCGCCGCCTGGATCGCCACCAGGACGCCGAAGAGCGACTGCCCGATCGAACTCGCGGCCATCCGGTCCTGCTCCATCCCGAACGCGGTCATCCACAGCACGAACAGCGCCATCACCAGCGCGCTCGTGAACAGGATCACGAACCGCCATCCGCGGAACGTCGCGCGCAGTTCCCGGACCGGGATCGGGCCCGCGAACAGGTCCAGGCACAACGAGGCGAAGCGCTTCACTGGACCTCCCCGCGGGTGATCCGCAGAAAGAGCTCTTCGAGGTTGACCTTTTCTTCTTCCAGTCCCGTGATCGGGATCCCGGCGACGGCCAGCGCGCGGACGATCGCCGCAACGTCGCGCTCGTCCCCGGAATGGTTCAGTTTCACGGCCGACTCGCCGACCTCGACGACCTGCACGCTCGTGAACGCCGCCAGCGCTTCCGCCGCCTTCGCGGGTTCCCACGTCCTGAGGGCGAGGACGCGGCCGGGGTTGAGACGCGCCAGGATCGAAGCGATGCTCCCCGCGGTGACGAGCGCGCCTTTCTCGAGGATGCCGACGCTGGTGCACATGTCGGCGAGTTCCGTGAGGATGTGGCTCGAGACGATGATGGTCTTCCCCATCGAGCCGAGTTCCTTGAGAAGCGCGCGGAGTTCGATGCGCGCCCTCGGGTCGAGGCCGGCCGCGGGCTCGTCCAGGATGAGCACGGAGGGATCGTGGAGAAGCGTCTTGGCGAGGATCAGCCGCTGGCGCATTCCTTTCGAGAGGCTCGTCGCCAGCTTGTGACGCAATCCGCCGAGGTCCGTCAGTTCCATCACGCCCTCGATCGTGGAGCGGCGCTTCGCCCTCGGCACCGCGTACGCCCCGGCGAAGAAATCGAGGTACTCCCAGACGTCGAGGCCGTCGTAAACGCCGGCGTAGTCGGGCATGTAGCCGATCATCCGCCGCACGCGTTCCGGGAACTCGACGACATCGAGGCCGTCCACGCGCGCCATGCCCGACGTCGGCTCGAGAAGCGTCGAGACGATGCGCATCGTCGTCGTCTTCCCGGCGCCGTTCGGGCCGATGAACCCGAAGATCTCGCCGCGCGGCACCGTGAACGTGATCCCGCTCACGGCCGTGAAAGGCCCGAACGTCTTCGTCAGGTTGCTGACTTCGATCATCGGCCCCCGTCCTTGACCGGCGCGATCAGCACCGTGACGTCGCGTTTGGGCTCCCGCGGGGTCCCGTCGATGACCGGCGGCGCCGCCGGGGTCTTGAGGATGGCGATCACGACCAGCGCATTCGGTTTCATGAAGACGGGGTTAAGCGACCTCAACAGGAGGGATGTGGGATCCTCGTCGTAGGAACCGTAGTAGGTGCGGGAAGCGGGGATCGGCGACGGCCCGCGGAACTCCCCCCCGGCAGGAATTGCGCCCAGAGCCAGCGGGTCCCCCCCCTTGTCGTAGAACCACGCCTGCGCGATGTCCGACCCGGTGTTGTTCACGACGACCAGGTTCTCGCGGTCGATCGATGCGCTCAGCGCCCCCATCTTCCTCTGCCCGATCGCGTAGAAATACGCCGGCTCGTTCGGCTCCAGCGGACGCTTGATCTCCTCCCCCGTCGCTCCCCCGTACGCAATTTCCCGCCGCGCGCTGCGCCGCCCGTCCGTCAAGTCGCTCAACCGGCCGACAGCCGAGGTGAGAAGCGCTTCACGCCGCCGCCCCGCCACGATCACGAGGTGTTCTCGCGCATCGACCCATCCGTCCTCGGTGGGCCGGAGCACCGTCACGCGGTTCACGAGGATTCGCTTGTCGCGGGCGAGGAAGCCGCCGGTGAGGAGCAGCACGGTCACGAAAATCCCCGTCGCGGGGACGGTGATGACCGCCCACGCCGGCGAATGGCGCCGCCGGAGCAGCCAGAAGTTCAGGGGACCGACGATGAGGATGTACGCGAACAGCACGAGCAGGATCCACGTCGTCGCCGGGTACGTCACCAGGTCGTTCCCGAGCGCGTCCGTAAACGGCGCCCACTCGTACGACCCGCCGATCCCCGAGTAGTCCCGCCAGGGGGACGCCGCTGCGGGAAGCATGTAGAGGAGGTCGCCGGCGAAACGCTCGAGTCCGCCGGGCACCTGCGCGAGAGCCGGGACGCCGGTATCGAAGGCGACGATGGCGACCCGCCCGGCGCCGACTCGCCAGACCTTGACCGAGTTTCCGCCCGCCGGGAAAAGCGGCTCGCCATCGTTCGTGAAGGAAAGCACCGTGCGCGGCCCCGACCTCCCGAACCACGTCGAGGGCCACTTGTCGATGTCGTCGGCGCCCACGCGGCCCACGTCCACCAGCAGCCGGACGCCCGCAGACTCGAGCCATTTCGGATCCGTGCCGGGAAGCAGCAGCACCTGCCCGCCGATTTCGACCCAGCGGCGAAGCGACTGCCGCTGCTCTTCCGACCACAGCCCCATGTCCGCGCCCGAAATCACCACCAGCCCCGCGGACGACCAGCCTTCCACGTGCTCCGGCAACCGCGCCGCTTCGACTTCGCACCGGTAGTACGCCCCCGCGAGCTTTCTCTCGGGAAGCGACGCGATCAGCGCGGCGGGCGACTCCGGCCGCGCGATCACGACCAGCGTCCGGTCCGGCCCCGGCGGCCAGGGCGCGGTGATCTTCTTCGACGCCGCTTCGCCTTTGCCGCGTTCGCGCACCCGGAGTTGGAGGCTCGAGCTGCTTCCGAAGCCGTTCGAGAGGACGAGGAAGAAGCGTTTTTTCGCGCCCGGGGCAATTGCAACTTCCCGCGCCGCTTTCGGGCCGGTCGCGCGCCATCCTGGAAGTTCGGCCTCGAGGGTTCCGTTGAACTCGGCGGTGCCGCCATTCTCGATCTCGGCCCAGACCTCCACCCACGCTTCGCCCACCCGTGGCGGGAGGCAGAATCCGCCCTCGAGCGAGACGTCCGCGGAGGCGAAAGTGGCAGCCGCGAGAAATACCGCGACGACGAGGCCGGGGATGCGCCGCATTCGGTGAAGTGTTATTTCAACGAGTCGAAATAGTCGCGGACCGCGCGCCGGTACTCTTCGGGGTAGGCTTCGTCATCCATCGCCTTCTCCATGTCCGCGCGATATTTCACGAGCACTTTGTCGAAGGGCACGCTGGCCGTTCCCTCGTCGGGCTCGGCGAAACCGTCGTCCGAGAAGGCCTCGCCGGGATCGCCCGGGCCGACCGGGATTTCGACGCGTTCGTCATGGAATTCGACGCCCTTGCGATCCTTGTCCGCGGTCGGCACGCCTTTTTTGTGGCCGCCGCCGGGGCCCGGCCCGCCGTTGTCGCTCGTTCCCGACTCGCTTCCGCCGTCGCTTTCTTCCCCCGACGCCGTTTCTTTGCCGCGGCCTGTGAGCTTGCCTTCAGCCTTGCCCGCCGCGCCGTCGGCCTTGCCCAGCGCCAGGTCTCCTCCACTCTTGAGGCCGCGAATCCCGCGGCCTGCGCTGCCCGCGCCGTCTCAGGAACCGCCGGCGCATTTCGCCGCCTCGGCCATCTTCTTCGCGAGTTCCTCGATCTCCTTGTCGCTCATCTTCTTGAGCTTCTCGGCGAGTTCCTTCAGCTCGGCGGGGTCCATCTTCTTCAACTTCTCGATCATCGCCCTCAGTTTCTCGTTGTCGAACTCGCCGGCCTCGCCGGGTTTTCCCGGGTCCTTCGATGCCTTCGCGAGCCGGTCGAGCGCTTCCTGGAGCGCCTTGTCGTTCAGGCCGCTCTTGGCGAGCGCCTTTTCGAGTTCCTTGAGAAGCGCGGGATCGAGGGCCTTTGACTTCTTGCCTGGATCTTCGCCCTTCGCTGCTTTGGCGGCGGCGTCCTTCCTGGCCGCCTCCGCGCCCTTTTTCGCAAGGCCGTTCCAGCGCTCGCGCGCCTTTTTCATTCCTTCCGTGAACGCCTTCTTGTCGCCGCGCCGCGCCGCGTCGGCCGATTTCTTGAGCGCGTCGGACAGCTTCTTGTCGGCGGCCGCCGCGTTGGCCGCGTTGTCCAGCGCGTCGGCCATCTTCCCGTCTTCGCCCGCGTCCTTGCCGAGTTTCGCCGCGGCGGCCTCGGCAGCGTCGGCGCCTTCGCCCGTGGAAGTGCGGTGGCCGAGTTCATGGGAAGCCTCGGCCTCGGCCAGTTTCGCGAGCGCCTCCTTGCGCGCCGCGGACTTTTCTTTCGCCTCGCGGATCTTCTCGCGCACTTCGCCGATCTGCGCGAGCGCTTCCTTCTTGTCGATCTTGCCTTCCTTCCACGCCTGGTCGATGCGCTCGAGTTCCTTGGCGAGCTCGGCGAGTTCCGGGTCGCCGTCTTCCGCGGCCATCTTGCGCAAGTCGTCCGCGGCGGTCGCGAGCTCGGGCGGCGCTTCCAGCCCCTTGAGGTCGGAGGCCAGCGGCGTCACGGCGGGAACGTAGCGGGAGGGAATGAAGAACAGCATCGCCGCGAGCGCTGCGGCGGCCACGAACGACCAGCGCGAGACGCGCGGGAGGTGGGTGGC
Organism: Planctomycetota bacterium; assembly: GCA_021413805.1. Taxonomy (GTDB): domain Bacteria; phylum Planctomycetota; class MHYJ01; order WSZJ01; family WSZJ01; genus WSZJ01. The sequence goes on from JAIOPR010000269.1 coordinate 16,898, forward strand.
GAAGAGCTCCTTCTCGCCGGGGAGGGAGGTCGCGGCGGCGTCGCGCTCGACGAGCTCGGCCCACTCGGTGCCCTGCAGTTCAAGGGCGGTGGCGAAACGGTCCGAAGTTCCCGCCGCGCGGTCGGCAGCGCGGGCCACGTCGGCGAGCGGGATCGGCCGGAGCATCCGCACCGCGAACGCGATGACAGGCACCGCGATCGAGATTCCCACCGCGGTTTCCCACGCGTGCGGCCAGTGAAACCACTTCGCCCCCAGCACATACCCCGCGGCCACCGCCGTCCCCGCGAACGTCCCGAGGACCGCCGAACGCACCGCCACCTGCCGGCGGAGGCGTTTTTCCCAGGCATCAAGGCGCGTGCGGAGGGTCGCGTTCATGGGGTCGCCATTATAAGGTAACGCAGGAGGGATATCGTTGCGCCAATCCTTGGACGCTCGCCGCCCCCGGTTCCTCACGGGAATTCGAAGAAATACGGATTGAAGCGCCCGGGCGTTTTCGGTACAAAGTCCAGCTCAGTCGCCCCCATCGTCTAGCGGCCTAGGATACGAGATTCTCAGTCTTGGGACTGGGGTTCAAATCCCCATGGGGGTATTAGAGAAGCGCGCCCAAACCAGGGCGCGCTTTTTTTTTAGGCCAGGTGGCGAAGGGCTCCTACTCCAGGAACGTGTAGACCGCCTTCACGCGGCCGCCCTCGCCGCCCGTCAGGTGCTGGTGCGCGACGAAAACCGGGACTCCCTTGAGCGGCTCGTTGACCAGTCCTTCGAACTTCTGCACCGCTTCCTGCGCCGAGGCCGCTTCCATCGTCATCAGGACGAGGTGACCGGTGTGCGCGGCGTCGAGCGAGCGGCGGGCCGCGAGGGGGCTGGCGACCGTCGTGGCCACCACGTTCGGGGCGCTTCGCATGACCTGTTCGAACGCGGTCTGGAAGGCGGCCTCGTCGTTCTCCGCGACGTCCACCTGGTTGACGCCGTCCATCCGGAAATGAACCGGGTCCTCGATGCTGAAGATCGCGTCGGCCTTGCGCGTTTCCACGAGGTGGCGCAGGCAGGAGAAAAGCGTCGTGGTCTTCCCCGAGCCGCTTCGGCCGGTGAGGAGAATCAGCCCGTGGGAGAGGGAGAGCCAGCGTTCGAAGCGCGCGGCGTCCTCTTTGACGGAGCAGATGTGGGAGAGAGGGAAGGCGAGGCCGCCCTTGGTGATGCGCAGGGTGAGGCAGCGGCCCTGGATGGTGTTGAGTCCCTGGACGAAGACCTGGACCTGGGATTCGCCGGCGCCGGATTTGCGGCTGAGGAAGACCTGCTGCTGCGCTGACCGGGGGGAGAGGACTCCGCGCGAGACCCAGCTTTGTTCCAGCGCGAGTGCCGTGTCGGCGCCGATCGTCCGGACCGGCTCCAGGTTCCCCGCGATCCGGAACGACAGATGGACGCCGTCCGCGCGCGGCTGGAAATGAATGTCGGACGCCTTCCGGTCGTCGGCGTCCCAGACGAGGGCATCGGCGACGCTGTCAACGCCGGGATCCACGGTCTGCTCGGACTTGCTCATGGTATTTCTCCCTTTGGCCCGGGGAAGTCTGTCCTGGAAGAAGGCGGCCAGCTCCGCGAGCTCGCGCGCCGAGTTTTTTTCTGAAGAGCCGTCGCGAAGCGACTTGAGGTCGGCCTCGGCGAAGCGCCACTGGCCGCCGAGTTTCTTGCCGGGGACTTTTCCGGCCTCGAGCCATTTGTAGAGGGTGGAGCGGGAAGTCCCGAGGAAGGCTGCTGCCTGGTCGAGCGTGAGGGTGTAGTTCATGCCTGAAGATTACCATACCTATCCGAACTTAGCAAATACTATCCAAAAATAGTTGAAAGTGACATCCACGGGCCGCTTCATTCGACCTCCAGCGGCGCCTTCCCGAATTTCTTCCGCACCCCGTCCAGCGCCTTCCGCACCCCCGGCCTCTTCACCAGCGCCCGCTCCATCCGCCGCACTCCGGGAATGTCGGTCAGCATCAACCCGACGAGGATCGTCAGAAATCCCTGCCCCGGGACTCCAGGCACCGACAGCACAATGCCGACCAGCACCAACACGATGCCGATCAGGTTGCGCAGCACCGCGCCGATCAACCCTCCCCTCCCCGGTCGGCGATGCGACGAAAAATAGTCCGCCGGCATCCGTACCACGAGAAACGCGACCACCGCGATGCTGCCGAAGAACGTCGCCGCAAAGATCGCGACAATTTCCCAGGTTTCCGTTCCTGTGAGGTGGAGGCGGGCGGCTACTTTCCGGAGGGCATCGAGCATGCCCTCATCCTATCGCTGATTCGCGGCGCCGGGTTACTTGCCCGATTCGGGCGCTGTCCGCTCGAGGCCGCGCTTCGCCTCTTCGAGGAGCGGTTCGATTTCCAGCGCCCGCTCGAACAGCGGCCGCGCTTCCGCGGCGGAAGCGGTTTCGAACACCGCGATCCCGAGATCCGTCAGCACCTCGGCGTCCCGCGGCCGGCATTTCGCTGAGGCTTCGAAATCGCGCCGTGCGGAGGTCCAGTCCCCGCCAGCGGCGAAGGCCATTCCGCGTTTGTGAAGGGCCATTCCCTTGACGTGTCGCGTCAGGAACGCGTCGCCGGCGACCCCGGCGAGGTTCGCGGCCTCGATGATCCGCGTGTACTGGTCGCGCGCCGATACGATATCGCGCGCGGCGAGATCCATGTCGGCGCCGGCCATGGAGCCGTAGGGCGGATTCGCCAACGCGTTTGCCTCGTACTGCGGGGCGACGTAGACCGAGGGGCCGCCGAGGATGTCATTTCCTCGAGAGTCTGCCGACGGGTGTGTCGCGGTGGCCTTGGTCCGGCGCGCTTCCTCGCCGGGCGAATCCGCGAAGCGATTGCGGATCCCGGGCCACGATTCCTGTATTTCGAAGAGTCTCGTGACCAGCCGGATTGTCGGGCTCGACGAAGATCTGTGAACGGCCTTCGGGCCAAGGTCGCGCCACTCTACGAACGGCATTCCAAGGAGGATTTTCGTGAGGAGCATTCGCTGCGAGGCTGCCGGACAGCCTGGCACGTAACCCTCCAAAAACCAGTCGAGTCTAAGGCCCGCGCTCATGTTGTTGTCGCGCCAGGAACTCTCGTCGCGTCCCGCCGCCGAATAGGCAGTGTGTGCAGCGAGGTAGTCGCCGAGTTCGAGGTAGCAATCGCCAAGGGTGATCCGGATGTCCCCCGAGTTGGAACCGAGCGTGGCGCATTCCTGCAGCAGCGGTAGCGCGGCGCGCGGGCGACCCGCCTCCAGAAGTTTCTGTCCTTCGTCGGCGAGTTGGCGGGCGTCCCGAGACGAAGGTCCCGAGGCGCACCCGAAGCATGAAATCGACAGCACGGCGCAAATGAGTCGTCTCATTGCTGGTGATGATAGCCCTTCGGCTCCGTCACGCTCCTGCCGATTTTCGCCGCGCCTTCCGTCTCCGCCCGCTACATTTCACGGATGCTCTCCGTCCGCACCGGCTCCTACCGCTCCCTCGAGGACGACCTCGTCGCGACACTTCGAGCCCGGCCGCCGCTCGAACCGGCGATCGTGGTGGTGCCGTCGCGGCATGCGCGGGGCCGGCTGCAACGGGCGCTGGCCGCGGCCGGCGGCGTCGCGAACGTGCGGATGCCGGATTTCCATGCGCTGGCGCGGATGATCGTCGAGGACGCGGGGGTCGAGATCCCGCCGCTCGTCGAGGATTCGGGCGAAGAAGAAATCTTCCGCGCGTTTCTCCGCGAGCCCGGGGCGCCGGAGCGCTACCGCGTGCTCTTCGACCGACCGGGCGCTGCGGCGCTTCTCCGCACCGTTGTCGATCTCCGCGCCGCCGTGCTCGCCCCGCCGCTTCTGCGCGACGTCAAAGAAGAGCTTCCCGAGGACGCGCAGCGGCTGGCGGAGCTGGCCGGGTTGCTGGAGGCCTACGGGAACTTTCTCAAGCGCCTGGGGTTCGCTTCGCGCGTCGACGTCTCGCGCTGGGCGGCCATGGCGGCGGAGAAATCGTCGCTCGTCGCCTCGGTGCCGTCGTGGTCGGTGTACGGGTTCTACGAATTCCTCGGGGAGCAGAAGGACCTGCTGGACGCGCTCGTGCGGTCGGCGGAAGTCACGGTGTTCGTGCCGTACCGCGAAGGACCGGCCTACGCCTACGCCGAGCGGACGCTCAACGAGGATTTCGGCGCGGCGCGGGCGCGGCAGGGCGGGTTCATCGCGGCGGCCGAGGGCGGGGCCTCGATGGAAGCGCTGAAGACGAAGCCGCCGAAAGCGCGGATCATGAAAGGCGACGGCGCGCCGATGACGGGCGTCTTCCGCGCAACGGCGTTCACGCAGCGGCTGTTCGACTCGGCGGAGTCCCAGCGCAAGGGCGACCCGGCGATCCCGGCGGTGACGTGCGGCGGGGCCTCGGACGAAGTCTGGTACGCGGTGAAAGAAGCGCGAAAAGTCCATGAGGGCGAAGGAGTCGCGTGGCGGGATATCGCGATATCTGCCGCGGGCTCGAGGGGCGCATCCATCTCGCTTCGCGGTTTTTCCGCGACGAGGGCGTCCCCTGGTGGACGCCGGCCGCGCAACCGCTCGCCGACCGGCCGCTCGCGCAGATCGCCTCGATCGCCACGCGCCTGCTGATGGAGGACGCGTACCACCTCGACGTGCTCGAATGGTTCGCGTCGCCGCTCACGAAAGACGACGGGCGCCCCGAGCAGTGGGGGGAAATTTCCCGCGCGCTGGGCATCGTGTCGGGGGATGACTGGAAGCGGCTCGCCGCGGCGCGGGGCGAGGACCTGAAGGACGCCGACGAGCGGTCGGTCGCCCCCGCGGCCGCGGTGGACGCCTTCGCCGCCGCCGTTGACGCACTGCGTCAATCGCTTCCCGGCGCCGACGGGAAGCGCGGCTGGGGCGCGCTGGCCACCGCCTGGGAACGCTTCTTCGAGCAGCGGCTGGACGCGAAGAAAGACGAAGCGACGTGGAAGGCGCTCCAGTCGGCGCTCCACGCCCTCTCGGCGCTCGAAGGTTGCGGCTCTTCGCCCGACGGCCGCGGGTTTGCGTTCGCGTTCTCGCGTTCGCTCGCCTCGGCGCGCATCCCGGTGCACCCGCAACCTGCCGACGGCGTGGCGCTTCTCGACGCGATGAGCGCGCGCGGCCACCGGTTCCGCGTTGCGATCCTGCTGGGCCTGAACGAGCGCGAGTGGCCGGCAGTGCCGCGCGAGGATCCGTACCTTCCGGATGCTTCGCGGCGGCGCATCGCGGCGACGACCGGGTGCCGGCTGCGCGAGAAGATGGAGCGCTCTTCCGAAGAACGGATGCTGTTCGCGTTCGTGCTCGATTCGTGCGACCGCGCGGTGCTGGTGTCGCGGCGCGTGGACGAAGAAGGGCGCAAGGAGGCGCCGTCGGCGTTCATCGACGAGATCCGGCGCGTCGTGCACATCGAGGACAAGCCCGGCGTCCCGAGGCTGCCGCTTCGCAAATTCGAACGCAAGCAGGGGTGGCTGACGTGGTCGGAACAGCGGCTGCGCGCGATCCTCACGGGGGGCGTGGACGAGGACGTGGCGGTGGTGAAGGCGAAGGCGCTGGAGGGAATCGGCGCGTGGAACGAGTTCGACCACCTGTCGGCGCCGCCGGCGACGGCGCTCGCGCGGATTTCGGAGACCGGGCTGTCGCCGACGCGGCTGCAGGATCTCGCGACGTGCCCGTTCCTGTTCTGGGCGCGGCATGTCGCGCACCTGGAGCGCCTCGACCCGCTGGAGGCGGAAGAAGACATCGCCGCGCGCGAAATCGGGTCGGTGCTGCACGCGGCGTTGGCCGACACGAGCGGCGCGGAGCCGGTCGCGCTCGCCCGCGAGCTTTTCCGGAGGCGCGCCGAGAAGCGGCCGCCGCTGAGGTACGCGGTCTGGGAAGCGGCGCGGGACGCCGGGTTGCGCGCGCTTGAGGCGCTGGTGAAACAGGATGCGGCGGAGCGCGCTGCGGGCGGGTGGCGGATCGCCGACACCGAGCTCACCGTCGGGTTGGTCCCCGGGCCGGAACCGCTTCCCGGCCTGCACGGCCGCGTGGACCGCGTCGAGACGCGCGAGCTGAACGGCGCGCTCGAGTTCCGGGTGACGGATTTCAAATACAAGACGTCGAAGCGCTCCCCGATGCCCGAGAAGCCGGAGAAAGCCGAGGGGAATGTGCTGCGCGACGTGGCGCGCGGAAAACAGGTGCAGCTCGCGGCGTACGCCCGGCTGGTCGCCGCTCACTTCGGCGGAAAGGCGCGCTTCGCAGGAGCGCATTTCTATTTCTTCGGCCCGCGGTTCGAGCCGGCGCGGCGCGGGCTGCTGACGGAGGACGGCGCGGCGGAACTTGCGGCGCTCGCGCCCCGGGCGTGGGAAATGGCGGCGCTCGGGAGATTCATCGTCATCGACGACGACAAGGTCTGCCCGAGCTGCGACGTCCGCGCGATCTGCCGCCGCGGGCATTTCGCGACGAGGACGCGCGCCGTGACGGACCCGCGGGCGGCGGCGTTCCTGGAAGGGAGGTTTCCGTGACGAGCGATGCGGGAGCCCGGCGCGACGCGGTGACGCGGACGGACGAAAACGTCGTCCTCCGGGCGAGCGCCGGGACGGGGAAGACGACCGTGCTCGTCGAGCGGCTCGCGTGCCTCATCCTGCGCGACGGCGTCGATCCTGAGCACATCGTGTCCATCACGTTCACGGAAATGGCCGCCGCGGAAATGAAAACGCGGCTCCGGCGCCGGCTCATGGACGCGTTCAAATGGGCGCAGGGCGAGGATCCGAAAAAGGCGTTCGACGAAGCGGTGGTCGCCGCCGGGCAGGAGAAGGTTGCGGACCGCGCGCAGTCGGCGCTCGAGCGGCTCGACCGCGCGGCGATCGAGACGATGCACGCATTCGCCGCGCGGCTCCTGCGCACGTTCCCCGAAGAGGCCGGCGTCGATCCCTCGTTCTCGATTGAGGACCACACCGCCGCGCAGGAAGGGCTTGATCGCGACTGGGCCGCGTGGTCGCGCGAAGAATTCGCCGCGGGTTCGCCGCGGCTCGACCGCTGGCGTCCCGTGCTCCGGGCGCTTCCCTGGGCGAACGTCCAGACGCTCGCGTTCCGCCTGGCCGACTGGGAGGACATCCCGCAGGATCCCGGCGCGATTCCCGAAGAGGCGCAGGGGTGGCATGGGGCGCTTCTTGCGAACGTCGAGGACCTGGCGTCGCGGGCCGAAGCGAAATCGAAACGCGTGACCGGCGTGATGGAGCAGGCGCGGGCCGCGGCGGAGGTTCTGCGGAAGGCGAAGACGGGCGGGTGGCGCCCGCTCGATCTCGAGGACGACCGGTTCGAAGGCGCGTTCAGCGACAGCTACGTCTCGACCGGGTGGACCAAGGAGGAATGGACAGGTGCGAGGTCCGCGTACGACGCGGCGAAGGCGTGGGCGGCGACGCGCACCGAGGCGGTGGAGGCCGTTCGCCTGCTCGCGGGATTCGCGGAGTTCCACCGCGAGAACTGTCTCCGCGCCGGGCGGCTGTCGTTCAACGCGCTTCTTTTCCTCGCCCGCGACCTTCTCCGCCGCCGCCCGCAGTCCTCGCGCCGGTTCGAGAAACACCGTTTCCTCGTGGACGAGTTCCAGGACACCGACGCGCGCCAGGCCGAGATCGTGCTCCGTCTTGCTTCGCCCCCGCGCGAGCCCGGCACCGACTGGCGCACGCTCAAGCCCCGCCCCGGCGCGATCTTCGTCGTCGGCGACGGGAAGCAGTCGATCTACGCGTGGCGAAGCGCCGACCTCGGGGTTTACGACGCGGTGAACGAGCAGCTGATCGCGGCCGGGGCGCTTCCGCGCGAACTCGCCGACAATTTCCGGAGCCAGCCCGCGGTCATCGACGCCGCAAACCGCATTTTCGGGGAAGCGTTCGCAGCGGAGGCCGGGATCCAGGCGCCGCCCGCCGACCTCGTCGCCGCGCGCGAATCGAAATCGCTGAGCGGCCGCGTCGTCACGATCCGCTCCACGCCGGTCCCGGAAGGCACGAAAGCGCCGGGACTCGCGCGGGCCGAAGCGCGCTCGATCGCAAACTGGATTTCCGAATCGCGCGGGAAGCTGCGCATCGAGGTCGAGGACGGCGACGCCACCGTCACCAAGCCGATGCGCTTCCGTGATATCGCGATCCTTCTCCGCGCGGGGAATTATCTGCCGGAATATCTCCAGGCGCTGCGGGCCGCGAAAATCCCGTACGTCGTGACGCGCGAGCAGCATTTTTACGAAGCGCAGGAGGTGCGCGACGCGATCAACCTCCTGGGCGCGCTGGTCCGGCCGGACGACGCGCTGGCGCTGGCCGGCGTGATGCGCTCCCCCGTCGGCGGGCTGACGTTCGACGACATCAGCGCCGCCGGTCGCCCCGATTTCCGCCGCAACGCGCCCGGGAGGACGGGCGATCTTTTCTCGAAGCTCCGCGATCTCCGCTCGCGCGCCCTTCGCCTCCCCGTCCCCGAGGCCGTGGACCTCATCCTCGCCGACTCCGGCCTCCGCGCCGCCGCCGCTGCTTCCGCCCACGGCGAACAGGCTCTCGCGAACCTCGACAAGGTGGCTTCTCTCGCCGCGCGATGGGCCGCGCCGGACCTGACGCTCGCGGCGTTCGCGGACCGGCTGGGCCGGCGCGTGCTCGACGTGGAGCGAGAGGCCGAGTCGCCGCTCGGCGAACCCGACGACGAGGTCGTCCGCGTCTCGACGATCCACG
>JAIOPR010000270.1 GCA_021413805.1 Planctomycetota bacterium
GTCGCCCTTCTCCGCGTCGTACCCCCAGCTCGCACTCTTCTCCGCCTGGATCTTCCGGATCGCAATCGACCCGTCCACCCCGGCGTTCTGGCAGATCTGGCGAAGCGGCTTGTCGAGCGCCGCGCGGACCGCCTCGACGCCCTCCTGCTCTTCGTCGCTCAGCTTGAGCCCGTCCAGCGCCCGCGCCGCGCGGACCAGCGCCGTCCCGCCACCGCTGACAATGCCTTCGGCGATGGCGGCCTTGGTGGCATGAAGCGCGTCTTCCGCCCGGCTCTTGCGCTCCTTCATTTCCGTTTCCGTCGCCGCGCCGATGCGGATTTCCGCGACGCCGCCGATGAGCCGCGCGCGCCGTTCCTCGAGCTTTTCCTTGTCGTAGTCGCTGTCCGTCTCGGCGATCTCGGCCGTGATCCCGGCGACGCGTCCTTCGACCGCCTTCTTGTCGCCCTTCCCGTCGAGAACCGTCGTCTCTTCGCTCGTGATCTTGACCTTCTTCGCCGTCCCGAGCGCGTCCAGCCCGAGCTTCTCGAGGTCGATCCCGAGATCCTTCATCACGGCCTTCGCTCCGGTCAGCACCGCAATGTCCTCGAGCATCGCCTTGCGGCGGTCGCCGTACCCGGGCGCCTTCACCGCGCAGACATTCAGGATGCCGCGCAGCTTGTTCACGACGAGCGTGGCGAGGACTTCGCTCTCCACGTCTTCCGCAATAATGAGAAGCGGCCGCTTGGCGGCGGAGATTTTCTCAAGAAGAGGAATGAGCTTGGTGACGGTGCCGATCTTTTCCTCGTGGACGAGGATGTAGGGATTCTCGAGTTCGCAGATCCCCTCGGCCTGGTTGGTGACAAAGGAGGGAGAAAGGAAGCCGCGGTCGAAGTGCATGCCCTGGACGACCTTGACCTCGGTCTCGGTGGACTTCCCTTCCTCGATCGTGATGACGCCCTTCTCGGCGCCGACCTTTTCCATGGCATCGGCGATCTTGGAGGCGAGGACGGGGTCCTTGGCGGCGACGGTGGCGACGCGTTCCCAGTCGCGGCGGCCCTGGACCTTGCGGGACATCGAGGTGAGTTCCGCCATGACCTTTTCGGCGGCGATGTTGATGCCCCGCTGGAGAGACATGGGGTCGGCTCCGGCGCTGACGCGCCTGGCGCCCTCATTAAAGATCGCTTCGGCGAGCACCGCGGCAGTCGTGGTGCCGTCGCCGGCATCGTCGCCGGTCTTGCTCGACGCCTGCTTGATCATCTGGGCGCCGATGTTTTCGTAAGGATCGGAAAGCTCGATTTCGTCGGCGACGGCGGCGCCGTCATCGAGGACGTTGGGCGCCCCCCAGCCGCGATCGAGGACGACGGGGTTCCCGCGGGGGCCGAGCGTGGTCTTGATTGCGCGGGTCATCTTGGCCACGCCGCGACTGAGGGCTTCGCGGGCGTCGGCGTCAAACCTGAGCTGTTTAGCCATCGGGTGTTGCTCCGGTTACTTAAAGTAGACAGAGGGAGACGCGAGTCCGAGAAGCAAACCCTGTGCCCCCGGCACCGTAGAGGTCAGAGATGGCAACTTCTGTCCGAGCAATGACTTGCGGCTTCGCCCCCGATGAGGCAGAAGCGCCTCCCGCTGCCAACCTGACAGCACCCACCCGCCCCGGCAGACACTCTTTCGCGGCCTTCCTTTCGGTTGACTCCCTCGTCTCCCCCCCTATAATCGCCTCCCTCAAAGGGCCGGGAGGGCCCTTCTTCCACTTCACCACAAAGCGCGCCACCTAATATTCTTAAGGAGCAGTGTCGATGGCAGACGAAACGGCTGGTATTGGCGATAAGGTCAAAAAGGGCTGGGAGCTGGTCAAACCGAACATCGTGACGTGGATCATCGCCCTGATCGTCGGCGGGTTGATGAGCTGTTTCCTCCTTGGCGGCATCGCCCAGGCAGGTTGGACGATCATGGTGATCAAGTCGCGGAACGGCGAAAAGATCGAAGTCGGGGACATGTTCAAGGGCTTCGAGCGCTTCGTCGATTACTTCGTCATCGGGATTGTCGCCGTGATCCCGCTCGTCGGGTTCATCACGCCTTGGGCCATGTACTACTGCGTGGACAAGAAGGCCGACTTCATGACGTCGCTCAAGTGGAGCCTCGCGTTCTTCCTCAAGAACCTCGTGCCCTGCATCATCGCCTTCGTCGTGGCCATCATCCTGATCATCATCGGCGAAATCGCGTGCGGCATCGGCGTCTTCATCACCGCCCCGATCGCCATGTTCTACCTGTTCGACACGTACGTCGGACTCGAGAAGAACACGGCCGCCGGCGAGAAGCCCGAGATGCCCAAGACATAAGGAACGCACCTATCCGACGGGGGAGGCCAACGCCTCCCCCGTTTTTTTTTTGCCCTCGCCGCAGGCGAGGGCAACCCGCCGTAGCCCGCCGAAGCGAAGCGCAGGCGAGGCGAAGGCGGGTGCCGATTCCCCCGCTATACTCTCTCCATGCGACTCCTCCCCGCCTTCGCGCTCGCCCTCGTCCTGTCCCTCCCCGCCGCCGCCGGTCTCCGCGCGGGATTCGCCGAGGAAGACCTCACACCGGACCGCCCCGTGCCGCTCGCCGGGTACGGCGACCGCAAGGGAATGCCTTCCAAGGGGGTCCACGACAAGGTCTGGGCCCGCGCCGCGGTGTTCGAACAGGATGGCCGGCTGTCCGCCATCCTCTCCGTAGACATGGTCGGCGTCTCCGGCGTCGTCCGCGATCGCCTCCTCCACGACGTCTGCGACTCCCTCGGCATCGCTTCCAATGACTTCCTCTTCTGCGCCACCCACAACCACTCCGGCCCCGGCGCCCTCTCGAAAAACCCGCTCATCCAGGCCGCCGCCGGGAAATTCGATGAGAAGCTCTTCGAGGAAACAATCGGGAAACTGGGAAATGCGCTGAAGCGGGCCAAGGCCGACCTGGCCGACGCGACGCTGGAAACGGCGCGCGTCCGGTTCGAGGGCCTTTCGCGCAACCGGGCGGTCAGCGGCGGCCCGACGGAGCCGGACGGCGCGGTGGCGGTGGTGCGAAGCGGGGACAAGGTGAGGGCGGTGCTGGTGAGTTTCGCGGCGCATGCGACGGTGATGGGAAGCGACAATTTCGAGATCAGCGCGGACTGGCCCGGGGCGATGTGCGCGGCGCTCGTGAAAAAGTTCCCGGGCGCTTCGGCCTTCTTCCTGAACGGCGCGGAGGGCGACCAGTCGCCGGCGACGCCCGACGGCAAGGACGAGTGGGAATGCTCGGAGAAGATGGGGCAGGCGGTCGCGGCGCTGGCCGAGGCTGCGGTTGTGAAGATGGAGAAAGGCGACGCGGCGGCGAAAGTCGGGGGCGTCGCGAACGAAGTCGAGATGCCGCCGACGGCGTTCGAGGGCGAATGGCCGACGAAGACGATCCTGCAGGTGTTCGACCTCGGGGCGATCCGGTTTTTCTGCTTCCCCGGCGAACCGTGCGTCGCCGTGGGGCGCGCGATCATGGCGCTCTCGACGGAGAAGGACCGCATCCCGGCCGTCGTGGCCTGTGCGAACGAGCATCTCGGCTACTTCGTCCCCGACGATTACTACTTCACGGGCGGCTACGAATCGACGCTCTGCTTCCTCGGCCCCCGCTGCACGAACTGGTTCCTCGACCGCTTCCGCGAACTCCTCGGCCAGAAGATCGACCCTCCCGGCGTCCCGAATGTCCGGAGCGAATCGCTCGGGCGCTTCAAGCGCGTCGTCGCCCGCGGCACGCCGTACGAAGTCGGGCTGGGCCACGGCCGCGCGCTCGGCCAGGAAATCCGCGCGCACTGCGCTTTCTGGCGGGCGCAGCTCACCGCGATGGCGGGGATGCTCCCGGTCCGCTCGATGCTCCCCTTCCCCGACACCGTCGATCCCACGCCTCTCCTCTACCCGCTCCTCGCCGTCCGCTGCCGCATGCTCCTCCGCGACTGCGAGCCGGCGCTGATCGACGAAATGCGCGGCATCGCCGATGGCGCGGGAATCGCCTTCGATGAAATCGTCTTTCTCAACACCTGGCTCGCCGTCGCCGACCAGACCGATCCCACCGCGCTCTTCAAGCTCAAGCCCGGCTGCGCCACCGCCGCCGCCGGAAAACTCCTCGCCCACAACAGCGACTGGCCGCCGCAGAAGGACTTCCCCGAGGTCGCCGCGCTCATCATCGCGATCCCGAAAGACGGCCGCCCCGTCACCATGCTCACCCTCGCCGGCTGCGTCGGCGCCCCCACCGCCATGAACGCCGACGGCGTCGCCTGCTCCGTCGACTCCCTCCCCGCCCCCGACGACACCTCCCTCGAGGGCACTCCCGTCTGGCTCTCCGTCCGCGCCGCCCTCCAGTTCAACCGCACCGCGCCGGAAGTGGCCGAAGCGCTGGAACTGTCCGAGGGAACCGCGGGTTACCTCGTCACGGTGCAGGACACCGAGGAAATCATCCGCCTCGAGCTGTCCGCGACCCACTCCGATCGCAACCCCGCCGCGCCCCGCGCCGCGCCGAAGAAAGACCGGAAACGCCGCGCCGCCGTCGAGGCCTTCCTGAAAGACCACGCGGCGCCGAGCGCCGATGACCTGCGCGAACTGTTCGGCGAAAAGGACGGCGGCGTCCTCGCCCCCTCCACCCGCAGCAGCGTCGTGATGGACCTCGGGCAGAAGCGCTGGTGGGTGGCCGTCGGCCCGGGCGGGAAAATCACGAAGGACGATTACGTCGAGGTGCCGCTGAAGGGCG
>JAIOPR010000296.1 GCA_021413805.1 Planctomycetota bacterium
GTTGCGGGAAGGGCTGATGAGCTGTTCGATGGTGCCGGGGCCGCGGTCGATGTTGCGGCGGGCGGCGGTGGAGCGTTCCCCATCGGCGATGCCGCCGGGATGCGTGATGACGGCCTGCATCCAGTTTTCGAGGGCGTTGAGGCCGGCGCGCGGCGCCGGGCGCACTTTTCCAGGCTGGACCTTGAGGGGCCCCCCGGGATGTCCCGCAAAGACGAGCCCTTCCATCGCCGCCGGCGCCGCCTCGCTGCCGCCGGCGCGCAACGGCGCCCCGCCGCGGATCGCCCCGCTCTTGTTAGCGCGCCGCACGGGCACCCTTCATCGCCTCAACGCGGAATTTCTTCGCCTTGAGCACCTCACGGTGCACTTCCGGGAACGGCGGGATATCCGCGTCCCACTCGAGCAGCGTCGCGCGCCCCCCGGTGCGGCGGTGGACCTCGGCGTAGTACGCCCAGACGTCGTCGATGACGTGCGAGTTGTGCGTGTCGATGCAGTGCGTCCCGTTGTCCGTGTGCCCCGCGAGGTGGATCTGCGTCACGCGGTGGTACGGGATTCCGTCCAGGTACGCCCACGGGTCCCAGTCGTGGTTGCGGCAACTCACGTAGACGTTGTTCACGTCGAGAAGGAGCCCGCAGTCCGCATCCTCCGCCATCCGGTAGAGGAACTCCTGCTCGGGCATCGTGCTCGTCGTGAACGTCACGTACGTCGAAGCGTTCTCAAGGATCACGGGCCGCTCGAGAAAGTCCTGCACGACCTTGATCCGCTTCACGATGTGCTTCAGCGTTTCCTCGTTCAACGGCACCGGGAGCAGATCGTGACCGTTCCGGCCGGCCACTCCCGTCCAGCAGACGTGGTCGCCCAGCCAGTGCGCGTTCACTGTCTTCGCCAGGGCCTTGAGCTTCTTCAGGTACTCGAAGTTCAGCGGGTCCGTGCTGCCGATCGAGAGGGAGACGCCATGAAGCGCGACGGGGTAGCGCTCGACGACCTGCTCGAGGATGCGCATCGGACGCCCGTCGCTGTCCATGTAGTTCTCGGACAGCACCTCGAACCAGTCCACCCGCGGGCGGTTCTTGAGGATGTAGTCGTAGTGCACCGTGCGCAACCCGACCCCGAAGCCCAGATCCGGAAATCCCCACTTGTTCGGGACGATCACGCTCACGCCTCCTGGTCCGGGAAATCCACGGGCCCGTGTCGCAAAGAAAGACCCGGCGGGACCGAAGCCCCGCCGGGCCTGTTTCCATCAATGCTTCTTGGGCACCGCGCAGCCGCCCTTGCCCTTGCAGGTGTTCTTGCCCGCGCACCCGGCATCGCCGGTGCTGCAGTTCCCCATCCCCTTGCAGTTGTTCTTGCCCTTGCAGTCGTGCTTCATCGACGCCGAAGCGCAGCCGCCCTTGCCCTTGCACTCGTTCTTGCCGCCGCAGGAATTCGTCGCCGTGTGGCAGCCGCCGAGCCCCTTGCACTCGTTCTTGCCGGCGCACATATGGTCCTTCGAGCCGCCGCTGCCCTTGTCGCCGTCGCCGCTGCAGCCCAGCATGGCGCCGCCCGCGACGATCCCGCCCACCGCCGCCACGACCATCTTGCTGAAATCACGACGATTCATTTCCATCGATCTTGCCTCCGCCGGTTCGTTTCCCCTGAGCCGCGCGAGCAGATGGAACCGCTCCACCCCCCCCGAACGGGCTCTTCGCAGGTTGGACAAGATACCCTACGAACCGGGCAGTTTGCCGGATTCTTTAATTCGCATTTTTAACGGCCCCGGAAGCCGTCCTTCTCCCTTCCACAGTCCGTCGCCCGTTCTGCTATCCTTCTCCACCGTGCGTGAATCTGAAACACTTCCACGCGGAATCCTGATCCACGATCGCTTCCGGCTCGGCGCCCTCCGCGCCCGGGGCGGCATGGCGACGATCTACGAAGGCACGGAGATCCCGACCGACCGCCACGTGGCGATCAAGTTCCTGAGGACGGACCTCGCCAAGAATCCGGACATGGTGGGGATGTTCCGTGCGGAAGCGGCGATCGTGACGAAACTGGACCACCCGAACCTGATCCGCGGGCTGGCGTCCGGGACGTTCGGGGCGTCGCATTACATCGTGATGGAATTCGTCTCAGGGCCGACGCTTCGCGAGCGGCTGAAATGGGGCCAGCCGGAGCGGGACGAGGCGATGTCCATCCTGAAGCAGGCGGCGGCGGCGCTGGACCATGCGCACGACCGGGGAGTGGTGCACCGGGACATCAAGCCCGACAATTTCATCCTCGAGAAATCCGTGCTGAAGCTCTCAGATTTCGGAATCGCGCAGATCACACGCAAGGGCCCCGTGACCAAGGACAGCTCCGCGCTGGGCGGCACGGTCATCTACTCCGCCCCGGAACAGTTCACGGAGGGCGCGATCATCGACCGGCGCGCCGACGTCTACGCCCTCGGGATCGTCGCCTACGAGATGTTCACCGGGCGCACGCCCTTCACCGGCTACAAGCCCGCCAGCTCGTTCTCCCACCGCGTCCCTCGCGCTGCCGATACCGTGCTGGAGCGCGCTTTCAACGAGAACCCGGCCGCACGGTATCCGTCTGCTTCGGCGTTCGTTCTCGCGCTGGAAGCGGCCTTCATTGCGTTTGCGCCGGACTCGACGCCCGCGCCGCGGCTCGAGATGGCGACGCCACCGCACCCCATGAAGCCCGTCCCGCGGGAACCGGCGCCGGAAAGCCCTCCCGGCGCGAATCCGCCGCCGGAGGAATCGGGAAGCGCATGGTCGATCCTGGCGTGGGTCCTGCTCGTGGGTGCGGTCGTCGCGGTGGGAATCCTGGCGGCCCGTGCGATGGGAATCGGTCCGTTCGCCAGGCAGGCGTCGGGGGCGCTCAAGGCCCCGCCGCGGCTCCGGGCGAGCCTTCCGCGCCCCTCGCTTCCCGTCCCTCTCCCGGGCGTGGTAGGAAAGTTCCCGCATGACAAGGCCGAGCCTCCCGCACCGGCGCTGCTGCTGGAAGACCGGTTCACGGTGTCCCTCGGTGATTCCGGCAACCCGAATGACCTGGAGGTCCGGACGGTTTCGCTCGAATCCCGGGTGAAGCGGACCTGCGAGAACACCTGGGGCGACGCCGTCCACGAGTTCGTGGAGGGGGAAGCTTTCGGTGGAGCGCTCCTGTTCGATGCAGCTCTTCCCTACCCTCAACCCCGGGTCACTTCGAGCGAATTCCGCTACACCGCCGGCCACCCGGTCCACCTCTTTCTCGAGCTCGAGAACCCGAAGGCCACTCTCGACCTCGACCTGGCGGCCGGCCGCGGGACGATTGTGCGGGATGAGGGGAACCCGCAGACCGGGACCTGCGAGTACCGGGCGTCGAAATAGGCGCCTGCCGCGCAGATTGACCACGCCCCCTCCGCTGCCTATCATTCCCCCTCCATGCCCTTCACCCTCGCCCACTCCCCCGATTCCGACGATGCCTTCATGTTCCACGCGCTGGCCATCGGGGCGATCCCGGGCGCGCTGGAGTACCGGCACGTTCTCTCGGACATCGAGACGCTGAACCGGGAAGCGGAGAAAGGCACGTACGACCTCACGGCGGTTTCGTTCCATGGCTACGCGTTCGTCGCCGACCGGTACGCGCTTCTCACCACGGGAGCCTCGTTCGGGGACGGCTACGGGCCGACCATCGTGGCGAAGACCAGGGGGGACTTGCGTGGGAAGCGGATTGCGGTGCCCGGGCTGCGGACGACGGCCTACCTGGCGGCACGGCTGTGGCAACCGGAGTTCGAGGCGATCGTGAAGCCCTTCGACAAGGTCGTCGAGGCGGTGCAGAAGGGAGAGGCGGACGCGGCGCTGGTGATTCACGAAGGGCAGCTGACCTATCGCGAGCAGGGGCTCGACCTGGTGGTGGACCTGGGCGCGTGGTGGAAAGAGACGCGCAACCTGCCTTTGCCGCTCGGGGGCAATGCGGTGCGGCGTTCGCTGGGGCAGGGGACGCTGGCGAAGATGGCCACGGACCTGAGGGCGTCGGTCGAGCACGGCCTGGCGCATCGTGGAGCCGCGCTGAACCATGCGCTTTCGTACGCCCGCGGGCTGGACCGCGACAAGGCGGACCGGTTCGTGGGGATGTACGTCAACCACTGGACCGTTGATTTCGGGGCGGTGGGGAAAGAGGCGATCCGGCGGCTCCTCGCCGACGGCGCGCGGGCCGGGGTCATCGCTTCTCCGCCTGACATCCGATTTGTCGGCCCCGACGGAAGGGAGGCGTAGCGTGGAACTGACGCTGATGATCGACCGGAAGGTCATCAAGAATTACTCGTTTGACAAAGACGACGTGATGATCGGCCGGGACAAGACGTGCGACGTCGTGATCGAGAATGTCGGGATCAGCCGCAAGCACACGCAGTTGTTCCGGAATGGCGGCGTCTGGACGCTGATCGACCTGAGCGAGAACGGGACGTACGTCCGCGGCCAGCGGATCGCGCAGTTCAACCTGAACGACGGCGACGAGTTCTGGATGGGCAAGTTCTCGTGCGTCTTCCGGGAACCGTCGCAGGCGGCGAGCTTCCGGCCCGCCAAGATGCAGGAACACGACAACATCGAGGGAACGATCCTCGTTGACCAGCGCGCGATGGAGAAGATCGCGAAGGAACGGTCGAGTTCGCTTGCGGGCTACATCACCTTCCCGCGCCCCGACGGGAAGATCGAAACCTTCACGATCCTCAAGACGGCGACGTGGATGGGGACCGAGAAGACCTGCGATTTCCGCGGCGCGGGATTCGGCGTCCTCCCCCGCCACGTTCTCATCCTGCGCGACACCACGTCGTTCGTGCTTTTCAACCTCGGCAAATGGAAGCCAGCCAAGGTCAACCGCAAGAATATTGCGGAACATGTTCTCAAGGAGGGCGACGTCGTTTCGTGGATGGGCCGCGATTTCACGTTCCACGTCGGCGCGCCGAAATTCTGAACGCTGGAGCCGCGCTTTCGAAGGACCGCCCGCCCCGGAGAACCTCAACCTCGATGTCGCTGGAATCTTCCATCCAATCGTCGCTGGAATTTCTCGAGTCTCCCGAAGCGCTGGCGAGCCTCGAGCGCGACCCGTATTGGCCGAAATGGGACTCCCCGTGGTGGCGCATGCTCCTGCTCCATGAGATGGGACTCTCCGCGAAGATCCCCGCGCCCGCCGTCGAGAAACTCCTCGAGGTCGCCTCACGCCACTTCATCCAGTTCTTCCCGTTCCGTGAAAACGAAATCCCCGCGGGTGTCGATCCGTACCGCCATATCCCCTGCCACTGCGCCCTCGGCAGCCTCTACCAGATGCTGCACTCGTGCGGCGTCGATGTGGACGCGGCGCTTCCCTGGATCCGCCCCTGGTTCCTGAAATACCAGCTCCCCGACGGCGGCCTCAATTGCGACGAGAAGGCGTATACCCGCGACACACCGAAGAGCTCCATCGTGTCCACGCTTCCGCCTCTCGAGTCGGTGCTTTACTGCACGAAGCGGCCGCTGACCAAGGCGGAAGAGCAGTTCCTGGACGCGGGGGCCGCGTATCTCATCAACCATCGCCTCTACCGTTCGATGAAGACGGGCGGCGTCATCAACGAAGAATGGCTTGAGCTCGGGTTTCCCAGGTTCTACCACTACGACATCCTCCGCGGGCTTCTCTTCCTTGCGGTCTGGTCCGAGAGGCGCCGGCAGGTGATCCCACGGCGCGCGATCGAGGAACCGCTCGGGCTGATGCGGGCGAAGATGAAAGGAAAGCAGCTCGAGGCGTCGCGGGTCTGCCACGCCGGGGGCACGACGATGAACATCGACGGCGCCGGCAACTGGCTGCGCGTGGACGCGGAAACGTTCGAACTTCTCGACCGAGTCAGCGCGCCGATGACTCCCAACGAATGGCTGACGCGCGACTGGAGCCGGGTGCGCGAGATCCTGGGACGCGGCTATTAGCGGCGTTTCGCTGCTTTTCGCTTTGCTGGCGCCCGGCCGACAGCGAGTTTCCTGAGAAGCGCCAGGTTCACGGGGTCCATGTCTCCCTCTTTCGGCGTCTCCAGGATCTTCGGCACGTCGGTGAATCTCGCGTCCGACATGAGGCAGCGGAAGCCCTCGACGCCGACGGTCCCCTTCCCGATCGCCTCGTGGCGGTCGCGGTGCGAGCCGAGCGGCGTCTTCGAATCATTCGCGTGCCAGGCGAGGACGCGATCGATCCCGACTTTCGCGTCGAGTTCGTCCATCACCGCGCTCCAGCCCTTCGCATTCGAAATGTCGTAGCCCGCGGCGAAGAGATGGCAGGAGTCGAGACAGACCCCGAGCCTCTCGGGCGCGGCGACGCGGTCGAGGATGCCGGCCAGCTCCTCAAAACGCGACCCCAGGAGCGTGCCGGCGCCGGCCGTGATCTCGATGAGGACCTTGAGGCGGAAACCGGCGCACTCGGCGTGGACCCGGTCGAGTGAAGCGGCCAGCGTGTCCAGCCCCGATTCCACGCCGGCACCCATGTGCGCCCCGGGATGGAACACCAGGTAGTCCACGCCGACGGACTCGCATCGCTCCATCTCGATGCGGAAACCGGCGCGGGATTTTTCGAGAAGTTCCGGGACGGGCGAAGCGAGGTTGACCAGGTAGGAGGCGTGCGCGACGGCGTGCCGGATGCCGAGTGCTGCGCGCCGCTCCCGGAAAAGCGCGACCTGCTCTTCCGTCAGCGGCTTGGCCTTCCACTGGTTCGAGGGCTTGATGAAAAGCCCGACCGAGGAGCACCCCAGCGCCGCCCCCGATTCCAGCGCCAGGTGCAGCCCGCCCGCGATCGACATGTGCGCGCCGATGTTCGGCCCGGTGTTGGTCATCCCCAGAGCATAGGCGGCGCCCCGCTTTCCGCCACTTCCTTGACTCCCCACCCCGCTTCCGTTGAATGAACCCCCTCCCTTTCCCCCCGGAGCGCCCGCCATGGCCGATATCGAGTCGCACCAGACCGAGAAGCGCCGCTTCAAGCCGCACGCCGCCTTCGCGAAGCAGGCCAACATTTCCGCGGCCGAGTACAAACGGCTGTGCGCGCAGGCGGCGAAGGACCCGGACAAGTACTGGGCGGGGCGGGCGGCGGAACTGCGGTGGATGAAGAAGTGGAAAAAGGTGATGGACTGGAGTGAGGCGCCGTTTGCGAAGTGGTATGTCGGGGGGCAGCTGAACGCGAGCGACAACTGCCTGGACCGGCACGTGGAGACGTGGCGGAAGAACAAGGCGGCGCTGATCTGGGAAGGCGAGCCGGGAGACACGCGGGTGCTGACGTACGGGGACCTGCACCGCGAGACCTGCCGCTTCTCGAACGTCCTCAAGGGCCTCGGCGTGCGCAAGGGCGACCGCGTGACGATCTACATGCCGCTTGTCCCCGAGCTGGTGATCGCGATGCTGGCCTGCGCCCGGATCGGCGCCGCGCACTCCGTGATTTTCGGCGGATTCACGAGCCAGGCGATCGCGGACCGCGTCGAGGATGCGGAATCGGAAGTGCTGATCACGGCGGACGGCGGCTGGCGGCGCGGGTCGGTGGTGCCGCTCAAGGTGAATGTGGACGAGGCGCTGACGAAAACGGACAAGGTCAAGAAGGTCGTGGTGCTCAAGCGGACCGGGCAGGGCACGACGATGGCGCCGGGGCGCGACTTCTGGTGGCACGACCTCATGAAGGACGCGAGCGCGGTCTGCGAGCCGGAGCCGTGCGACTCGGAGCAGATGCTGTACATCCTCTACAC
>JAIOPR010000005.1 GCA_021413805.1 Planctomycetota bacterium
GCCGGGAGAGGAGGAGGCGATGGCGGCCGCGGCTGCGGCGCCGCCGGGGTCGTCGCGTTCGAAGGCGGCCTCGGCCGCGATGAGGGCGGCGCTTGCGGCGAGTTCGGGTCGCCCGGTCCGCTCGGCCTCGGTGGCCGCGGCGAGTGCGACATCGAACGCGGAGGCGAAGCGACCGAGAGCCAGGAGTGCACGCGCCTCGGCGGCGAGGTCGCGGGCCTCGCGTGCTTCGAGGAGAGATTCGGGAAACCGTCCCAGGGCCGCGAGGGCGGCGGCACGGGTCGAGGAGCGGGCGGCCGAAGGGGGAAGGGGCTCGGCGATCGAAAGCGAAGAGGCGGGCTCGGTGGCGGCGAGGAGTTGAGCGGCGCGCAACCGGAAGGCGTCGCGTTCGGCGGGGGCGGAGCTCGCTGCGAGTTCCAGGAAAAGCGTGGCGGCCGAAGCGGAGTCGCCGCAGCGGGCGCGGCAATCGGCGAGGAGCGCGCGGGCGGAGTGCGATTCGGATCCGCTGCAGGCCGGGTCCGCGAGGACGGACTCGAGGAAAGCCACCGCCGTTTCCGGGGCGGGCCCCGCGGCGTGGCGCGCGGCCTCGATGCCCGCGGCGACCGCTTCCGGCCCTCCACCGGACGCGAACAGGTGGCGCGCGGCGGGCCCGGGCAGGCCGGCTTCGCGGGCCACGAGGGCCGCCGCGCGGTGCATCGACCGGAGTGAGTCAGGCTGCGCGGACGCAAGAAGCGCCGGTGCGATGGCGGGCGCGGCGAAGCGGATGCGCTCGCCCAGCGGGCCGGACTCCCGCGCGGCGAGGCCTCTTCGCTCCAGGTCAAACAGCGCCAGGGCCACGCGATCCGGCGGAAGCCCGGCGATCGCCGCGACGTCGCGCGCCGGCGCGAGGCGGCCGAGCACGGCGAGCGCCTCCGCGGTGATGCGGGCATCGGTGCCCAGAAATGCAACGGCGCGTTCAAGTCCCGGGCCGCTGGAGGGTGGAGCTGAAGCGCGCAGGGTGCCGTCGAGGACGAACAGGGCGTTTCCGGCGGCGAGGGCGCGCAGGCAGGCGCGGACGCCTCCCGGGTTTCCGCCAGCGGCCCCGTGGAGGGCTCGGGAGAATTCGGGGTCGACCCCGGTCGCGCCCGTGGACTGTTTCGCGATCTCCGCGGCTTCTGCAACGGTGACCGGCCCGAGCTCGATGCGCGGTGCGTCCCAGGTTGCCGTTCCTTCGAGCGGCGTCGTGGCTGCGGCGACCAGCAGTCGCGCTCGCGGACGCAGGCGCAGGCGGGCGACGACGTCGAGCGAAGCGGCATCGGCCCACTCGGCGGACGAGAACAAGAGGACGAGGGGGGCGCGCCGGGCGGCGGCTTCAAGGGCGCCGGCGGCAGCTTCCGGCGCCGTTGCGGAACCGGCGTCGATGGCGGCGAGGGCAGAGCGGAGCCGCGGCCACTCGGCTGTGGCATGCGCTGCGAGCGACGCGATCCAATCCCGCACGCCGGCGAGCGGCGAAGCGCCCGGAGCGCCGGTTGCCCACGCGTGGGCGACGTGCCGCTCCCCGAGTCGGGCCGCGAATGCGCGCATCAACGCGCTCTTCCCCGAACCTGCCGGGCCTTCGACCACCTGCACCTCAGGGCCGGCGCCGGAAGAAGCCCGACGCAGCGCGCCCTCGAGTTCCTCGAGGTGCCGGTCTCTCCCCGCCATTGCTCCGCTTCGCCCGATCGCCTCAGGACGCAGGTCCCTGCGCCCCGCAGCTCCGCGGGCCGAACGAAGCGCTTCGGCGGTCTCCGCGGCTGTGAAATACCGGGCCGAAGGGTCCTTGCAGAGGAGGCGGAGGATGACGCGGCGGACCGGTTCCGGAATCGCCGCGAGCGAGCGGTCGGGGAACTCGGCCTGGCTGCGGAGATGCGCCCGGAGCAGGGCAAACCGGGAATTGCCGGCGAACGGGGTCTGCCGGGTGAGCGCCTCGAAAAGGACGGCGCCGAACGCATAAAGGTCGGCGCGGCGGTCGCGCGGGCGGCCCTGGATCACCTCGGGCGCAAGGTAGTCGAGCGATCCCCGCACTCCTCGCGGGCCCGGCCGCTCCGCGAGTCCGAAATCCATCAGCTTTACCGCGCCGCTGCTCACGATCAGGTTGCCGGGCTTGATGTCCCCGTGGATCAGGTCGTTGGAGTGCACGTGCTCCAGCGCCTCGCAGACCTGTTCGGCCAGTTTCATGACTTCAGTGAACGCGAGTCCCCCGGTGGAAGCGGTGAAGTCGAGGCCCTGGACGTATTGCATGGAGTAGCCCTGGCGGCCGTCGGGGAAGTCGATGTAGTCGTAGGCCTCGACCAGATTGGCGTGGCGGAGCCGGGCGAGCGCGGCGAACTCCGCGCGGAAACGGGCGAGTCCTTCGCTCCCGGAAAATTCAGCGCGGAGCTGTTTCACGGCGACGATGCCGCGGCGGGCGTCCTCCGCGAGCCAGACTTCGCCCATTCCGCCCTCCCCGAGCCGGCGCAGGAGGCGAGGGAGGGTTTCCATTTCGCTCAGTACCGCCGGGTGTCGGAAACGCTGCGGTTTCGGCCGCCGCGTTTTGCCTCGTAGAGCGCGCGGTCCGCGCGCTCCATGAGCTCGAACGCCGTCGCCGGGTTCTCGGGCTTCAGCGTCGTCAGGCCGATCGAGAGCGAAATCGGTTGCGAGACTCCGAGAGGCGCGCAGTCCTCGCTCGCCACGGCCTTGCGAAGGCGTTCCGCGACAATCCCGGCGCTTCCGCTCGCTTCGCCGTCCGTCTCTGGCAGGATGAGCGCGAACTCGTCGCCGCCGTAGCGGGCGGGGACGTCGGCGCTCCTGATGGAAGCGCGCATGAGCTGGCCGACGCGGATGAGGACGCGGTCGCCGACCTGGTGGCCGAAGGAGTCGTTGATGATCTTGAAGTGATCGACGTCCACGAGGATGAGGGAGAGGCGGCGGGCGTAGCGGCGCGCGCGGTCGAGCTCCTCTTCGAGGCGGCGCTGGAAATACGAGCGGTTGTAGAGCGTGGTGAGCGGGTCGGTGACGGCGCGCGTGTAGAGCTCGGCGTTCTCGAGCGCGATGGCGGCCTGGTCGGCGAGGGAGCGGAAGACGTCGAAGTCCTCGGGGCCGGAAGCGTCGCCGGGGGCGTGGCTATCGACGTAGACGACGCCCTTGATGTGGTCGCGGAAGCGGAGCGGCGCGCACATGGCGCTTCGGATGCCGAGTTCGACGACGCTCGACTGGCGCGAGATCGATTCGTCGGCGGCGACGTTGGCGAGGTAGACGGGCTCGCGCGTCGTCATCACGCGCTCGACGATCGAGTTCGAGACGCGGAATTCGTCCGGCGGCAGATTTTCGCGATGCATGCGGCGCGCGGTCACCACTTTCAGGTGCCCGTTCGGGTCCTTCAGCATCAGGAATCCCCGCTCGGCCTGCGAGACCTCGAGCATCGCGTCCATCACGCGCTCGAGGAGCACTTCCTGCGACAGCGTCGAGATCAGCGCTTTGGAGACCTCGAGGATGCGCCGAAGATGCTCCAGGTGCCGCGAACCGCTCGGGGGAGTCGCCGGGGAGGATAACGCTGCTTCCAGCCCGTGGAAGAATGCGGACTCGGGGTGGGACTGGCCGGGCTGGTCTTCGGGCATGGAGGACGACTATAGGTTTCTCAGGAATGCGATTCAAGCTTGGCCGACGAGGCCGGGCCCGCGCGGATTTTTGTCACGCTCCGGGACGCCGACCTTAGAATCCTGCCATCACACCCGAGGAGTTGCGAATGAAAGGCACGATGAAGGCGATCGGAAAGTGGAAAGCTGAGCCCGGCGCGCAACTGGTGGAGGTCCCGATTCCTCAGCTGGGGAACGGGGAATTGCTGGTGAAGGTGAAGGGCGCTTCGATTTGCGGCACGGATGTGCACATCTACGAGTGGGACGAGTGGGCCCGGGGGCGCGTCAAGCCGCCGCTGGTCACGGGTCACGAGTGCTGCGGGCACGTGGTGGAAATCGGGCCCGGGGTGACGGGTTTCGCCGAGGGCGACCTCGTGTCGCTCGAATCCCACATTCCCTGCGGACTGTGCGCCGTCTGCCGGACCGGGCTGCAGCACATCTGCACCAACCTCAAGATCCTGGGCGTGGACACGGCCGGGGTTTACGCGGACTACGTCAAGATCCCCGCGATCTGCGCGTGGAAGAACGACCCGTCGATGCCGATTGAGATCGCGACCGTGATGGAGCCGATGGGCAACGCCGTCTACGCTTCGCTCTGCGAGCCCATCAGCGGCACCGCCGTCCTCATCACCGGTTGCGGCCCCGTCGGGCTTTTCGCCACCATCGTCTGCCGTGCCGCCGGCGCCAGCCGCATCTTCGCCGCCGACATCAATCCCAACCGGCTCGAGATGGCCAAGTCCCTTGGCGCCCACGAAACGCTCGACGCCAGCGATGGCGCCGCCGTCGTCAAGCGCGTCCTCGAGGCCACCGGCGGCGATGGCGTGGACGTCGTCCTCGAGATGTCAGGCTCGCCCGCCGCCATCAAGATGGGATTCAAGGCGCTTCGCAAAGGCGGCCGCTTCACCGCATTCGGCCTTCCCTCCAAACCCGTCGAGATCGATTTCAACAACGACATCATCTTCAAGGGCGCCCGCGTCATCGGCATCAACGGCCGCGAGATGTTCCAGACCTGGTACAAGATGGCCGGGCTGGTACGAAGCGGCGCGCTGGACCCGCGGCCGGTGATCACGCACGAGTTCCCGCTCGTGGAGTTCGACAAGGCGATGGCGACGATGCGCTCGAAGGAAGGAAAAGTCGGGAAGGTGATGCTGATCCCGTAACGGATCGCCCGCCCCGTGCCACTCTTCGACCAGCAGCGCATCGACGATCCCGCGAAATGGCGGTCGCACTACGCCTTCGGCGGGGCGCTTCTGCTGGGGTTTACAATGGAAGCGCCCGGGCAGTTGTCGATCGTGATGACGGCGAACAAGAGCGGGATGCACCCGGCGCTGGCGGGGCTGGGAGAGATGGCGAAGAATGTCCTGCCGCGCGATGCGTTTCACGCGACGGTGAGGATTTCGTGCTCCGGGGTGCGCGGCCTGGGGTGGATCGGGCGGACGAAAGCGCTGTCAGACCTGAAGGCCGCGATCGGGGCGTTCGGGCGGGTAGAGGCGTTCGAGGTCAAGAAGCTGGCGATCGCCGAAAAGGACCTGTGGCCGGACGTGCCGGCGCCGTTCGTGGCCGCCGCCGCGCCGCTCGACCTCTGGCACGGGATCCTCTCGGGGACCGATTTCGCGCTCCAGTGGTTCTGCGAGTTGGCGTCGCTTCGTGAAGGGGCTTAAAGCGGGGGGGGGCGGAAGCGTTGCAGGAGGCGTCATGAGGTCGTTCGTTGTTGCGGCGTTTCTCACCGTGGCCGTCGCGGGTTGCGACCAGCCGCCCGCACCGAAGCCTGCCGCACCCGCAGCACCGGCCGCCGCCGTGAGTGCCTCCGCGCCGAACCGCTCACCCCGACAGGCCTGGGAGGCCCGGCGCCGCGCGCTATTGGCCGCGGACGCGGAAACCGTCTGGAGATCCCTGTGCGCGGATTCCCGGGCCGCGAAGGTGCGCGAGCAGGAAAAGGTGATGGAGGACCTGAAGCGGCTCCCGGACGAATCGCTGACGAAGGCGCTGTCGCCCCTGGGACTGGCGCCGGGGGCGTTCTGCCGGATGTCGGGCGAAGAGTTCTGCCTGCACATGATCCGGCGGGGCGCGAAGGACCCCGAGGCTCACAAAGTTTTCGAGGGGCAGGAGTTCGTCGATTCCACGATGATCGACGGCCGCGCGGTGTGCCGGATCGGTTCCCACACTGGAAATGCCGAATACATCGTATTCTCTGTCGAGGATGGCGACTGGAAGCTCGACGAACCGGAGACCGCCCGCAGAAACGGGCGCACTTCGACGAAATAAAAACATCGCGGTTTCCGGGCGGCGGCTCTTCGCCGCTTCCCGGGCCCCGCTCCCCGAAGTCCCAAAGGAGACGGTCATGCAGAAGCTGGCAGTGCTCGCGGCGGCGTTCGCGCTGACGACGGTCCTGGTTGCGCGGGCGGACGACGACAAGAAGAAGATGGATACGCCCGAGAAGTGCCTCGAGGCGTACAAGGCGGCGGCCGTGAAGTCCGACGGCAAAGGAATGATGGAATGTTTCAGCGCGGCGTCGCGCAAGAAACTCGTCGAGCACGCTGCGGACGAACTCAAGGACATCCAGGCCACGCCCGACGCCACGAAGGAAGCCGCGGAAGCACTGGGCGTGAAGGCAGAGGACCTCGCCAAGATGACCGCGGAGGACTACATCGCCGTGAAGCTCTCCGCGATGACGAAGAAGGACAAGGAGACGATCGAGAAGACGAAGTTCGAAGTCGCGAAGACGGATGGCGACAAGGCCATCGCCACGATTGACGAGGGAAAGAAGCACAAAGAGAAAATGGTGCTGGTGAAGAAAGACGGCGTGTGGGGAATCGACCTGGAAGAGACCCAGAAGCTGGACGAGGGCGACGAGGGCGGGGAAGACGAGGGCGAGGAAGAGGGTTCAGGGTCCAAGTAGGTTGGCACGTTTCCCGGCCGGCGGCGCTTCGTCGCGTCGCCGGCCGTATTTTCAAGCGGGAGCGAGATTGCGGTACGTGCGGCTGATGCTGGCGGCCGTGGCGATCATGGGCGCGGGATGCGGGAAGGATTCTTCCCGCGGCCCGGCCGGCGGCGAACGCACGCCCGGGCAGAACGCCGCGCCTGCGCCCTCCGCCGAGCCTTTCTGGGGCGAATGGCGCCGTGCCGTGCTGGCCGGGGATGGCGAAGCGCTCTGGCGCATGACCTGCGCTTCGAACCGCCGGGCCATCGTCGAGCGGACGCGCACGGCGATGGGGTCAACGCCGGAGTCGGAGTGGTCGAAGCTTGAATTGCTGACGATGATCCCGGCGAAGGACCTGAAGGCGATGTCGGCGGAGAGGCTGGCGGAAATCACGACCGTGACGATGCTCAAGAAGATGCGCGAGCAGCCCGGGGAACTGGAAAAGGTCGAGAAAAGCACCGTCCTCGGCGTGGAGGCCGACGGCGGGCGCGGCCGTGTCCGGTTCCGGATGCCCGACGGGCGCGAGATGTCGCTCGTGCTGGTGCTGGAGGAGAACGTATGGAAGGCGGACCTCGAGGCCAGCGCGAAAGCCGGAGGCGGGAAATGAAAGTTCATCGCGCGGCCCTGCTCTTCCTCGCCGCGCTCGCGGGCTGCAACCGTGGACCCGGCGCACCGCCGCTTCCCGCCAGGCCAACCGATGCGCAGGCCGCGGAATCGGCCTGGAAGCGGTGGCAGGGCGCGGCGCAGGGGGCGGACGGCTCGACGGCGTGGGCCTGCCTGTCGAAACGGACGAGGTCGGATCGCGCGGCGTTCTACAAGGCGGACTCGGCCAGGGTGAAGTCACTGACCGGCGCCGCGCTGGAATCGGAAGCGCGCAATTGGGGAGTCGCGGCGAGTTCGCTGGCGACGATGGGCCCCGACGAGTTTGCGGCCGCGGCGCTGTCCCGGGAATTTCGCCGCGCGTCCCCCGGTGCGCAGTTCACGGGAGTCACCGTGAACGGCGATCTCGCGATCATCGCGGTCAAGCACCCTGACGGCCGGCCCGAATCCGTGGCGCTCATCCGCGAGGACAACGGCTGGCGCCTCGACGACGTCGAAAGCCGCCGCCTCGCCGGCCGCTGATCCCGCTCCGTCCTTGCCCGACCCGCCCGCCAGAGGCTATCCTCTCCCTTGTCCACACACACCCTTCCAGCCTGCGAAGGGATCCCGTCCGGGGGAAATGCTCCTTAGGAGTTCTCATGCGCACCCTGATTGTCTCTTCAGCCCTTCTCGTCCTCGCCGGTCTCGCCGTCGCGGACGTTTCGTTCATCGAACGGACAAAAGAAGCCCGCACGGCCGTCCTGAAAGCCTCGGACAGCAAGCAGCCGCGCATGAATGCGGTTTACCTCCAGGGCAAGAAGGTGAAGTTCGCCGAAACGGACGAACAGACGGGCAAGCAGGTGCGCATCTCCATCTTCGACGGCGAGAAGATGACGCAGAAGGACGCCAACCCGCTCAACCAGACCTATTCGGAACTCGACGCCGCGTACCTGGCGAAGCGCGTCGAGAGCGTCAAGACTCGGGTGGCCGATTTCGAAACCAAGCTTCCTTCAATCCCGGAGGACCGCCGGCCGAGACTGGCCCGCTACATCTACCTCACGAAGAAGGTCCTCGGGTTGCTCGCCGAGGCCCCGAAGGTCGAGATGACGAAGGTCGGCGAGAAGCAGAAGATCGGCAACTGGGACTGCGAGCGATTTGTGATCAAGGAAGCGAAATCGAGTCGAACGAGTTCGAGAATTCCGACGTGAAGGATGCGGACCTCATGCCGGCGGAGTTCGAGGTCCCGGCCAACTACAAGAACACCACAAAGAAGTAATGCGAGCGCGGGAGTATGAATTCCGGGGAACCACGGGCTCGTTCGGGCTTCCCGAGGCGCTGGAGCAATTGAAGCGGCTCGGCGCCGACTGGGAGCTGGTCGAGTCGAGGATGGGGCGCCGGCGCGAAGACCCGGCGGATGCGGTGGTGCGGGTGCAAGCGGCAACGGAGGTTGAGCTCGACGTCCCCGGGCGCGCGATCGAACGCGCCGGCGGTCGGCTTGTGCGCGTTGCCGACGCCCGGCTGGCGAGGGTTCTTCGCGACGGAGCCTTGCCGGCGGGGTTCCATTCCACGACGAACCATCCGACCGAGGTTCGCGTCGCCGGCAAATGGGTCAAAGTGTCGCGTCAGAAAATGGACGCCGCGATCGTTGTCAGCGCTTCCCTCAAACACGCCGAATGCCACACGATGGGCGACGTCCGCCGCGGCGAGCGCGTCGTGGTCGGCGAAGAAGGAGTGCGTGTCCGCCCGCCCGAGGATGCCGGCGCGCCGTCCGTGTCGTTCGGTTTCATGGCGAGCGGCGTCTCCAGCGAAAAACCGATCGCCTCGCTGATCGCTCGCATCGCCGACGAAATTCGCACGGCGAAGGCCGCCGGCCTCAAGGTCTGTGTCGTCGCCGGCCCCGCCCTCGTCCACACGGGCGCTTCCGCGACCCTGGCTTCCCTCATCCGCTCCGGCACCGTGGACGTCCTTTTCGCCGGTAACGCCCTCGCCGCGCACGACATCGAGCGGCAGATTTTCGGCACGAGCCTGGGAAGCGGCCTCGACGGGGTTCCGCGGCCGGGCGGGCACCGGAACCACCTGTACGCGATCAACGAAGTCCGTGCCGCGGGGTCGATCAAGGCGATGGTGAAGAGCGGCCGGCTGAAAGGCGGCGTGATGTTCGAGGCCGTCCGCGCGGGAATCCCGTTCGTCCTCGCGGGCTCGATCCGCGACGACGGGCCGCTTCCGGAGGTCATGACCGACGTGATCGAGGCGCAGAAGGCGATGAGGTCGGCGCTCGAGGGCGTGGGCGTTGTGCTGATGCTCGCGACGATGCTGCACGCGGTTGCCGTCGGGAATCTCCTCGGCAGCCACGTCCGCACCGTCTGCGTGGACATCAACCCGGCCACAGTGACGAAACTTTCCGATCGCGGCACCGCGCAGGCCGTCGGCATCGTGACGGACGTCGGTGTCTTCCTTCCCCAACTGGCCGCGGCGTTGCCGGCGGGCGCCCCGCGCGCAAAAAGAAATGCGAGGAGCCGATGATCACCTGGCATGTGGACGAGAGTCTTCGGGTCGAAGAGATCGAGCCGTTCTTCGCGGACTGGAAATCCCCTCCCGGGCGTGCGCGGCGCGAAGCGCTTCTCTCGGGGTCCGACGTCGTGGTCTCGGCGCGCGAGGACGGAAAGCTCGTCGGGCTGCTCACCGCCATCAGCGACGGCGCGCTTCATGCCCTGATCACCATCCTCAAGGTTCTCCCGTCGCACCGGCATCGCGGGATCGGGACGGACCTGTTGAAGAAGGCCATGGAGGAGCTGGGGCCGATTTACGACGTCACGCTGATCAGCGACTCGCAGGTGGCGCCGTTCTACGAGCCGCACGGGTTCCGGCCGGGATTCTCGATGACGCGGCGGGACCTGGGGGCGGCGGCCGACCCGTGAACCCCAAGGTCCTGTGGGTGTTTGCGGTCATTTACTTCACCGCGGCGATCGCGCTCGCGATGGCCTCGGTGTTCAATTTTCGAAGAGGCGTGACGGGTTTCGGCGCGGCGCTGGCGGCCGGCACGGCGTACGCCATTTTTCGCGGGGTCATGGTTGTCCGGAAAGCGCGACAGCTTGGCGGGCCGGGCGCGCACTGAGAGCCGGGGGGGGCAGTGGGTGCGGCCGCGAAAAGGCAAACTCAAAACCGCGAAACGCAAAACCAAACGACAAAAGCAAAACAGAGAACACAATTCACGGCTGGTGCCACCCGGCAAGCCTTTCGACGAACGCCCGACTTGTCGTTTGCGGTTTGTCGTTTGCTTGAGGGTTCTCCTTTTTGTCTTTGCCGTTTCCCCTCGGGGCCACCCTTCAATACCGGCCACGCACTCGGGCGCCGTTAGTCCTTTTCCTTTCTCCGCCTGCCCGCTACCTTTCCCCCGGGATGAACCTCCCTAACCAGCTGACGACTCTTCGCATCCTCCTCACCCCGGTCTTCGCCTGGGTCTTCTTCCACGATTCCCTCTGGGCGAAGGTCGGCGCGCTCTGCCTCTCGCTGACCTGCGAGCTGACCGATCTTCTCGACGGCATCATCGCGCGCCGCAAGAACCTCATCACCGACTTCGGCAAGCTCGTGGACCCGCTCGCCGACTCGATTTCGCGCTTCACGTTTACCCTCTGCCTCGTCGTCGCCGGCTGGGGCCAGTTCTGGATGATCCTGGTCCTGTTCTACCGCGACTCGTTCGTCGCCACGTTGCGGATGTTCTCGGCGGCGAACAACATCGTGATGGCCGCGCGGTCGAGCGGGAAAGTGAAGGCGATCTTCCAGTTCATTGTGATCAACCTGGTCCTGATTTTCACGGTTGTGGACGCCTGGATCACGAAGCGCGGCGCGCCGTTCGATCTCGGTTCATTCCGCCTGACGTCGCAGCTCATGCACGAGAGCGGCTGGTGGGCCATGGCCATCATGGCCGTCGTCACCGCGATCAGCGGCGTGGATTACATGTTCGGTGCGAGGGCGACGCTGCGGAAGCTGAAGATGTAAAGGGGTTCGCGCGACCTGAGTGCTACTTGAGCACCGTCGCGACATTTACTTTCCCCTTCAGCCCGAACTCACCGCTGACGTAATCGCATTTGGTGCGCAGAAGCGAAATGACGCGGCCGGGGATTTCGTCCTTGTGCTCGGTCAGGACGTAGTAGTTGGCCTGGCCCTTGCCGATGACGACGTCGGCGGTGGCGAGCGCTTCCCGGAGATCGCGGCTCATTTCTTTCCAGGAGATGCCGAGGGTGTCGGGGCCGGCGAGGATGACGCGGTCGGCGACGGAGGGGATTCCGCAGGTGTCGCCGTCGGCGACGACGGCGTCGCTGGTGATGGGGCCGCCGCGGAGGGGGACGGTGATGCGCTGGCAGGAGCGCCGGATTTCCTTCACGAGGACGCGGTCGAACGCGAGTTCGCCGACGTTGTCGGGGATGAAGAGGACGTCCTTCGCGTTGCGACAGATGGCGTAGATCGCGTCGGTCTGGTCCACGGCGAGCGGCTTGGCGACGGAATCGGAGAGG
Organism: Planctomycetota bacterium; assembly: GCA_021413805.1. GTDB lineage: Bacteria > Planctomycetota > MHYJ01 > WSZJ01 > WSZJ01 > WSZJ01. The sequence continues at coordinate 11,643 of JAIOPR010000005.1, forward strand.
CGGGCGTGGATTTCGTCCTCGGTCATCTCGTAGCCCGCGCCGACGGTGCGGAAATCGAGCTCGTTCCCGGCGATCGACCAGCGGAGGCGCATCTGGAAGCGTTCGCGCTCGGGCAGGCCCTCGGTTTCCGCTTCGACGCGCTTCGACAACGAAACCCCGATCGTGTTGCACTTGTCGCGGAGGGCCTTGAACGGCATTTCCTTCGCGAGGACCTGCTTGAGGATGCGGTGGACGCCGGTGATGAACTCGCTGGGTTCGCGTTCGAGGTCGAAATGCCCGTTGAGGTAGTCGAGGACGGCGACCTTGACGCGTTCGCGCTGTTCGGGGGTATCGGCTTCGAGTTTGGCGCCGCCGATGACATCGTCGAGGACGCATTGGAAGCAGCCGGTGCGGGCGCGCATGAGCGGAGCTTACGTGGAGGAGCGAGGTTGGGGAAGGTTGATGGGTTCGGGAGTTGAGGGGTTGGGAACGGCCACGCACACCGGCTAACGGGGCTCCCCGTGTCCTCAACTCCCAACCCCTGAACCCCTCAACTGGTTTTTCCCGTGAACCAGACCGCGAGCTTCGTCTTTAAGAGGCAGGGTTTGACGCGGCGCCCGCAGGCCTGATATTCTCCTGTTTCGCCGCACGTCTTTCAGCGCCAACCATTTAGAACGCGGGAGAGTCCATGGCGGCCCGGGGTACTCCGCTCGCGATCGTGGCTCCACTCCTGTTCGTCGGCCTCGCGGCCGCGTTCGTGGCGCTTTATTTCTCGAAGCACGCACAGCGACCTCCTGACCCTTCGGCCAGCCAGCCCGACCCGCGCACCGGGCAGATCGCGGCCTGCGTGCAGGCGGCCGACGACGCGGAGAAGGCCGGGCAGTGGGAGTTGGCGCGGAAAGCCCTCGAGCGCGCCCTGGCACTTCAGCCTTCGAATGCGACGATCAAGGGCCGGCTCGACGAAGCGATGGAAGAGGAAAAGCGGGCGAAGCTGATGGCGGAGGCGGAAGAAGCGAAGAAATCCGGGGACGCGGCGAAAGAGGCGGCGAAGATCGCCGAAGCGCGGCGGATCCGGGAGGAATCAGACCTGAAGGGCCGGCAGGCGGCGGCCGAACTGGCGGCGGCGGTCAAACGGGCGCAGGCGGCCGAGAAGGACGGGTGCGTTCCCCTCGCGATGGAGACCTGGCGCCAGGTATCGGTGGCATCGGGGAAACCCGAGATGAAGGCCTGGGTCGAGACACACCCGGAAGTGATGATCACCGAGGCGTCACCTGAAGCAATCTCAAAGAAACTCGCCGAACTCCAGGCGAAGCTCGACGGCGCCGACCTCGAGGCGCAGAAGAAACGCGCTGAGCTCGTGGCGAAGGAAGGCGCGGACGCGAAGCAGGAATCGCGGATGACGACGGCGGTTGCAAAGTACAAGGAAGCGATCGAGATCGATCAGCGCCCCGAATGGAAAAAGGCGCTCGAGGAAGCCGAGGCATTCGCTTCCGACAGTGCCCGCCTGCTCGATCTCGGGTTGAAGGCGTACGAGAAGAAGGACTGGCCGGAAGCGCAGGCCCAGCTGGAACGCGCGCTGCTCTTCAACAGGGAGTGCGCCGCCGCGACGAAACTCCTCCCGGAAATCCGCGCGCATTCGGTGCGGACCGGGATGTTGCCGGTGCCGGCGACCAGCCTGACGGTGAACGGGAAAGCGGCAACCGTGAAGGCGTTCTATGTGGACCCGACGGAAGTCACCGAGGCCCGGTACGGCGATTACCTGCGCGCCAAGGGATACCCGGTTCCCCGGGCCTGGAAGGAAGGCCGCCCGCCGGGCGATGGCTCTTCGCCGATGATGGGCATCTGCGCGAAGGACGCGGAGGGGTACGCGGAGTGGGTGGGCAAGCGCTTGCCGACGGAGGCGGAGTGGGAAGCGGCGGCGGGTGGCGGGGACGGCCGGAAATACCCGTGGGGAAACGACTGGGTTGCGGCGAATGCGAACTCAAAGTCCGGCGCGCCGTGGGCGGCGGGATCGCACCCGGCGGGGGCAAGCCCGTGCGGGGCGATGGACATGGCGGGAAACGCCGCGGAGTGGACTGCGACGACGGAGAACGGGAAACGGGTGGCGAAAGGCGGGAGTTTTCTCTTCCCGGAAACGGCCTGCGTGCTGACCTGGCGCTGGCTGGACGACGAGGATCTCGGGTACCCGGGATTCGGGTTCAGGTGTGTGGCGGATGGCGATGAAGAAAAGTGAGCTGCCGGTAGAGGCGCCCCCGCCGGCCGTTGAGGCCAACGGGGACGCGGACCTGATCCGTCGCGCCCAGCGCGGCGAAGGGGACGCGTACGGCCAGCTCGTCGTGAAATACCAGGACCTCGTTTACAACGCGGTCTACCGGATGATCGGCCGCGAGGACCAGGCGAAGGACATCGCGCAGGAGGCGTTCGTCAAGGGCTGGCGCGCGCTCGGGAGTTTCGAGGGGCGCGCGCAGTTCGGCACCTGGATCTACCGTATCGCGATCAACGCGTGCATCAGCGACCGGCGGGGGCTGAAGCGGCGCAAAGCGACGAGCCTGAGCGGCGGACCGGGGGGCGACGACGAGGAGGGCGGGCTGGACGTGGCGGACGACGCGCCCGAGCCGCCGGAGCAGGTCGTGGATAACGAGAAAGTCCGGATCGTGCAGGAAGCGATCGGGGAGTTGGACCACGAGTTCCGGACGATGATCGTGCTGAGGGACATGGAAGGCCGTCCGTACGAGGAGATCGCCGAGGTGCTGAACGTCCCCGTCGGGACCGTGCGGAGCCGCCTTCACAGGGCGCGACAGGCGTTGAAGGACAAGCTCAAGGGGAAGCTCGGCGAATAGAGGCGAAATGCCCTTTTCCCGCTCTTCCATGCCTGGAAATGCCCCCAAATCGGTCCTGTTCAGAAAAAAATAAAATTCCGGAACCTTTCCCGAACAAAGGCGTCAGACCTCCGTGAACAAAGACCCCATCAGCAGCAAGGAAACCCTCGTCCTCCCGGACGCGCTCATCGGCCGCAAAGTCGGCGGCTACGAGATCCGCGGCATCCTGGGCAAGGGCGGCATGGGCGTCGTCTACCGCACGCACGACGCGGCCCTCGATCGCGAGGTCGCCCTCAAGCTCCTTCCCCCGGCCCTGAGCGCCGACAAGGAATACTCGGAGCGGTTCATCCGCGAAGCGCGGATGGCGGCGAAGCTGGACCACCCGAGGATCGTGCCGGTCTACGCGGCCGGGTCGAGCGACCAGGGTGCCTGGATCGCGATGCAGCTGGTCAAAGGCCGGACGCTGGGCGAAGAGCTTCACGACGGGATGCGCCCGACGTTCTCCAACGTGGTCAAGATCTCGCGGCAGACGGCGGAAGCGCTGGGCGCCGCGCACAAGGCGGGGCTGATTCACCGCGACATCAAGCCGGGGAACCTGATCATCGACAGCGAAGGAAACATCAAGGTCCTCGATTTCGGGCTGGCGCGGCCGACGCACTCCGCGGGCTACACGCAGGACGGGACCTACCTCGGCACTCCCGAGTACTCGAGCCCCGAGCAGTGCCAGACGAGCGACATCGACGGCCGCGCGGACCTCTACTCACTCGGCTGCGTGATGTACGAAATGCTCGGCGGCCGCATTCCCCACGTCGCCGAAACCCCGCTTGCGCTCTTCACAAAAATCGTCAACGACGAGCCGCTCGCGCTTCGGGACCTGAACCCGAAAGTTCCGCCGTCGCTCGCGGCGATCGTGTCGCGGCTCCTGGCGAAGAATCGGGACGCGCGGTACGCCGACGCGGCCGCGCTGATCCGGGACCTGGACAAGGTCGTGATCAAGGAAGCGCCGGGCCATTCCGGCGAGACGGTGATCATCGGCCCGGCCGACCGGGCGCGCGTCGCGGCCTGGACGCTGGCCGGCGTGCTCGCCACGCTGCTCGTCGCCGCGGTGGTCCACTCGAGCCCGTGGGGCGGGAACGCTTCCGGAAATGGCACCTCGAATGCGACGAACTCCGGGACAAACGTCGCGACCACGGGCGAAGGAACAAAGATCCCCGTGGACCCGGCCCCCCCGGTCGCGCTCAACCGGCGCATCGTCCTGCTCGACTTCAAGAACCTTTCCGGCGACGAACAGGTCCGCTGGCTCGAGGCCGCCCTTCCTGAACTCATCGCCTCCAGCCTGGCCACCCACGAAGGACTCGACCCGCTGGAGCGGGAAGACGTGACGATGGCGATGAAGAAGGAATTCAACGCGCGCCTGACTTCCGGCGGCGGGGACGATGTGTCGCAGATGCAGGTGAAGGGCGTGCAGTTGCTGGCCGCGCTGGACGCCGGGATCCTGGTCCGCGGATCGTTCATGGCCCAGGGCCGCACGGTCCGGGTGATGGTGACGGTTCTTCAGCGCAAGGGCGACACCCTGGAACGGGTCACGCGCACCGAGGTCGAAGACTCGATCGACAACATGCTCGCCGTCGCTGACCACCTTGCCGCGGACATTTCTGCCGCGCTCTCGCCGACCCTGAGGGAGTCGAGCGACCGGGGTGCCGATGGAAGCAGGCCCCGCAGGAATCGCGAGGAAGACAAGCAGACCTCCGACGCCAAGGCCGAGAAACTGCTCGGGAACAAGGACACCACGAAGTCGCTTGAGCAGCGCCTGAAGCGCCGCCGCGGACAGCTTGAGGAGCTCCGCGCGGGGGGCGAATACATGAAGTCGGCTCACCATGGGCAGCAGGAAGAAGGTGAAGCGGGTTCCGATGAGAAGGGGAACGCCGATCCGGACCTGAAGCGGAAGTCCGCGGGAGACGTCCCTGGCAGCGATCCGGCGAAAGGCCCTCCTCCCGCGACGAGTACAGGCGGAGTCCTGGGAGATCCAAAGCAGGATGAACGCGGTGCTCCTGCCGCCAACCCCCAGGCGCCCGGGCCGGCCGAGACGAAGCCCAAGGCCGGACGTGACGACAAGAACCCGGATGACCCGAAGGCGGAGCCGCCCGCGGCGGCGGATAACCACGAGCGGCAGAGCGTGAACGTCGATGAGGAAAAGAAGCGCAAGGCCCAGGGCGAGGATCTGCTCCGCGCGCTTCGCAAGATTGCCGATGAAATTCACGAGAGCGAGAAAGACCTGCCCGAGCAGGAGCTGGGGGCTGAAGGGACAACAAAATGAACTGCCAGGACGCCATCGAAAGACTGAGTGAATACCTCGACCGCGCTCTCCCGCAAGGGGAAGCGTCCGCGGTGGAGAGCCACCTCGCGTCGTGCGCGGCCTGCCGCGAAGAGTTGGACGAGTTGAGGAAGGCCATCGACGCGGTGAAGACGCTTCCGAAAGTCCGCGCCCCGAAGAATTTCGCGGCGGGGGTGATGGTGGCGATCCGTGCCGAGGCGCCGCCGGTGGCGGAGCCTGTGAAAGTGACGCCGATCCGCAGCGCAGTGGTGTTCATGCGCCTGCTGGCGAGCGTGGCCGCGATCTGCCTGGTCTGGGTGGGAGTGCGGTCGCTTCAGCACCCCGAGGTGAGCGCGCCTGGGCGGACGGCGCACGTTCAGGAATCAAAGGAAAACCGGGCTACCGCGACCGCGAAGGCAGAAGAATTCAAGAACGGGCTCGCGCTCAAGGAGCCGGACGCGGCCAAGGCCCGGAATGCGGACAAGGTGCAGGAGAAGCCCGACGCCCCGGTACTGGAAAGCCACTATGAAGCGAAGTCGGCGGGCAACCCGCCGGCGCCGGCAGCGCCTGAGAACGGTCTTGAGCGTGCGGGAAAGGAAGGCTGGGCGGCCGGCGGCGTCGCACCGAACGATTCCCAGTCGATCTCGGTTCAGCGGATCACGGTTTACTCCACGGACGCAAAGGTCGATTCGCAGCAGGTCCAGAAGCTTCTCAGCGACTCGGGTTACACCTGGTCCACGCAGTCGAAGGCGATTCTCGTGCGCGTCCCCGCGAGCGAGGCTTCCCGCCTCGTTGCTTCGCTCGGCGCGATGCCCGGCGGGTTCCGCGCCGCGGACCGCAAGTCGCTTGAGTCACTCGAACGCCTCCGGAAAGTCACGAAGGCGGGACGCGAAGAAGAAAAGATGAAGGAAGCGCCCGCGAAGGACGCCGAGGTCGCGGTTGGGGCGGATGACCTCAAGGTCGCTCTTCGCGATCACATCGATGAGACCCGGCGCCAGATCGAGAAGCAGGAGTCGGCGAAGAAGGACAAGTCCTCCCTGGATCGCCGGGGTGGGGCGCCCGCGGCGGGGCTTGCGGGGGGCGTCGATGGTGGTTCGCACGGGGAAGGAAAGGCTGACCCGCGGACTGATGCGCCTGCGGAGACGGGTGTCTCGAAGACAGAGCACGATGCGCACGATTCGAACGAAGAAGCCGCTCCGGGTGCAAAGCACGGCGAAAAGGATCCCGCCGTCGCCGGGGGGATGCTCGGGGACGGGAAGCCCGCCGAGGGTGGCGAGTTCGGCGCTTCGCAGGCCGGTGCCGGCGGCGGACCCCGGAAGCCCGCGGGAAATGACCTCGGGCCGGCGAAGGGCGGGACGGACGAGTTCGGGGATCGTGCCCGTCGCGAGAAGGAACAGGGCGACGAACTCGCCGACGAATACCAGAAACAGAAGGAAAGCAAGAAGCTGAGTGACGCCGAGGATGCCGTGGTCATCTACATCGAATTCGCCGAGCCGCCGGCCGCGGATCCTGCAGCGACGCCGACGGACAAGTAACGACTCTCGATATCGACACCGGGGCGATTCAAACCGCCCCGGTTTTTTTGTGTCCTCACCGCCGTGCGTACATCTTCCGGGCCCGCTCCAGGTCTGCCCGGCACCGGTCGCAGTAATCCCACGGGATCTCGCCCGTCGCGATCGCCCCGGCCGCGTTGTCGAGAATCGTCTGCAACTTCGGCTTCGTCATGACGCACTTCGTGTCCGTGCAATGCCCGCCGCCGTCTTCGAAGCGGTGATCCGGGCCCGCCACCAGTCCCAGCGCGTGGCCGAATTCGTGCACCAGGCAGGAACGGTCGAGCTTGTCGGCGGTGAGACCCAGGAACGCGCGGGATTTCAGCGTCCCCTTGAAAATGAAAATCTGCCAGTGGGGGAATGGTTTTTCCAGCCGCCGGCAGAGTCCATTGGAAGCGGCCGCTCCGCCCCACGGATTGACGGGACAGTAGAGGATGTGGACGTAGGCGATAGCCGGGTCCGGCTTGCTTCTTCCTCGGAACTCTTCCAGCACATCCTCAATGGCGTCGCCCCGGGACGATTTCCACCGCGCCGCCGGAATTTCCGAGTCGCGACGGACCGTGATGACCTTTCCGGGGCACTCGCGATGTGCCACCACGGCCAACCCCTCAAGCGCGAGATCGTCCGGCGGCACCTGCTGGAACCAGTCAACCTCGATCTCCACTTGCGCTGTTCCGCCCCTCGCGACCAGGTCCGGGTCGGCTTCGCTGACCCATTCCGGCTCCGCCGGCGGCGGGGAACCGCACCCGGCCAGGAGGAGCAGGAGCGAAACAACCAGGGGGCGTGACACGCGAAACATGGTACCGGGCGCCCCCGCGGCTGGCTCGAATCCCCGCGCAAATTCGCCTCTCGGCGCTTCCGCCTTTTCTTGCTTTTCACCCCCCCCTCCCTAGAATGTTTTCTCGCGCCAACGGGGCTTCACGCCCCGGTTCACAGGGGGACTTTCCAAGGGGTCACTATGGTCCCGCTTCGTCGACTGTTCGCTTCAACTCTCGCCGTGCTTGCCTTCTCCGCCCTCACCGCCAGCGCTGGGGACCGGGTCGTCGTCGCTGCTGAGCCGGAAGAACTCCGGGGGGCGATCACCGATGCCCTGAAGTCGGCCGGCTACACGGTTATCTCGAGCGGAACTTCGCTCAAGGAACTGGGTGGAAAGTCCCTCCGCGACCTCGTGGATGATGAGGGGCTTTTCAAGGACGTCGCCAAAAAGGTGTACGACGCGCAGGGTGCGAAGGCCCTCGTCGTCGGGGTCTTCGCCGTCGAGAATTCGAGCAAGAATGCCGATCTCGGGACGATCCAGGTCAAGGGAAGCGTCACGATCGCCGCGGTTTTCGGCCAGACCGGCGCTTCAGTCGGCCGTGCGCAGGAAAAGGGCGCCGGGTCCGCATCGGCCCAGGACAAGGCCGAGAGCAAGTGCCGGGAGCAGGCCTCGGCCAAGGCGATGCCGTCATTCCTCGAACAATTCAAGGAAGCGCTGGGGTCGTCCGCAACGAAGGCCCACAGGATGTCCGTCGTCGTCACCGACCTCCCGGCGAACCTGTACGAGTCCGCCGGGCTCAAGATGCGTCGCTGGCTGGAAAAGCTCGTCGGCGCGGCCGAGGTCAGCCCTTCGTATTCCGAAGCCGACAAGAAGATGACCGTCGAGTTCTTCTACGAGGGCACATCCACCCAGCTCGAGGACAAGCTGCGCGCCGAAGCGAAGTTCATCCACGATTTCCGTCTCATCAAGAGCGACGATTCGAATCTCACGTTCAAGATCAATGCATCCCGCATGACGCTTCTCCTCGTCGGTCACGATGGGGAGAAGGTCAAGGACGCGGGGAAGGCGGTGCTGGACGCGCTGAAGGCCGACCCCGACGCGGTCGATGAGGCCGCGTCGTTCGCGCAGGGGGCGTACGAAGTGCGGTTCCTGTCGTCGAGCGCGCCGGCCGACGTCAACGAGGCGCTGGTGGCCGCGCTGGCGCCGGACGTTTCCCGGCAGATGCACCTGAATGTCATGGGCGCCGACGGGCTCGTCTACCGCTTCGGCGGCGACCTCATCAAGGTGAAAGTCGTGGACCTCGGGCCGGATTCGTACGAGGACACGGGGCTCGCGCTTTCCAACATCGTCGAGAAACTCGCTGGAGTGGACGGCGTCGTGCGCGAATACTCCGGCGCGGATCGCGCGCTGACGCTCGGCATCTTCTACTCCGGCGACCGGACCGGCCTTGAGAATGCCCTTCGCAAAGGCCATCGCGGCCTCGGGGAGCTGGAGCTGCGCGAAACCTCCGGCGACACGCTCACCTTTGCTTTCGCCCTGCGCGGGCTCCGGTTCAAGGTTCGCGGCGTCCAGCCCGAAGTCGTCCAGCGCGAAGGACAGGCGTTCCTCGCCCGGGCGCGCAAGGTTGCGGGCGCGAAGTCGGTGGACTACGACTATTCCAGCGACGGCGACTTTGTCGTGAGCCTGATGTGGAAAGGGACCGCGACGAAGTTTCACGCGGAAATCGAGAAGGATCTCAAGGGATTCCAGCTGGTGCGGGCGCGCGACGTCGAAGCGGAATACGCGGTCGGCGGCAAGGCGATTTCCCTGACGGTCGAGGGCCTCGCCGACGGTTTCTACGAGCACACCGCGCAAGTCCTCACCGAAAAGCTCGAGGCGCTTCCCGGCTGCTCGGGACTCAAGCGTTCCTACGACGCCTCCGCGAAGACGCTCGGGTTCGTGGTGTTCTTTTCCGGCGACGCGCGGCAGCTTGAGGATGCGTTGAAGGGGAAGCAGGGCGGGCTGGGCGAGATGACGGTCAAGACGACGGCCGACGACAAGATCACGCTCGCGTTCGCGCTTCGCGAAATGAAAGTTTCGCTGGAAGGCGGGGAGCCGGAGCCCCTGAAGGATATCGGGGCGGCGCTGGGTGCGGGGTTGAAGTCGTCGGAGGGCGTGGCGCAGGCGACATGGAGCTTCGACGAGAAATCGGGGCGGTTTGAGATCGCGCTGATGTCGAAGATGGATGCGCCGGAATTGCACGCGGCGGTTCAGCGGGCGGTCGCCGGGCATGCGCTGGCGGGCAAGGTGCGGCTGATTTCGGCGCGGGAAGCGACGCTGGAGTACCGGCTGGGCGCGCTGACGATCGCGGGGACGGTGGAGGTCCGGCATCTGCCGTCGGCCTCGATGGCGAAAATCGCGGATCTCCTGGTCGCCGCGCTCAAGACGCTTCCCGGTGTGAAGGAAACCTCGAAGAACTACGACCCGGCGTCCGAGACGCTGACGGTGTCGGTGAAGTTCCTGGGGACGGCGGCGGAGCTGGACGACCTGTTGTGGGAAGCGATGAAGGGGCGCGAGGATCTCTCGGAACTGGCCCCGGGGGGCGCTTCGCCCGGGATGGTTTCCTACGACTGGCGGAGCGGGGAGCAGGCGATTTCGGTGACGGTCATCAACGTGATCCCGTCGGCGGTGGATGCGAACGCGAAGGTCGTGAAGGAAGCGCTGACGCAGGCGGGCGGGGTGAAGATTGAGAACCAGGCGTACGCCGAGAAGTCGGCGGAGCTGACGTTTGCGCTGAAGACGAAGAAGCGGGCGCACGAGCTGGACGAATTGATCCGGACGGTGCCGAGCGCGCTTGTGCTGCTGGACAGCACGCCGGACACGCTGCGCTACGAGGCGCCGCCGGCGATTGAGCAACAGGCGATGCTGGAGCTGCGCGAAGTCGATGCGGACCGGATGAAGACGGCCGGGACGGCGTTCCTCGCGGTGCTCAAAGGAATCAAGGGCGTCGCTTCCGTCCGGAACGACTACCTGGCCGACCGCAAGACGATGTCGATCATGGTGACGTTCAGCGGCAAGCCGGTGGACCTGGACGCGGCCGTGTGGGCGTCGCTGGCGGGGGACGCGCAGTTCAAGACGCTTTACCCGGGTGACCTTTCGCTGGGGATCCTGGTGTACGAGTTCCGCGACCAGCCGGTGGCGTCGCCTGTCGGGATCGCGGTGAACGGCGTCCGCCCGACGGCAATCGCAGCGGTGAAAACGGCAGTGGCCGGCGCGCTGGAGGGAATCGCCGGCGTGAAGGAAACGACGGAAACGTACGACGACACGACGGAGGTGTACAACGTGACGGTGGTCTTCGAAGGGCGCCCCGCCGACCTGCTCGCCGCGTTCTCGAAAAACTTTGCCGCGCGGCCGGACGGGAAGTCCTTCGCCCTCAAGCGCTCGCTGGGAACGGGGATCGTCTTCGACGCAAACGTCAAAGTGTCCGACAAATCGGAATTCGCCGTCCAGGTAGCGGGCTGGCGCGAAAAGGAAGACGCCGAACTCGGCGCAGCGCTCGTCGCCGCCGTTTCCGGGATTGCCGGGCTTGAGCAGGTGAAGGGCTCCTTCCGCCCCGACCTGTTCGCGTTCGTCGTGACGTGCGTGACGAAACTGGAAAGCGAAGCCGTGGACGACGCGGTGCGCAGGTCGGTCGCCGCGGACAAGACGCTCGCCCGCCTCCGCATCGGGGCGCTTCGTGAAGGCCTGCTCGCCTGCGGTCTCGAGCCGGCGCCGGTCGCCGGAACGCCCCCGACGGCGCCTCCGGCCACCGCCGATCCCCGGCCGTCGCTTTCCGATCTCGTCCAGAAGGTCGATGCGGGAGTCGTCTACATCCAGACCTCGGTCAAGACCAACAAGGACCAGTCCTGGATCGGAAGTGGCTTCCTCGCTTCTTCGCAGGGTTACATCATCACCAACCACCACGTCGTCACGGTGGCGACGCCCGACGGCAAGACGG
>JAIOPR010000297.1 GCA_021413805.1 Planctomycetota bacterium
CCGTCAGGAACGCCTGCTCCGGGTCTTCCATCCCCAGCCGCAGCGCAACCCGCTTCATCAGGCCCGCGACGACGGCGCTGTGTTCCCAGAAGCGCCCGAAGTCATCGCGCTGGCGTTTCGAGATGGAGCGGAAGACGCGGATCATCGAGAGGGAGAGGACGAGGTTCTTGATGCGGCCGTAGCCAAGGAGGGCGATGGCGCGGTTGAGGTCGGAAATTTTCTTGGGGAGGCCGAAGTAGGCGGAGTTGACGAGCTTGATGATCTGCCCGGAGAGCGAGGGGTCGCGCACGATGACGTTGGAGACGTCCTGGGCCGACGACGCGGGATCCTCGAGGAGGTTCATGACGAACGTGGTGATCTCGGGAAGCGTCGGGAGCACGTCCACGCGGCGCTGGATGTCCTGGAGAGTGATCAGTTCGCCGGTGGGCTTGGCCATAGGTGGGGGACAATTTATCAGAAGAGGCGGCCGCGGCGATGCCGAAAAAAGAAAACGTCGGTTCCCGCCCAAAAAGAAAGGGCAGGGGGAATCACCCCCCTGCCCTTGCGGCGTTCTCGAACGGCCGGGCTACATGTCCATGCCCGGGGGGCCACCAGCGCCCTTTTCCTTCTTCTCGGGAATCTCGCTGATCAGCGCCTCGGTCGTGAGGAGGAGCGTGGCGACTGAAGCGGCGTTCTGCAGGGCGGTACGGGCGACCTTCTTGGGGTCGACGATGCCGGCCTTGACCAGGTCCACGATCTTGCCAGCGTCGGCGTCGTAGCCTTCGTGGCCTTTCGCGTCGCGCACCCAGGCCGCGACGACGGCGCCGTCGTAACCGGCATTGACGGCGATCTGGCGGACGGGGGCCTCGAGGGCGCGGCGCACGATGGCGACGCCGACTTCCTCGTCGTGAGTGAGGCCTTTAAGACGGTCCAGCGCCTTCTGGGCGCGGATGAACGCGGTGCCGCCGCCCGGGACGATGCCTTCCTCGACCGCCGCCTTGGTGGCCGCGACGGCGTCGTCCACGCGCGCCTTCTTTTCCTTCATCTCGAGCTCGGTGGCCGCGCCGACGTTGACCTGGGCGACGCCGCCGGTGAGCTTCGCAAGCCTCTCCTGCAGCTTCTCCTTGTCGTAGTCGGACGTCGTGCCCTCGATCTCGCGCTTGATCTGCGAAATGCGGCCCTGGATCGCCTTGGTCTCGCCGGCGCCCTCGATGATCGTCGTGTTGTCCTTGTCGATGACCACCTTCTTGGCGCGGCCGAGCTGCGACAGCGTCAGGTTCTCCAGCTTGGTGCCGAGGTCCTCAAAGATCGCCTCGCCGCCCGTCAGGATCGCAATGTCTTCCAGCATCGCCTTGCGGCGGTCGCCGAAACCGGGCGCCTTCACCGCCGCCACGGAAATGATCCCGCGCAGCTTGTTCACGACGAGCGTCGCCAGCGCTTCTCCCTCGATGTCTTCCGCGATGAGGAGAAGCGGCTTGCCTGCCTGCGCGACCGCTTCCAGCATCGGCAGCATGTCCTTGATGTTGGAGATCTTTTTCTCGTGGATCAGGATGTACGGCTCCTTGAGCACGCACTCCATGTCCTCGTAGTTCGTGACGAAGTGGGGCGAGTTGTAGCCCTTGTCGAACTGCATGCCCTCGACCCAGGTGAAATCGGTCTCGAGGGACTTGCCTTCCTCGACGGTGATGACGCCGGTGTCGCCGACTTTTTCCATGGCATCGGCGATGTTCTTGCCGATCTCGGCGTCGTTGTTGGCGGCAATCGTCGCGACGGCCTTCTTGTCCTTGTGGTCCTTGATCTTGATGGCCTGCTTGTCGAGGTCCTCGACGACGCACTCGACGGCCTTCTCGATCCCGCGCTTGAGGCCGAGCGGGTTCGCGCCGGCGACGACGTTCTTCAGGCCCTCGAGGAAGATCGCCTCGGCGAGCACGGTGGCGGTCGTCGTCCCGTCGCCCGCGACGTTCGCGGTCTTGGAAGCGACTTCGCGCACCATCTGGGCGCCCATGTTCTCGAACGGGTCTTCGAGCTCGATTTCCTTGGCGACCGTCACGCCGTCCTTCGTGATGAGCGGCGCGCCGAACGATTTCTCGAGGATGACGTTGCGGCCTCGCGGGCCCAGCGTCACTTTCACGGCACGGGCGAGCTTCTGGACGCCGGCTTTGATTCCGTCGCGAGCTTCCTGGTCGAAGGCAATCTTCTTTGCGCCCATACTTGCGGTCTCCTCGTTATGCGGTCTGGGTTACGGGGTTTTTCTGCTTCACTCGCCCTGCGAAAACCGGATGACAAAGCCATGGATCGTCAACCGGGCGATCTCCTTCTCGAACGGCCGCGGCAGCCAGCTCCAAGCCCCCGCGTCCACCGCCTGCATCCGCACTTCCTTTGAGGCCGTCGCCCCCACGAACAGCACCGGGCCGTGGAGCACCGCCCTCAACCGCGCCAGCAACTGCAAACCCGTCATGTCGGCCAGCGAAGCGTCGATCACGCCGGCGTGGATCGTCACCCGCTGGGCGATTTCCATCGCCGACCGTCCCGTCTCCGCGAAATGAACGTTCGCGCCTTCCCCCGCCAGCATCTCAGCCAGAGTCTCCCGCGCCGCCCGGTCCGGCTCGGCCACCAGCACGTTGATCGGGATCAGGGCGTTCACGTTGGACTCGGTTGACAACGGGGCTTGCACTCCGGGAAAGCAAACGGGGTGCCGCTTGGAAGCGCGCGTCGCCGGGACTCAACGCTCGATGATTCAATGACTTACGGCAGCCAGCACTCCGCCCCTCCCCCTCCCCGATCTGCCAGTCTGCCACCCCCCGGCGCTTTCGGCAGACCGCTTCCCCTCGTTGACTCCCTTCCCCTCCCCGGTTACGGTTCGGCCCATGAGCTTCCCCGACCTGTCGTCGTTCGTGCGGGCGCTGGAGGAACGCGGCTGGCTGAAGCGCGTGAAAGCGCCGGTGTCGCAGGACCTGGAGATCACGGCGATTGCGGACCGGGCGGTGAAGAAGGGCGGGCCGGCGCTTCTGTTCGAGAACGTGGCGGGACACACGACGCCGGTGCTGATCAACGCGGTGGCGTCGCAGGAGCGGGTGGCGCTGGCGTTCGGGGTGGAGAAGCTCGAGGAATTGACGGCGAAGATGGAAGACCTGCTGGCGCTGGCGCTCAAGCCGCCGGGGCCGGGGTTCCTGAACAAGCTCAAGGTGCTCCCGAAGCTGTACGACCTGGCGACGATCATGCCGCGCACGGTGGACGACGGGCCGTGCCAGGAAGTCGTCGAGAGCGACCCGTCGTTCCATTCGATCCCCGTCCTGAAATGCTGGCCCGACGACGGCGGGCGCTTCATCACCTGGCCCATGGTCTTCACCAAAGACCCCGTCTCCGGCCTCCGCAATTGCGGCATCTACCGCATGCAGGTCTACGACGATCGCACCTGCGGCATGCACTGGCACCGCCACAAGGACGGCGCGCGCCATTTCGGGAAGTCCGACCGGCTCGAGGTCGCCATCGCCCTCGGCTCCGACCCCGTCACCGCCATGTGCGCCGCCATGCCGCTTCCACCCGACGCCGACGAAATGACGCTCGCGGGATTCCTGCGGGGCGAAGCGGTGAAGATGGCGAAATGCCGGACGGTGAACCTCGAGGTGCCCGCGAACGCGGAGATCGTGCTCGAGGGGTACGTGAAAAAGGGCGAGCTGCGGCGCGAAGGGCCGTTCGGGGACCACACGGGTTTCTACTCGCTCGCGGACGACTACCCGGTCTTCCACCTCACTGCGCTGACGCATCGCAAACGCCCGACCTACCTGACCACGATCGTAGGCCAGCCGCCGATGGAGGACGACTTCATGGGCGAAGCGATCGGGCGGATTTTCCTGCCGCTGGTGAAGATGAACCTCCCCGAGGTGGTGGACCTGCACATGCCGTGGGAAGGGGTCTTCCACAACCTGGTGCTGGTTTCGATCAACAAGCGGTACCCGGGGCACGCGAGGAAAGTGATGCACGCGCTGTGGGGGATGGGGCAGATGATGTTTGCGAAGGTCATCGTGGTGCTCGACGCCGAAGTGGACATCCGCGACTACTCGCAGGTCGCGCTCTACGCCCTGAACCACATCGACCCGTCGCGCGACTTCGAGCACGCGAAAGGCCCGATGGACGTGCTCGACCACGCGAGCCAGTTCTGCGGCTACGGCGGCAAGGTCGGGATCGACGCGACGAAAAAGATGAAAGGCGAAGGGTTCGACCGGGAGTGGCCGGACGCGATCGTGATGGACGAGGGCACGAAAAAGCGGGTCGAGAACCTATGCCGGGACCTGGGATTTTAAGCCGGAACGTCGCCCCAGAAATGTTAGGGTCCTCGCATTAGGAAAATTCACCCACCCCGGCGGCGGGATTGAACGGACGTTTCATGAATTGTTAATCGTTTCATGTTGGAACGCCCCGCACGCTAAATCCTTTGTTCCTGCCCCTTTCCAGCAAGGCCCAAGTCTTGCACCATGTAACCCTCGGACCACTCCGCGATGGCAAAAACACCCTTCCGATTGCTCCTTCTCGACCCTAACTTCGTCACCCGGATCGCTCTCACGAGCCGGCTCGAAGCCACCGGCTACATGGTCCGCGCCGAGAAAACCGTCGGCACCGCCGCCCGCGCCGCGACCTCCAGCAACTGGGACCTCATCATCGCCAGCGCTTCCCTC
>JAIOPR010000006.1:0-765 GCA_021413805.1 Planctomycetota bacterium
AAGCTCCAGCACCTCGCGCTTCATCACCGCCTTCTCGTCCTTCTCCTTGTCGAAGAAGGTTTTGCGAAGCGTCTCGAATTCCTTCTTGAGCCAGCCGCCGTCGCCGTCCATGGTCTGGATCAGTTTTTTGAGGTCGTCGAAATCGGCGCGGATCTGTTCGACGTCCTTGGAGCCGGCGAGGACGCTGCGCAGTTCCTGAAGAGCCTTGAGGACGGTGTCCTTGTCCGGGGATTTCAGGATCACCTGGCGGAGCTCCTCGATGCGCGACTTGATCTCGCTTCGGGTCTCCTCCTTCACCAGCACGGTCTCGTTGGTGCCGGGGTCCTGCTTCTTGACGTTCTGGAGGTAACCTTCCTCCATGGCAAGCTTGAGCTGGCGCGAACCTTCGGCGCGCTCACGGCCGATCTTGTCGAGGTCGAAGTAGTCCTTGGCGGGGATCTTGACCTTGAGGTCTTCGATCTGGATTGAGCCGCGCAGGACGTTCTTGACGATCCACATCGCTGGGATCTCCCTCCGTTTAGCGCCGCGACCGGGCTGTCTCGGCGTAGACCGATTTTGTACCCCGGGCGGACGACCCAAGTCAAATGCTTTCGCTGGCGTGGCGGAGAATCGGCCGAATCCGGGGGTTTCGGCCCGACGGACGGGGGAAGGGAAGGGGAACGTGAAGAGAAAATCGGGGTGCCTCGGCCGGGCTTTCCGACGAGTTAGCTTGACGGGCGATGACCCCATCGATATTCTCCCGCCCTGTCGGCGCTCCCGGATGGG
>JAIOPR010000006.1:793-9997 GCA_021413805.1 Planctomycetota bacterium
CACTCTAGAGGTCGGCGGTTCGACCCCGCTCGGGTCCATTCCGGTGCGCCGATGTTTTCTTCGTTTGTCGGTCGGGGCGGCCCGTCGGCGCCCGCGGGAGTGTCTGGGTGCGTTCATTTTCGCGCGCCTCCCGGTTTCGACCGCCCCTGACATTTGCCCCGGCGCGTGCGCCTCCGGGCACGCCCCTCCCTCCGCACTTCGAAAACATCGGCGCACCGGAATGTTTACGAAAAAAGGCGCCGCGAGCGCGGCGCCTTGGGACGAAATCGGGAACTCGGGACTACTCGATGGTGACCCTCGTCGCCACCCCTACCTGGCTCAGCGCGTAAACCTTCAGCCGCCCCAGGCTCTGGCCGCCCGCCACCATCTTGTCGATGATCGCCTGCACACGGTCTTTCGACCTGGCCAGGGAGAGCTTCCGCCCGACCTTCACCAGGAAGACGCCCGACGAACCCTTCATTTTCTTCCCGGATCCCGGCGGACGCCCTGGCCCGCGACCTTTCTTCCCCGCCTTCTTCCGGCGCTTCGCGGGCTTCCTCTTCGGCTTCGTCAGGTCCGGCCTCACCGACTGGATCAACTCCGAGAGCTTCGGCATGAACAGCCCCTGGCCAAATTCCGTCTTCACGGCCTTCTGGATTTCACGGAATTTCACCTTCGACGCCTCCGTGATCCCCGTCAGGTGCCTGCTGAGGAAGTCCTTGATCTTGTCGAAATCGAGCGTGGATTCGGCCATCGATCCTCCTATGTGGCGCCATGGGAGCCCCTATTGGGCTTCTAATGCGCGACATTAGGGATTCCTCGCAATGCATTGCAAGCAATATTGTCAATGCAGCGGGATAGGCGAGGCGCGGAAGCGCCCGAAAACGACAGCGCCGGGATCGGCGCTTCGGGGAGGAAAATGGGCGGCAGAGGATTCGAACCTCTGACCTTCTGCGTGTCGAGCAGACGTTCTAGCCAGCTGAACTAGCCGCCCAGGATCGGGTGCGGATCCTAGCGACCGGGACCGCGGCTGTCAAACACGATGCGCACGCCCTATTCGCGGACGTCGCCGGGCGACGCCATGACTTTCAGCATCCGCTCCCCGTACCGCCGGATCAGCGAAGAGGGAAAACCCGCGGCCTTCAGCTCCGCGTCGTTCGTGGGATTTTTTTCGGCAATCGTCCCGAGGAGGCGGTTGCCGACGCTCATGAGAAGCGCGATGTGCCCCTTGTTGGCCATGAGGGTGCGCCAGTCGAGGAGGGCGTGGAGGCGGGCGCGGGCTTTCTTGTCGCGGTTGCGGTGGGCGAAGCCCTGCTCGTACGGGTGCGCGCGCGGCGGCTGGTACGCCTTGACCGAATCGAGCATCGCCTTGATCCCCGTGCGGAGCTCCGGCGTTTTTCCCGCTGCGGCCACGCGCCCTCCCAGGACGCGCGCGATCCCGGGAAGAACCCACGCGTCGAGCGCGCCGTACTTGAACTGCCCCTGCGTCAGCGGCCGCACCCGCCAGTTCGACTGCTGGCTCCCTTTCGTCATCCGCACCATCATGCACTCGCGCGCCAGCTCACGCAGGTTCGGGCTCGGGATCGCCAGCACCTGCGCCGCCACCAGCGTGTCGAAAACATTCTCCGCCATGATCCCCAGCACGCGCTTCAGCACCGCCAGGTCCCCGATCCCCCCGTGCACGATCAGCACATGAAGCGGGCTCGCGTACAGCGCCTCGATCACCGGCTTGTAATCGAACGCCAGCGAGTCGATGAGCCACGCTTCACGCCCGTCGCTGATCTGCACCAGCGCCACCTCGCAGTGGTGCTGCCCGGTCAGCGTGGTCTCAATGTCCAGCCCCCACGGTTCCTGCCGCGCCAGGATCCGCTCGCGGAGCCGCTCCCCGGTCTCCGGGTCCGAGACCCAGTGGATGGGAAACGGGAGGGTTTCCTTGAAGGACTCGAGGGAAGGGAAGGGGGTGGGCATTCTACCTGGCGGGGTTCCGTGGAAGAGCGATGGGAGGGTGATCTGCCCGAGGTGTTGAACGGGGCAAGCTGCCTGAACCGGTGGATTCTCAGCGGACAGGATGGAAATTGAAAACAATTGATGCACCTCGGATCTGTCGCTAGCATGCGCAGCCTTCAGTGAGGAGGGGAACGAAGAGCCTCACTGGTCATGACCGAGCGTTCCTGGAGCGCCCAGCATTCATCCTTAAAAACAGGAGGTAGGAAAGATGTTTGGAAGAATCCGATGGGGACTCGCGGTCGCGTGCGCCGTATTGGCGTTTGCCTCTACGGCGCGGGCACAGCTGGTGGCGCCAGTGTTCGACGGATTTGACACGCCCGGAACGGGCTTCGATCTCGCCGGTTGGACCGTAGACCCGGCGAGCACGGAGGGCGTGGGTTGGGCCGTGGATGCCAATCCTGCCAATCTTGGGGACGGAGCCGGCGGGCCAGGTGAGCCATCAACATGGCCTCCAGGGGCGCCTTCGCTGGGGTCCTTGAACTTCAATGACGGAACGAACTTCGAAGATATCACGGACGGAGTCGTGTCCGGGTTTGCCACGAGCCCGGTCATCGATGTCAGCGGCCTTGGAGGCACGGCCGTGATCTCCTTCAAGTGCGCAATCGAAGTTGAGCCGGGATCAGCGTCCACGAATCCCTCGATGAACCTGTACGTGTTCGACACGGTAGGTTCGATCCTGTACGGTCCGTTGACGATCGGCAAGGTCGGCAGCGGTGCTGGCTACGAGATCGTCGAAGGTCAATGGTCCCAGTGCAATGCGTATGCCACAGGTTTCACATCGATTCAGATTCTTTTCGAATTTGACAGCGGTGACGCCGTCAGCAACGCTTTCGCCGGCATGTTCATCGACAACTTCCGTGTCAGCTGCTCGGATGTCACACCCCCGAGCACCCCGACGCTGGTCTCACCCATCGGCGGAATCACCGTCACGAACCCGGTT
Organism: Planctomycetota bacterium; assembly: GCA_021413805.1. Classification (GTDB taxonomy): domain Bacteria; phylum Planctomycetota; class MHYJ01; order WSZJ01; family WSZJ01; genus WSZJ01. Next base: position 3,720 of record JAIOPR010000006.1, read on the forward strand.
ACGCTGGATTGGACCGATTCGACTGACTCTTCGGCTTGCGGGCCGGGCGGGATCAGCGGTTACCAGATCCAGATCGATGATGATCCGCTGTTCGGCAGCGTGAACTTCAACTTCACTTCCGAAGAATCCACTACCACTGTGAGCGGGATTCCGGGTGGTACATGGTATTGGCGTGTTCGCGCGCTCGATGAGCAGGACATGAACTCAGGGGTGCCTCCTCCCGCGCCCACGCATCCGGGCGCCTTCAGCACGGGCGACAGCTTCTTCATCGAGCCGCCGCTTTCCCCACTCGCCCCCGACACGCTCTTCGTGAACATTCCTGCCCTCGGCGCGCAGTCCGGGCTCGGCGGGTTCGTGGATCCCGTACTCAGCGAACTCCCGGTGTTCAGCGCGATCTACCGGGATGGAAACACGATCGACAACGCGTTGTCCTATCGCTTCCAGGTTTCCCAGGACCCGACATTCACCGTCGTGGACTACGATTCGTTCACCATGGGCATCAGCCCCTTGCTTCCCAAGGACGCGCGGTGCGTGGACGTCCAGGTCGGTATCAGCCTGCTCCGCGACACGACCTACCACTGGCGTATCCAGTTTACGGACGGCGGCGGCCTGACCGGGCCGTTCAGTTCCGCGCAGTCATTCCGTATCGGTGACGACTACCAGTTCGGCGTCCGCGTCGGCTCGACCCACCACGGCCGCAAGAAGTGCTGGGTGGCCACGGCGGCGACGGGCTCCACGGAGTCCACGCCGGTCCAGTCGCTCCAGGCGTGGCGGTTCGGGACGATGGAGTCGAACGGCGCCGGCAAGATGGTGTCGCGCGCTTACCACGTGATCGGCGCAGAGGCCAGCACGGTGACCGGGCGGTCGAGCGTGATTGCGACGGTGCTCGGGCCGGTCGGGGCGTTGCTCGGCGGCGCGGGCAGCATGATCGCCCTGTTCGGGATCGCGATCCTGGCGGCCTTCGGCTGCACGAGGTTGTTCGGCCGGGCGTAGACGACTCAGCGGTATTTCGAGGGGCGGCCGGGACAACCGGTCGCCCCTTTTTTTTGCCCTCTACGCTTCCGGCGGCGTCGGCGGCCGGGACGACGGGGGCGGAAGCGGCAGCAGCCCCTTTTTCCTCATCCGCTCCTCCGCCTCCGGGTCGTGGAGGAAATAGGTCCCGAACTCGACGACGTCGAAATCGGTGAGTTCCCCGGCGCGGAGGGAGAGGCCGGGGACGAAGGACTCGATGGCCTCCTGGAATTTCTCGAGGAGGGAAGGGAACTTGGCCTCGACGACGACGACGTGGACGGAGACGAGGTCGGAGGCGTCGCGGCGCGCGATGAAATGGATGGTCTCGATGCGGCCGTCGAGGCGCCGCTTGGCGGCGACGCGCCAGCAGAGCGTTTCGCCCTTGTACTCGGTCCAGTCGGTCGAGGCGACACGGTAGATGGCCTCGCCCTTGAGCATATGGAGCGCGGCCTTGCGGGGCGCGTCGGAAGGAGGCGGGCGCGGCGGGAGCTGCATCATGGGATGAGGACCACCTTGCCGATGTTCTGGCGCGCTTCCATGCGCCGCTGCGCGTCGGCGGCCTGGGCGAGCGGGAAAGTGCGGTCGATGACGGGGCGGGCTTTGCCTTGGGCGATGAGGCGAAGCGCCTCGACGAGTTCCCAGCGGGAGCCCATGTAGGCGCCGAGGATGGAGACCTCGGGGACGTAGAGGGAGCGGAGGGGGAGGGTGAACTGTTTGCCGGCGGTGGCGCCGCAGACGACGACGCGGCCGCCGCGGGCGCAGAGGGCGGCGGCGGAAGCGGTGTGGTCGCCGCCGATGTGGTCGACGACGAGATCGGCGCCGCGGCCGCCGGTGAGGCGCCGGAGTTCGTCACCGATGTTTTTATTTGAAGAGGAATCCAGCGCTTCCCAGGCCCCCAGCTTCTTCGCCAGCTCGCATTTCTCGGCGCCGCCGCCGGCCGCGATGACCCGGGCGCCGGCCGCCGCCGCGAGCTGGATCGCCGCCGTGCCCACGCCGCTTCCGCAGCCCGGCACGTGCACCGTCTCGCCGGGGCGGAGCTGGCCGCGCGTGAACAGCATGTGGTACGCGGTGAGGAAGACGAGGGGGATGGAGGCGGCTTCGGGGAAGGGCATGCCGGGGGGGAGGGGGAGGCAGTTGGCGGCGGGGACGACGACGTGGGTGGCGTAGGTGCCCTGGGTGCGGACGCCGAGGATGTGGAAGGCGGGGCAGCGGGATTCGCGGCCGGCGAGGCATTCGGGGCAATCGCCGCAGGAGAGGCCGGGGGCGATCATGACGCGGTCGCCGGGGGCGACGGACGTCACGCCGGGGGCGACGGCCTCGACGATGCCGGCGCCGTCGGAGCCGCCGATGTGGGGCATGGGGAGGTCGGCGCCGAGGCCGCCGCGCACCCAGATGTCGAGGTGGTTGAGGGCGGCGGCGCGAAGGGCGATGCGGACTTCGCCGGCCGCGGGTTGCGGGTCGGGGAGGTCGGCGGGCTCGAGGACCTCGGGGCCGCCGTGGCGCCGGAAGACGAGGGCGCGCACGTTACTTGGCGACGCCGAGCTGGATCGAGCGGATGACGACGTCGATGACCATCGAGTCGTCGAAGAACCCGATCGTGGGGACGCGGTCTGGGATGACGTCGGTGCCGGTGAGCAGGTACAGGAGCCCGGCCGCGATGATCGCGTCCACGCCTTTTTTCTTGCGCCAGCGGTCTTCGCGCAGGACGCCGGACAGCCATTCGACGTCGGCCTTCAGCCGCGGCGGCATGTTTTTCGACTTCAGCTTCTTCGGCAGCTTCGCGTCGATGAGCTTCCGCCCGCTGGCGAGCTGTTTGTCGTCGCGCGGGTAGTACGGCGACTCGAGGAGGTCTTCGAGCGTCTCGATGGTGGGCATGGGGGAAATGATAGGAATGGGAGGGGGACTTGGGAAGGGACTGAAGGGCCGGGGCTAACGGCTGGGGCTAACGGCCGGGGCGAAGGGCCGGGGCAGATGGCCGGGGCGAACGGCCGGGACTTGCGAGGAGACGCAGGAACCGAGGCGGCGGCGGATCCTATTGAGAAAGTGCGTTCGAACAGGATCGACTGTCGGTCCGGAATTCGCCCCGTGCCCCGGCCTTTCGCCCCGGCTTCTTGCCCCGGCCGTTGGCCCCTGCCGTTACCGCCCTTCCATCGCCCGTTCCAGCGCATCAAACGGGATCGGCCCGAGGCCCAGCAGTCGGTCGTGAAAATCGCGCTCGTCGAATTTCGCGCCCAGGCGATTTTTCTCCGAAGCGAACAGGCGCTCGAAGCGGTCGCGGCCGACGATGTAGCCGGCGTAGTATCCAGGGCTGGCGAGGTAGCGCGTGACTTCCATTTCGGCGCTCGGCTTTTCCATCCCGACGCCCTCGACGAGGAGGCGCACGCCTTCCTCCTTTGTCATGCCGCCGAAATTGCAGCCGACGTCGATCACGACGCGGGCGCAGCGCCAGAGGCGCATCTTGAGCTGGGAGAGGCGGGTGCGGTCGTCGTAGTAGCCGTGGCGGTACATGAGTTCTTCGCAGTAGAGGCCCCAGCCCTCGACGTACGAGGGGTTGTAGAACCATTTCGGGACCTCGCGGGTCCGGCGGGCCGCGATCGCGAACTGGAGGTGGTGGCCGGGGATGGCCTCGTGGAGGCTGACGACGCGGATCCACGGGCGGTTGTTGCCGCGCAGGACCTCCTCGCGGGCCTCGCCCTTGAGTTTCGTAACCGGCGAGACCACGTAGGTGCCCTTCAGCTCCGGGTCGGAAGGCTCGCAGGGGTTGTAGTGGCCGTACGGGGTGCGGTCGTCCGGGCCGCCCCATTCGGCGCGGACGTGCGTCGCCCACTCCGGGACGGTGACGAATTGTTCCTTCTTCGTGAACGCGATCGCGCGCTCCATCTCGGCGCGGCACATGCCGAGCAGCCCTTCGGCGTCCGGGTGGTCGAGCCGGAGGTCCTCGGCGATTTCGCGCCAGGATTTCGAAGCGTCGAGCTTCTTCGCGACGGCGGCCAGTTCGTCCTCGGTCTCGCGGTAGAGGCGCTTCCCCAGCGCCAGGATGTCCGCGGGGGAATCGTCGATGCCCACGTCCCAGCGGAAATAATGGACGTATTCGAGCCATCGGAGTTCGCGGGCGCGATCGGGGGCGCGGGGCGGGGCCTGTTTTTTCTGCTGGGAAGCGAAGCGGCGGAGTTCGGTAAACGCGGGGAGCGGGGGGCGGGCGAGGGGCTTATAGGCGGACCAGCGTTCGTCGACGAGGGAGGCCAGGTGGTCGAGGGCCTCGTCGTTCTGGTGCGAGTCCTCGCGGTCGGCGTCGGCGAGGGCGGCGCGGGCTTTTTTCGAAGAGGCCTCGAGGCGGTCGAAGAGGGGGGAGACTTTTTCGGGGTCGTCGCCCGCTTGAAGGAACGCGAGGTTGATCTCGCCGTCGTCGGGGAGCCACGCGGCGATATCGCGGTGTTCGAGGTCGAGTTCGCGCCAGTCCTCGAGGAGGCCGGCGAGGCGGTGGCGGAGGAGGCGCAGGTCGAGGCGATCGGGCTCGGGGAGATCGGCGGGGTCGATTTCGGTTTCCAGGACGGCGAGGACGGCTTCGGCCTTTTTCGCGTCCGAGACGCGGAGGTGGCCGCGGGCGCTCCAGCCATTCTCGCGGAATTCCCTGACCTGCTCCGCGAGGCGCTTCGGCGCGCCGTCCGGCGGTGGGCCCGCGAAGACGGGGGCCAGGAGGGCGAAGAGGACGAAGGGAAGGAGGATCCGCATGAAATGAATTGTACGACGGCGTTGTTATCATTCCTCCCATGAACCCACTCGCCGCGGCCGCCGTGATTGTCCTCGGGATCGCCTCCGCCGCGGCCGCCGAACCCCTTCGGTACACCTCCGCGCCCGGCGACACTGTGACCTACTCCGCCCAGTTCAATTCGGACACGATCGTGCGGCGCGGCGCCTCGGTCGAACGGCTGGCGTTTTCGCGGACGGGGACGCAGAAGGTGCTGACGTGCGCCACGGAGAATGGCCGGATGCTGTTTGCGGTCGAAACCAGCCACGGCCCGGCGCGGGCCACGGTGTATTCCGTAAACGGGAAGGACAAGCTGCGCCAGGAAACCGAGCGCCTTTCGACGACGCTTCCCGGCCCTGAATCCAGCGTCGATTTCCTCTGGCTCGACAACCGCGGCCAGGGCGCCGTGATTCCGCGCGATCCCGACCTCGCCGATGCGGTGCTCCGCGCGCTGGATGAAATCGAAGTCACGCCGGAGGGGGACGAAGGGACGTGGGACCGCGAAGGAGCTGTCGGAACGCTGGCGTGGAAGGCGGCGTTTGAGAGGAAAGGCGGGATGGTGTCGGGAAAATTCACATTCTCGGCGCCGGATCAAGGTGGCGCCCGCGTCGTGTTCGAAGCCGGCAAGGCGAACATGAATTTTGCGGCCGGGTACCTCAAGGGCGTCGATGGTTCCGTGGCGTGGACGATCGCAACCGCGGACGGCACCGAGCGGCGCGAAATCCGGTTCTCGCTGAACGGGGTGCGCGGCGAAGCGCTGGCCGCGGCGGAGGCGACCGACGCGGCTTCCGACGCCGCGCCGATGATCGCGGCGCAGGAGGCGTGGAACGACGGCGAGCGCGACCGGGCCGCGGAATTGTGGGAGAAAACCGCGGCGGACCCGGCGAACCGATGGGCGGGGCGGGCGAAGGATCGCGCGGCGTCCGTCCGGCGCGACTGGCCGATGCTCGGGAAGGCCGCGCCGGCATGGAAGGCGTCGTCGTGGATCGGTCCCGCGCCTGAGTCGGGGAAGTGGCAGCTCGTCTATTTCTGGGCGACCTGGGCGCCTCGCTGCGAACCCGAGCTCGCGGTCCTGGCCGGGCTTCTCAAGGGCCGGACGCGTGTCGCCGGCGCCGCCGTCACCCGGGTCGATGCCCTCCAGACCGAGGACGACGTCCGTCGCGCCGTCTCCCGGCTGGCGCTTCCGTTTGGCGTTGCGCTGGAAGACGGGGAAGCCTCGAAGGGATTCAAGGTGGAGGAACTGCCGCGCGTATTCCTCGTGGACGCGGAAGGAAAGGTGCGGTTTGAGGGGACGGGGGCGGAGAAGGAAACGCTGAAAGCGGTGATGGACCGGCTGGCGGGGGAGTAGGAAGCGGGCCGTGCACGCCAGCCCGTCGCCCGTCCACCCCTGCACATCCGCCGCCCGGGGCGTTCCCTTTCGATTCTCCGTAACTCGTTTTGCCCTTTGGTCTTCCTGCGCGTCGCGCTACGATCCTTGCCCCGGTTCCCCACGGCCCCGGGTTTGCGATATCCATGCACA
>JAIOPR010000273.1 GCA_021413805.1 Planctomycetota bacterium
CAGAACGACGTGCTCTCCGAGCGGCTGGGAAGCGGCAACACGGGGCGATTCATCCGTGACAAGACGATGCCGATCACGAAGAAAAGCCTGGCCGGCTATACCGCGGCGACGGGAGAAGTCCTGAACATCCCCGACGCCTACGCGATCCCCGCGAGCGCCGAGTACCATTTCGCGGACGAGTACGACCGCAAGAACAACTACCGGACGCACTCGTTGCTCAGTGTCCCGATGAAGAAGCTCGACGGCGAAGTGCTGGGCGTCCTGCAGTTGATCAACGCGCGGAACGAGAAGGGCGTCATCGAGCCGTTTCACACGGACTGGGAGCCGCTCGTGCTCTCCCTGGCTTCCCAGGCCGCCGTGGCCTACGGGAATGCGCTTCTCACCCTCGACCTCAAGCAGGCCTACCTCGACACGATCATGAGGCTCGCGATCGCGGCGGAATTCCGCGACACGGACACCGCGGTGCACATCCGGCGGATGAGCATGTACTCGGAGGCGATCGCCGCGGCGATGCCGGGCTACACCCCGGCGATGATCGAGCAGATCCTCTATGCGGCGCCGATGCACGACATCGGGAAGATCGGCGTGAGCGACCGGATTTTGCAGAAGCCCGGGAAGCTGACGGACGAGGAATTCACGGAGATGAAAAAGCACACGACCATCGGCGCGGCGATTCTGGAGGGGGCGGAAGCGCCGATCCTGAAGCTTTCCCACGAGATCGCCCTGGCGCACCACGAGAAATGGGACGGGAGCGGCTACCCCTACGGCAAGAAGGAAGCCGATATCCCGATGTCCGCACGCATCGTCGCGGTCGCCGATGTCTTTGACGCCCTCTCCAGCCTGCGCTGCTACAAGCCGCCTTTCCCCTACGACAAAGCCGTCGCCATGATCCAGGAGGGCGCCGGGAAACATTTCGACCCCGCCTGCGTCGCCGCCTTCACGAGGGCTCTTCCGAAAATCCTGCAGATCTACAAAGAGTACTCCGACGAAAGCGGCGCCTCGCACAAGCTGACGGGCGCAATGCCGCTGCTGTCGCGCTAGTGATTCGACACGCTTGATTTCGTGAACCGCGGCCTTCGGCCGCAACCCACGAAATTCGGGCTGACTCACCCCTAGGAGAACTTCCGCCCTTGGCCGCCGCTTCGAAAGTTCCTGACTGGGCCCCGTCGTACGACGAGCCGCTCTACCAGCGGTTCATCGGGGCGGTGCTGCGCGAGGCGGAGAAGCGCTGGGGGAAGGCGAACGAGACGCTGGACGGGGTGAAGGCGGGAGGGCGGATCAGGGAACTGCGCGAGCTGGCAGAGACCTGCCGGCACATGCGGGAGGAGAACTGGCCGCGGGCGATTGAGGGATGTTTTTCCCGGATGGACGTTCTCGATGCGGGCGCCGAGGAGTTCCGGAAGCGGGCGGACCTGAAGGAGTCGCGGGATCGGCTGCGGATCCGGATCGTGCCCGAGAAGCAGAACAAGGGAGATGCGCTCGGGGCTTCCGTGACTCGCCCGGTCGCGCCGGGGATGGTCGCTGCGCTGGTCCTCGACGAGAAGCTCGGCGGGGACCCCGTGACCCCCGAAATGGCGGACGAGTGGGGAGTGTCCACGACGGCGCTGTTCGAAGTTGCCCGGGCGAACCACAAGCGCCGCAAGGTGAAGAAAGAATCGGGGCAAGGGTTCGTGGTGAATGTGCTCATGGGCGAGGACCCGGACATTGCGACCGAAGTGCTATTCCTCGATCACTACGTCAAGGTCGAACCCCCGGCAGGGACGATCGTGGTCGTGCCGACCCAGCGATCCCTTCTCTTCCACGAGGTCCACGACAAGAAGGCCGTGGAGGCCCTCCAGACCGTCCTCGTCGTCGGCCACCAGCTCTACCAGCAGGGCCCTTTCCCGGTCCTGCCTCTTCTTTACTGGTGGCGCCGCCGCCGGTTTGCGCTGCTCCCGATCGAAGTCCAGGGGGAGACCGTGCGCTTCATGCCGCCCGTCGAATTTGTCCAGGCGCTTCAGAAGATCGGCGTCGACCTGACCGCGTAAGGTCGGCGCTCCAGGCGCGCGGCGGGCCACTTCCGGCCCCTTTCTTCAAACGCCCGCGGGCGCTTCCCGTACCAATTCCCGAAGTCAAAACCTGACCATTTAAGGAGAGTCTCGATGCTCCGTTGGCCCCTGGCCCTTGCCGCCGTCCTGGCGGTTGCGTTTGCGGTTCCGGTCCTGGCGCTTGACGACCACGACAAGGAGAAGGACGAACTGCGGGCGAAGATCCTGAAGAAGGTTGAAGAGCGGCTGAAGGAAGAGAACAAGCGGGTGATCGAGGAAGTGAAGAAGATCCTCGACGAAGAGCTCGCGAAGATGGGCGAGGAGGAGGAGGAGGCGCCGCCGAAGAGGGATCCGAAGGTGGATCCGCACAAGCGGAAGCCGGACCCGAAGCCGGAACCCAAGCCGGAACCGAAGCATGACGAGCCGGGGTACCTGGGCGTTTATCCCGAGGACCTGACCGAGTCGATGCGCAAGCTGCTCAAGCTGGGCGAGGGCGAGGGTGTTCTTCTCGTCGGCCTGGCGGAGGACGGCCCGGCGGCCAAAGCGGGCCTTCAGGCCAACGACATCGTGCTGGCGGTGGACGGCGATGGCGTCGGGACGGCGGAGGAATTGCGCGAAGCGGTGACGAAGCACAAGGCGGGGGAGTCGGTGAAGCTCTCGGTGCTGCGCAAGAAGGAGAAGCTGGACATCAAGGTGAAGCTGGCGCCGCGCGAATCGGTGAAGCCGCCGAAGGACGAAGGCGATGAAGGCGATGAGGGGGACGAAGGCGACGAGGGCGATGAGAAGGACGAGAAGCCGGTCAAGAAGCCCAAGGTTGTGTTCGAGCCGCGCGTTGAAGCGCCGAAATTCACCGACAAGACCGCCGAGCAGCTGCGCGAGGAGATCCGCAAGTTCCTCGACGAGACGCTGAAGGCCGAAAAGTCCGAGCCGGCCGAGGAGCCGCGGAAATCCCGCGCGCCCAAGGTGATTTTCCCGGGCGGCAATTTCAACATCTCCGACGGCGACGGCGACGAGGACGACGAAGAACCGGCGCCCGCCCCGAAGCCCGGCAAGGAACTGCGCGAACTCACCAAGCGCTTCCTCAGGGACCTGCTCGACAAGATGGAGAAGCAGGACTCAGATGAAGGCGAAGGCGATGAGGACGAGGCCTCGCCGTTCGGCTTCGACGAGGAACTCCAGAAGATGATGGAGAAGCTCAAGTCCTACCGCTCGGAGGAGTTCGAGAAGCTCAAGGAGCAGCTGAAAGAGCAGATGGGCAAGCTCAAGGACGACGAGTACCTCAAGAAACTGCTGGAAGGCATGAACGGCGAGCAGCTCCAGGAGCAGCTGAAGAAGCTTCTTGGCGGCGCCAAGCCGGACGAGAGCGATGACGAGGACCTGACCAAGCCCGAGGACGAGCAGGACCCGGCGCCGAAGCACGATCCTGCGCCGAAGGAAGAGCCGAAGAAGGCTGGGCGGGCGTGGCTCGGCGTCAGCCCCGAGGAAGTTTCGAAGGAAATGCTCAAGCAGCTCAAGATCGAATCCGGCGTGCTCGTGCGCGATGTTGTCGCCGGGAGCCCCGCCGAGGAAGCGGGCCTTAAGGAAGGCGACATCCTGCTCGCGGTCGACGGCACCGAGTTGACGGGGCCCGAGGATCTCCAGAAGGCGATTGCCTCCCGCAAGCCGGGAGCCGACGTCACGCTGACGATCCTGCGCAAGGGCAAGAAGCTCGAGAAGTCGGCGACGCTGACCGTCCGCAAGAAGATTTCCGTCGAGATGAAGCCCCAGGCCGCCCCGATGCTGATCGGCGACCCGCGCGGGAACAAGGAGCCGAAAAAGCACGGCAAGAAGAAGACGGCCAGGACCGAAGGCCCGAAAGCGTTCGACCCTGCCAAGCTCGGCTTGCAGTTCGCCAAACAGGCCGGCCTGCGCGTCGCCATCCTCGACAAGAACGGCAAGGTCATCCTCAGCCAGCCGATGGAAAACATGGCCGAGCTGATGAAGATGGCGCAGCAGTTCGGGTTCGATATGCCGTCGGGCAAGGGCGCGCCGTCCGCGGGCAAGCTCTTCGGCAAGAACGGCCCGTCGCTCGAAGGCCTGGGCAAGGAAGCACCGCGCATGCTTCAGCTTTTCCTCAAGGAGCACGGCGACAAAAACGGAAAGCCCGGCAAGAAGAACGCGAAGAAGCACGGCAAGGCCGAAAGCCGCGAGGACGCCGAAGGCTGCGAAGAGTGCCCGCTTACAAAGCTCTTCAAGGGCAACGGCGCCCGTGGCGGCGAGATGCGGAAGCACATTGAGAAGGCGATGAAGGAGTTCCGGGGAGGGAAGGGGAAGTGGAACTTTGAGATGCCGGAGCCGTTCAAGAAGGCGCTCAAGGGACACGGCAAGAAGAACTTCGAGTTCAAGGTCGAGCCCGGCGAGAAACACGAGTTTCGCTTCGAGAGCGAGCCGAAGAAGAAGCATGGCAAGGGTGGCAGGAAGGTGGAGCGCAAAGAAGAAAAGCACCTGCGCGTCAAGCGCCTGAAAAACGGTTTCGGAAAGCCGGAGCTGAAGTTCGAAGGCGGCAAGGGCCGCAAGGACATGGACGGGATCATGAAGCAGGTCGAGGAAGCGCTGAAGCAGCACGGCGGCAAGCAGATGCCGGGCGAGCTGAAGAAGGAGCTGGACGAGCTGCGGAAGGAACTGCGCAGGATGATGGAGAAACACAAGGGAGCCGTCCTGGCCGCTTGATGCGGGCCCCCGGAGCCACTATGCTGACACTTGCCAGCCATCGGACGACGTCCGCAACCGAACCTCAGCGGGAGGTACGCCGCTTGGACCGGGAGGAAGTCGCGCTGATCCGGGCGTGCCAGCAGGGCTCTGAGGATGCGTTCAGGGACCTGGTCGAGCGTTACCAGCGGCGCACGTACTGGATCGCGTACAACATGTTGGGGAACTACGACCTCGCGGCTGACATCAGCCAGGAGGCCTTTCTCCGCGTGTACAAAGCGATCAACCGCTTCGATATCACCCGCAATTTCTACACGTGGCTCTACCAGATCGTGGTCAACCTCTGCATCGACCACATGCGCAAGGAAAGCGGCGGGCGTGCGAAGCGGCTGGACGATGTTGCGGAACCGCCGGACCCCGACGCGCGTCCGATGGACGCGGGGATTGAGTCGCAGGAGGTGCGGGAAGCGGTGCACGAGGTGCTGGCGAAGCTGCCGCACAACTACAAGACGGTGCTGGTGCTCAGGGATCTCCAGGGGATGACGTGCGAAGAAATCGCCGAGGTCGTCGGCGCCAACAACGCAACTGTCCGGTGGCGTCTGCATATCGCGCGGAAGATGTTCAAGGACGCGTGGGAAGCGAAGCACCCGGCCGGGGCGGAGGAATAGCAACGTGGACTGCAACCAGGCAAAGAAGATTTTCCCGGCGCTCCTGACAGGGGAGCTGCCGCAGGGTCCTGCCGCGGAAGCCGAGGAGCACATGCTCTCGTGCGAGGACTGCTCGCGCGAGTTCGAGGTGTTCGAGACGCGCTTCTTCGGCCAGTACGAGCCCGCCGGCAAGGCGATCGCCGCGGCCGCGAAGGCGCCGCTTCCCCAGCTCGAGGTGGACAAGTTCTACGCGGGGTTGAAAGCGCGGTTGTCGGGGGAGTGCGCGAAGGTGGAAGGGGCGTTTGTGGCGCTGGCGGGAGGCGAGCTGGAAAAGAGTGCCGAGGAGGGCGTGGCGGCGCACCTGCAGTCATGCGAGCCGTGCTCGAAGGCGTTCGAGGGGTACGAGTCGAAGATTTTCGGGCAATACGAAGCCGCCGGGAAGGCGCTGGCTGCGGCGCGGGCGGTGGCGCCGCCGGAGGCTGCGCTGACGGGGTTCTACCAGAAAGTGATGGCGCGGATTGCGCGCGACCGGGGGCGTTCGAATTTCCGGCGTGCGGCGCTGGCGCTGAATGCGGCCGCGGTGCTGATGATCGCGGTGTCGCTAGGGGTGCTGCTCGGGCACCAGGAGGGGCAGGCGCCGGTTGCGGTTCCCGAGAACACGGCGAAGGCGCCTGCCGGGAATACGGCTCTTCCGCCCACCCCCGTGGTCGACCGTGAGTTGACGGTGCCGGCGGCTTCGGGAGTACGCCGGTTCACGATGGACAACGTCCGCCACGACGCGTTCTACGCCGACCCGGGTCGCCGGGCGGGCCGGCTCGACGTGGTGCGACCCGATGGGAACCATGGGCTCGACGAAGCCCGCCCGTTCCGCGACGGCGATTCGGTGGGGTTCTGATCCATGAAATCCTGGAAGGTCCTCGTCCTGGCACTGGCCCCGTTCGCGGCGTTTCGCGCCCAGGCCGATCCGCCGCCCGCCGAACAGCCGCATGAGCGGCCGCCGGCGATCGCGCAGTTCGAGGACGGGATGCTGAAGCTGGTGGACGGGGCGCGGCCCTGGCTGGTCCAGATCGCGTGCCACTACAAGGTCGGGGACCAGAAGGAAGGCGATTTCTACGTCGCCAACGAGTTCAGCGGCGTCGTCTTCTCCGTCGAGAACAACTCGGTCTGCGTCGTGACCGTCGGGTCCGCCGTCCGCGGCGCCCGCAAGGTCGAGGTCCTCGCCGCCGACGGCAACGAATTCCCCGCCGACACGGTCGGCATCGACGATGTCACCAACCTCGCCGTCGTCCGGTTCAACCCCGGCGAAACGAAATTCACCGCGGCCCGTTTCGGCGACTCCGACCGCGCCCGCCCCGGGTCGTTCGTCCTCGCCCTCGGCAACCCCTTCGGCCTCAACGCCTCCGTCTCCAACGGGATCGTCAGCGGCACGAAGCGCACCGTCGGCGGATTCGTCCAGCCCTACACCGGCATGCTCCAGGTCACCGCGCCCGTCAACCCCGGCGACGCCGGCGGCCTCCTTCTCGATTCGCGCGGCGACGTCATCGGCGTCCTTTCCTCAACCTTCCAGCGCGCAGCCGCCTATGACCAGCTCGAGGATGCCTTCGACGAGTTCCTTTCCGGGTTCGACTGGGAAGAGCTGATCAAGAAGGCCAAGCAGCCGAAGGACGGCGAGACGCTGATGCCCAAGGACTTCAAGGAACTCGTGCAGAAGCTGATGGAGGAGCGCAAGAAGACGCTTCTCAAGCACCGCCGCGACGATTCGCGCCTCTCGGTACAGCAGCTGGGCGCCGAGGGGATCAATTTCGCGATCCCGTCAAATCTAGTGCAGAAGGTCGCGAACGAACTGAAGGCGAACGGAAAAGTCGAGCGCGGCTACCTCGGCATCCGCGTGATGCCTCTCGACAGCGCGCTTCGCAAGCACCTGGGCCTGCCCCCCGGGCGCGGGCTGGTGGTGGCGAGCGTCGAAGCGGGATCGCCGGCCGCGACGGCAGGGCTTCAGCAGTACGACGTCATCGTGCAGGTGGAAGGCAAGGACGTCAGCGACGTGACCTCGCTCGCCGACTCGATCGGCGGCCGCAAGCAGGGCGAAACGGTGACGATCAAGGTGCGCCGCGGGCAGCAGGACGAGGACCTGACGGCCACACTGGGCAAAAAGTAGGAGTCTCCCCATGAAGAAACTGATGCTGTCGGTCGCCGTGCTGGCGTTGGGAAGCCTCGCCTGGGCTCTCGAGGATGACATCGCGCAGTGGATCAAGGACCTCGCAAGCCCCGACCAGGCGACCCGCGATTCCGCCGTCGCCAGCCTCGAAAAAGCGGGCGGCGCGGCGCGCGAAGCGCTTGAGACCGCTTCGAAATCCGACGACCCCGAAGTCGCCTGGCAGGCCGCGCGTCTTCTCCGGCGGCTGAAGGACGGGTCGCGAGCGGAACCTGACCCGCAGGCCCCGCCCGATCCGCAGGTGCCGCGTCGCCGTCCCCCGGCGGTCGCGTTCGTGTCGCGCCGCATCATCATCAGCAAGGACGGCCGCGCGGACATCCAGGAAAACCAGGACGGCCACGTGGTCGTGAAGGAAACGCGGGACGGAAACACCGAGGAATACCAGGCCGACTCGCGCGCCGAATTCACGGAAAAGTATCCCGAGGTGGCCAAGAAGTACGGCCTCGACACGGGGCCCGGGGTCGTTCCGGCCGGCGAGATGGACGAAGAGACGCGGGCGCGGATCGAGGAGCTGCGCAAGGCGGCCGAACGGGCCATGCGCGACGGGAACGGCGAGAAGGACATGGAAAAGCTCCAGGAGGAGCTTCGGCGGGCGCTCGAGGAGCGCCGGTCGCCGCGCGCCGGCCGCGGAACTCTCGGCGTCGAGATTGCTCCCGTGGACGATGCGCTCCGTTACCAGCTCGATATCCCTGAAGGCGGCGTGGTCATCAAGTCGGTCCTGAAAGGCTCGCGCGCCGAGAAACTGGGGCTGGCGGAGGCCGACATCCTCCTGACCCTGAACGGAAAGCCCGTCTCCACTTCGTCCGACATCCGCGCGGCGATTCTGGCCGAAGGCCCAGCGACCGCCGAAATCGTCCGCGAGGGTGAGCGCCAGACCCTCCGGGAAAAATAGACGCCCGCCGCCCCTAAGTAGCTCCACGATAATTTTCTGCCATCCATCCGCGCGCCTTTCGCCGTC
>JAIOPR010000330.1 GCA_021413805.1 Planctomycetota bacterium
TTCCTCTGGCGCGGCAGCAACGTCGTCTTCGGCGCCGCCGCGTTCGAACGGCGCCTCAATGCGCGCTTTTCGGACGTTCCCGAAGCCGTCCGCCGCACCGGCGACGTCACCGAACGCTGGGGAATCCTCACCGACCTCTCGCCGCTTCAGGGCCCTCCCGGAAGCGTCCCCGCCGTCGATTTTCGCGGCGAAAATTACACTCGCGCCGGGCTGATCCGCTACCGCTTTGCCGTCGCTTCCAGCGACCGGATGCCCGCGGACATGGATGTGCCTTTCACGATTTACGTCGGGGCGGCAGAGCTTCCTCAGCGGCGCCTCCTGTGGATCGCGAGCGTCGAGGGGGAAACCGGGGACCGCGAGTCAGCGCCGGGGCCGCCGGTGGAAACTTACGCGCCCGGGCCGGCCGTGTCGGGAATTGTCCTCGTCGGCCCGGGCCCCGCCCTCGTGCGGATCGAATCGCCCAGGCCCTGGGAGTCGTACGGTTCGATTTCCGAACTGGACGTCGCCGCCACTCCGCCCGAACTCCTGATCCGCCGCGCTGAATCCTCCAACCGCCTCGCGCCCCCTTCCATGCTCTGGGACCCGCCGCAGGGCCTGGCCGGCGACCCGAAGGAAGCCTCGGATACGGCCGCGGCCACGCGGGCGATCGCCGAAGCACCGGACACCGCGGCCCGCGCCGTCGCCCTCGAGGCCCGCGCCCGCCTGATGTTCCGCCTCGGCCGCAGCCAGTGCGTCCCCGACCTCCAGCAGGCGGAATTGCTCTTCCCTGAAGGATCCCTCGACCGCGACCGCGTCTCCATAACCCTCGCCGTCGTTGCATTCCGTTCCGGCGACGACCTCGAATTGCGCGCCCGCGTCGAGTCGATCATCCGCGCAGGAAGTCGCTCCCGGGAACTTTTCCTCCTCGCCGCCGCCGCCGCCCTCGGCACCGACGACCTGGCCTCCGCCCGCGTCTGGCTCCACCAGGCCCGCCTGGAAACCGAGGACGCTTCCGGAGACCTCGAGCGCTTCGTTGCTGTCGCCCTCAACGAAACGGCGCCGCCCGGCGAACCGGTGGACCCGTTGATGGGCATCCTCACCGATCTCCTCCGTCTCCGCCGCCTCGATCCCGTCACCGAGGTCGCCCCCGCCCTCGAAAAAATCGCCGCGCGCTGCGAAGGTGAAGCTCTTCTCGCCGCCGGCCGAGACCTCTTCGGCCGCGGCGCCCGGTTCGCGGACTGGGCGCGGGAAGCGCGGATGCTCCTGCCGTACGCAGGCAAGAGTGACTGGCCGCCGCCGCGAGGGATGCTGGCGCCGCTGGAGAGGGCGAGGGACCTGCGGAGTGAGGAAGTGCTGGCGACGCCGCCGCTCGTGCGGCTCGCGGGCCGATTCGGCGCGTGGGAATCCGTGTGGATGACGGAGGGTGCCGAGCTGTCCCTGTCGCTTCCAGGCCCTGAGGTCTACGAGTTCCAGTGGCGTTCGGCGCATGCGGTGGACCACGGGGTGGTGCAGCGCACCGCGGCGCCGGCGCGGATCGTCGTGGACGGGCTGCCGGGGATCGGGACGCATGACGTGCTGGGAAGCGAACCGGCGGAGAGCGTGTTTTGTGAGCGCCTTCCGTGGGCGGCTCCGGGGATTGTGGATTCATGGCGCGCGGTGGCGCCGGCCGGGATTTCCTTCGTGCGGGTGCGTGTCGAGGAAGGTGCCGGGTTTCTTTCGGTGAGGCGGGTGGCCGGCCCGGTCTGGATGGCATGGGATGCGCGCGCAGGGACGGCCGCTGCCGACCAACCGTTTCCGCCACCGCTCTTGTACCCGTCCTTCGCGCCGGACCCGAAAGCGGAATTCATCGCCGACGTGCGCCGCAGGCTGGACGCGTCGCGCAAGGCCGGCCCGGCTTCGCGGCTGGGACGAAATGAGGACACGGAGGCGCTCACGTCACTTGCCGACGACCTGCTGTACGCCGTCTTCGCGCGCCGGCCAGGCGCCCAGCCGGAATGGGTCGTCCGCGCGCTGGACCTTTATATGAAGGCTCACGCGGACGGCCTCGGCAACGCGCACTGGAAAGCGAACTACGGCCTCGCCCGCGGACTCACACGCTGGACAACGGTTGACCTTTCCGCTGACCTCCCCGAATTCCGCCGCGTCCGCATCTCCCAGGATCTCCCCGACGACCCCTCCGTCGCGGTCGCCAACGCCCTCTTCTTCCCGTTCGCCGACGAGGACGCCACCGTCCTCTTCAATGATGAAGACTCCGTCGAGTGGCACCACCGCGCCGCCGCCGAGTTGCCCCTTTCCCTCGAAATCGTCGCTTCTGCCGACCCCCCGTCCGACGCCCCGATCTTCTTCGAACTCCAGCGCGACGGCGTGGTGGTTTCGTCGGGGCCGCTGGAGGCAGGGAAGCGGCAGATGCTGGCGGCGGGTGGGGCGAAGGAAGCGCTGGTGGGGGTGCGTGTCTTTTCGACGAGGCCGCTGGTGAGGGTCAAGGCGCGGGCGCGGCTGCTGGTGGAGACGCCGGAGGGGCTGAAGCCTGTGAACCCGGAGCGGACGGGGATCCTGTACCGGGCGGCGGCGGGGAAGAAGGCTTTCGAGGTGCGTGGGCCGACGCTGGCGCGACTGGAGAAATGGGACCCGACGGACCTGAAGGCGACGGACGATCCGGCGCAGTGGATCGCGGACCCGGCGCCGATTGCGAGGACGCTGGTCCAGGGGGTGCCGCGGGCGGGGGCGGCGACGGCCGAGTTCGACATTCCGCACGAGTCGTTTCTGCGGCTCAGCGTGCGCACGGTGGACGGCGCCGCCCTGGCCGCGCTTGTCCCTCCTGATCGGCCGCGGGGCGAACTCGCGGGCGAAGCGCTCGCACCTCCCGCACCGGACCTTATCCCTGAGCCGGCGCCGGGCCGCCGCGACCAGTGGCGTCTCGTGGAATACCCGGGAATGGTCGAAACCTACGCCCTCGCCGCCTGGCGCGACCGGGGCAGCCAGGAGTTCAGGGAGAGCCCCGACCGGAGCGACGTCGAGGCCGGCGCGCGCCTCCACTGGAAGCCGTTCGAGACTTCGATGTACCTGAGGCTCGACGCGTTCCTGACCAAGGAGAGCGGGGTGTCGCCCGTCCACGGCGGCCGCATCCGCTTCCACCACTACTTCCTGGACGTCCCGGATCTCGACTACCTCATCAGCGTGGACTACGCCGGGCAGGCGCTCGGCTCGGGCTACTACGGGTATTCGTGGGAAGAGGACGTCCGGTTGCGCTGGAGGCTCCGGCTGGACGAGCAGTGGGTTTTCTTTGCCGCGGTCCACTTCAACTACTGGAGGTCCTCGCTCGGGGACGAGTCGTTTGTGAGCCGGGCGATTCACCCGCTGATCCACACGGATTATCGGGACGCCCACTACCGCTGGTTCCAGTTCGAGGCGCGGCTGCGGGCCATCCCGTGGCAGAATGTGAACGTGGACATGTTCGCCACGAGCCGCACCGAGCCGACGATGATCCCGTGGGACACGGACCGGTACCACTACGGCGTCATCGCGTCCGCCCACTATGAGAACTGCTTCGTCGAGCTGGAGGCCGACCGGGTCCTCCGTCTTGACGACGCGCACCGGTCCCGGCAAATTTCCGAGCGCAGCGTCGCCATCCGGACCGCCTACGAGCGCTGGCTCAGTCCCGGCGTCTGGATGTCTGCCCAGGCCGGCTTCCGCTGGTCCCCCGACACGCACGAAAAGGAAGCCACCTTCGCCCTGACTTTCCGCTTCGGCGGCCACTCCGGCGACGGGCTCAACCACGTTGACCCCGAGAACATCCGCTTCCTCAATTACCAGCAGTCCCGGGCCCCATGGCGACCGTAACCCGGACTTTCCCGCAAGGGCCCGACACCCGCACTGTCAGCGGACCTGCGCTGGATTCGGTCATCGAAGAGGTCCTCCGCCCGGTCCCGCCGCTCATGCGGAAGCTGATGGCGAACCACCTGGGGCGTGCGGTGACCGCGGTGCGCGGAGTGTTCGGCGCGCTCGAGCCCTTCCAGAAGCGCGACCCGTACCTCGCCCTCGTGGCAGGGGCTGTGAAATGCATCGATCGCGCCGAGAACCGCGTGCAGGAAATCGAGTCGCACCTCGGGATCCAGGAAGCCGCGCTGCGGTTCGCGGCGACTCCGGTCGAACGCGAGGGGATCTACCTGGAAACCTGCCGATTCCTCCGGCGGACGCCGGCAGAACTGCGCGGTGACAAGGCGGCGTTCAAGCGGTTCATGGACTGGGAAGCGATCCTGGAGCTGTCGCACCGTGCGCAGCGCGGGGCGCGGCGCTACCAGCAGACGCTGGTCTTCCTGGCGGCGAAGGCGCTGGCGCGTTGCGGTCCGGACCGGGGGAGGACGGCGGCGGACGTGATGGACAAGACGGGGTTCACGGAGATGTTCGGCCGGGCGATCCAGCAGCGGCTGCCCGTGCACCTCGAGCGCGAGTGGATCGACGCGGTCGTGTCGATCCTGCGGGCGCACAAAAATCCAAAGAAGGGCGTCATCGTGGACCCGGCGATCCTCCACGCCCTCGCCGTCCGCGCGCAGAACCCGTGGGCCGACATCTGGGTCCAGTGCGGCGCCCTCTACGCCTGGCTCCTCGCCAGCCCGCAGGACGCGCTTCGCCTCGCCCGCCAGCGGCTCCGTTCTCCCGACCCGAAGAACAAGGACGACATTTTTGTCCGGCGGTTTCTCGTCGAGAAAGCCACGGAGGTACTGGACGAGAACGGCTCGCTCGAGCTGCTCCAGAGCGTCCTCGTCGGCCCCGACCCCAGCCCGCACGTCCGCCAGGGAGCGATCCTCGCGATGGGGGAGCGCGACCCCGACAAGTCGTGGCCCGTCCTCCGCGAACACGTCCTCATGCGCGAGGACTGGGACCCCGTCCCTGAGGTCCGCGCCGCCGTCAACCTGGTCCTCGCCAAATGGGCCGTCCTCCCGCGCGGCGCCGACATCGCCCTCCAGGAATGGCGGCTTTTCTTCGAGCGCGAGACCGAGGCCATGCCCCTCGTCCTCGCGATGAAACACGCCGGTGGCGCCCTCGAGCACCTCGTCGGGTTCGGCCAGCTCGACCCGAAAGTTGCCGAGCAGTTCGCGCTGGAACTGCTCGAAAAGGGCGTGAGCCGGGGCTGGACCCTCCCGGTGCGCGCGGCCTGCGAGGACCTCCTCGAACGCGTCCGCGTCGCCGCGCTTCCCGGGTTCGCCGCGTTCCGCGACCAGGTCGTTTCCGTCCTCGTCGAGCGCAACCGCGAAGACCAGGTCGATGTCGCCGCCGACTCCCCCGAAGTCACCGACGAAATCTTCGGCCGTTTCCTCGCCTGGCTCTCCCGCAGGAACTTCGGCTTCTACGCGGGCCGGACCGACAGCGGATGGCGCGTGACGGTGGGGCACCAGAAGCGCTGGCGGATGTGGCGCTGGATCCACGAGACCATCAACCCCGCGCCCGATAAGCGGCAGGCTCACTCCCACGTCATGGGGCGGCGTTACGAGGGGACCCTCCGGGCGCACGCTTTGGGACTGGGCGAGGAATCCCAGACAAAGGTGCCGGGAGAGCCCGTCCAGATGACCGCCGAGGGCGGCTGGCGCCGGTTCCTGCCCCTCCCCGACGATTTTCTCGACGCGCTGGAATTCGGGAAGTGCCGCCTCTTTGCCAGCGAGGGAATCGTCACGATCACCCCGCCGACCGCGCGGAAGGCGGTCTGGAAACTGCGCTGGCGGATGGCCCGCGAATATCCCGCCCTCGCGGCACTTCGCGAACAGGCGCGGTACGGGAACCCGGAAGCGCCGCCGAACGCGTACATCGAGCGGATGCGTTCGCTGGGGTACCAGGTGGATTTCATCCCGAATCCGCCACCGGAGCTGTCGTTGGCGATGCCCTATTTCACCGTGGCTCCGCCACTTCAACCCGAGGGCTTCGCGCCGCCGCCGGTGACGGAGGAAGGGGCGATTGCGCTGGATGCGCCTGGTGGGGAAGCGCCGGGGATCGGGGAGGAACTCACGGCGCCTTCGGTCGCCGAATCGCCGGACGCCTGGAACGCCGAGCCGCCGGTGGAGTCCGCCGACAATTTCGTGCAGCCGGACGCCGCGATAGGCCCTTCCGCAGAATTCGTGCTCCCCGCGACGGACGAGGCCCCGCGCGATCCGCTGGAGGAGCTGGCGTTGCCGCCTGGCGAAGCGGCGAAGGATCCGCTGGATGAGCTGATGCTGCCGCCCGGGAGCCCGGCGCCCGACCCGCTGGACGAACTCACGGCGCCTCTTCTGCCCGATCCCGCCGCTTCCGAAGAAAAGCCTGCCGCTGAAGACCCGGACAAGGACTTCATCATTCCGCCCCCCGCTCCGCCCGGTTCCGAGGGAGGCGACTTCCTCACATGAACATCTTCGATCGGTTCCTGGAATCGTGGCGCGACTGGAGCGAGCTGTGGTTCAGCCCCGCGGGGAACACGCTGCTTCAGCTGGCGCTCCTCGTCCTCGTGGTCGTCTCGTGGATAGCCTTCTCGTTCATCTACCGCCAGTGGCGCGCCCGGCGGGCGCGGCTCAAGATCCCGCTCATCGTCGGAGGATGGGGAACGCGCGGGAAATCCGGGACCGAGCGCAAGAAGGCGGCGCTGTTCAACGCGCTCGGCTACCGCATGATTTCGAAATCGACGGGGTGCGAAGCGATGTTCGTGACCGCGCACGACTACGAGGAATCGCGCGAGTACTACCTGTTCCGGCCGCATGACAAGGCGACCATCTGGGAGCAGACGAACGTCCTCGAGATCGCCGCGAACATGCACGCCGACGTGATGCTGTGGGAGTGCATGGCGCTTCAGGCGGACTACGTGAAGATCCTCCAGCAGTCCTGGATGACCGACGACATTTCCACGATCACCAACACCTATCCCGACCACGAGGACATCCAGGGCCCTTCAGGGTTCGACGTCTCCGAGGCGATCTCCAATTTCATCGGCAACGGCGCCACCGTCATCCACACCGAGCAGAACTTTCAGCCCGTCCTGCGCGAAGTCGCCCGGAAACGCGGCGCGCGGCTGCTGGAGCCGCCGACGGAAATGGCCGACCTGCTCACGCCCGACGTGCTCGAGCGGTACCCGTACAACGTCCACCCGAAGAACCTCATGCTCGCGTTCCAGCTTGGCAAGGAGTTAGGCCTCGACGAAGGATGGATGATCAAGGAGGTTGCCGACCACGTGGTCCCCGACCTCGGCGTTCTCAAGACCTACCCTGAGGTCCAGGTCGCGGGGGGACGACGGCTCCGTTTCTCCAACGGCTGCTCCGCCAACGAACGCGCCGGCACCATGAACAACTGGCGCCGCCTCCGCCTCGACAACCCCGACGCCGACCGCCGCGAGTGGACGGTCATGGTCGTCAACAACCGCGCCGACCGCGTCCCACGCTCCAA
The DNA here is from genome assembly GCA_021413805.1 of Planctomycetota bacterium. Lineage (GTDB taxonomy): Bacteria > Planctomycetota > MHYJ01 > WSZJ01 > WSZJ01 > WSZJ01. The sequence goes on from JAIOPR010000330.1 coordinate 7,381, forward strand.
GGTCTTCGCCTCCATCGTCGTGGACGACCTCGCCGGGCACAAATTCATCCTCATCGGTTCCAACCTGAACGGTCTGAACGGATACATCGAAGAAGCGCTCGCCGCGCGCCTCGCCCGCCTGCAGCTTCCCGCCGACCGCGGCGAGCACGCCACCTATCTCGAAAACGTCCTCGCGCGCGACGTGGCCAACCTCCGGTTTCTCTGCCGTACCGTCCAGGAACTCGCGTGGCGCTGTGGCGACATCCTGGCGGTTTCGGAAGAGCAGGTCCTCCCGGCGCTCGAATCCTGCCCGCTCGACATCGAGGCGCTCGTCCAGGCCGCCGCTTCGCAGGCGTCGCCCGGCGTCGTCGTCTCCGACGAGGAATTGCGTTTCCTCCGCGACGCCGCCACCGGCTTCGTCTCCGTGGCCACGCACAAGGCGGCACTGCTGGCCGCGATCCAGTCCGGGGCAATGGCGGGGTGGCTGGAATCGCACCGAAAGTGGTACCGGGACTGGTTCAACTCTTCGGTCTACACGGTGCTGGACTACTACATCAAGGGTGCCGACCTGGTCCGCCTCGTCGGCTCGCTTTGCCCGCCGAACACGCGGGTCCACATCCTCGGCGTGCAGAACATCAAGGGAACCGGGCTGGATTTCGCCGAGCGCTGGGTGCGCCAGGGCGACATCGACCGCGCGATGGACCGCATCTGCACCCGCGACGTTTCCCCCCAGGAAAAGGGAATGCAGTTCATCAAGGAATGCGGGAAGCTCGAGGATTTCGAGAAGGACCTGATCCGCCGCCGGTGCGAACGCTTCCTCGAGGAAAATCCCAGCCTCGAGTTCGGCGCGCGACGAGTCGTGAACGAACTTCTCAGCCAGGTGCGGACGCCTGTCGAGGGCGAAGAGGTCTCAAAGCTGGACCCGGCGAAACTGGCGCAACCGGAGGGGCGGCTCAAGACGCTGGCCCGCCGCCTCGCGGGACCGACCGAACTCGTGCTCGACTCGTTCGCTTCGATTTTCCGCGCCCACAAAGCCCGCGTCGTGATGAAAGATCTCTCCAACGGCCGTGTCGGGGGAAAGCGCGCGGTGGCGATCCTGAAGGAAATGACGAACAAGCAGAAGGGCGGCTGGCTGGTGGCGAAGTTCGCGGCGAAGAAGTAGCGGGCTCGGGAGGAGATGCCTACACCGCGATCTCGCCCTCAAAGACTTCCACCGCCGGGCCTGTCTTGAAGACGTGCCCGTCCTTCTTCCACTCGAGGTTGAGATCCCCGCCGAGCAGGTGGTTCAGGATCTTTCGCTCCGTCCGCCCCGTCAGCACGCCCGCCACGCAAACCGCGGCCGCTCCCGTCCCGCAACCCCACGTTTCCCCGGCGCCGCGTTCCCACGTCCGCTGGCGGACTTCTTTCCTCGACACGACTTCCACGAACTCCACGTTCACTTTCCGCGGCCACCACTTGTGCGTCTCGATCTGCGGGCCGATTTCCGTGACGGGGAAGTCCTTCACCCGGTTGACAAAGATCACGCAGTGCGGGTTGCCCATGGAGACGCTGGTGAAGCGGAACGTCCGCCCGGCCACCTTGAGCTCCTCGTTGACCGCCCGCCCTTTCCCGACCATCGGGATCTCGGGGCGCTCGAGGCGCGGCGTTCCCATGTCCACGCGGATGGTCTTCACCGTGCCGCCGGCCGCCTTCAGGTCCAGCGTTTTCGTTCCCGCAAGCGTCTCGACCGTGATCGTCTTCTTCCCGGTCAGCCCGTGGTCGAACACGTATTTCCCGAAGCAGCGGATTCCATTCCCGCACATTTCCGCTTCGCTGCCGTCCGGGTTGAACATCCGCATCCGGAAATCAGCGTTCTTCGAGGGCATCACGACGAGCAATCCGTCAGCGCCGACGCCGAAGCGCCGGTCGCAGAGTTCTTTCGCGAGGGGGCCGGGGTTGCGCAGTCCGTCCTTGAACCCGTTCAGGACGACGTAGTCATTGGCAATCCCGTGCATCTTGGCGAATTTCATGGGAGCTCCTCGTGTGAGAACAGTGTTGGGTGAGAAGTCTACACTGAATTCGGGCCAATGTTTTTCGTCGAGGCTGCGATTGAACGCGCGAGCAGAAGTCGAACGAATCCGCGGCCAGGCCGAGCGAGCGAAGCGAGCGACGTCTGGCAGCGACGCAGTTCGACTTCTGCTCGCGCGTTCAGACGGGCATCCCGATGATCTGCCCCTCGAACACCAGCTTCTCCCCGACGAACGACTGCGCGTCGAACGTCACGCGCCGGTGACGCGCTTCCACCGATTTTGCCACGATCAGCACACGCTCGCCCGGCGTCACGGTCCCGCGGAACTTGATGTTGTTCATCCCCGCGAAACCCAGGAACGTCTCCGGCGACAGGTTGATCAGCTTCCGGTACACGAACGAACACAGCTGCCCCGCGCTCTCCGCCATCAACACTCCCGGCATCAGCGGCCGTCCCGGGACGTGCCCGCGCACCCAGAAATCGTTCATGCTCGTCTGCTTGTACCCGATCGCCCACTTCTGCTCCCGGTCGAGATGGATCACCCCGTCCAGCAGTTCAAACTCGTGACGGTGCGCGTTGACCCGGCGGATCTCGTCGATCCCGAATTCCGTCCTGGTGAGGTCCACGCCTGAAATGTCCACGATCAGCTGCGGGGGCACGCTCGGTCTCCGGTTGAAGGGGAGGGAAATGTAGCGGCGGGCCCTTGCGAAGCGCGAGAAATAATCGCGCATGCCGCCTTCCCGCCGGGCAGCCAGCGCCGCCGGAGTTGACACCCCCTTCTCCTCGCTGGTAACGTCCCTCCCCCCACAGAGACCTCCCCAGGAGAAGCCATGCCCAAGACCAATGTCGAAGAAGTGAAGAAGGACGTGGACGCGCAGAAGAAGAAAGTGGCCGACCTGAAGAAAGCGTCGAAAGAGCGCCGCAAGGACGCGGGTCTCCGGACCGAGCGCAAGGCGCTGAAGCGCCTGCAGCGCCGCTGGAGGCAGGCCTCCGGGAAGAAGATCGCCGCGATCAAGAAGGCCGGCTAGGTCAAGAAGTAGACCGCGGCGGCCAGCGATGACCGGCGGCCCGCGGGAGGAGTACGAGCTGCGCCCCGCGGGCGGGGCTTCGCGGATCGATTATGCCGCGGAGCTGAACCCGCAGCAGCTCGAGGTGGCGATGGCGGGCGGCGGTCCGCTCCTGGTGATTGCGGGGGCGGGAAGCGGCAAGACGCGGACGCTGACGTACCGCGTGGCGCGGCTGGTCGAGACGGGAGTGCCGCCCGGCGCGATCCTGCTCCTGACGTTCACGAACAAGGCGTCGAGCGAAATGCTGGCGCGCGCCGAGACGCTTCTGGGCGGTGCCGTGAGCGCGGTCGGCGGCACGTTCCACCACGCCGGGCACCTCGCGCTTCGCCGCCACGGGCACGTCGTGGGGCTGCCGCGCAATTTCACGATCGCGGACCGCGACGACGCCGAGGATCTGCTGGGCGAGTGCATGGAAGAGCAGGCCGCGGCGACCGACAAGCGCTTCCCCAAACCACAGGTCGTGCTCGACATGATCTCGATGGCGGCGAACACGCTGGAGCCGATGAAAGAAGTGGTGACGCGGCGGTACCCGATGCACCTGGACCTGCTGCAGGAGCTGGAGACGTGGCAGGGTACGTACGCGGCGCGGAAGATGGACCTGGGGATCGTGGATTTCGACGACCTGCTGACGCTGTGGCTGCGCGCGATGGACCAGGATGCGGAGGTGCGGTCGGAGTTCCAGCGGCGGTTTGCGTACGTGATGGTGGACGAGTACCAGGACACGAACCTGCTGCAGGCAAAGATCGTGGACCACCTCGCGGCGGCGCACCGGAACCTCATGGTGGTGGGAGACGACGCGCAGTCGATCTACTCGTTCCGCGGCGCAAATTTCGCGAACATCATCAAGTTCAACGAGCGGTACCCGGACGCGAAGATGTTCAAGCTGGAAATCAACTACCGGTCCTCGCCGGAAATCCTGGCCCTCGCGAACGCCTCGATCGAGCACAACAGCCAGCAGTACGCGAAGAAGCTCGTGTCGGAGCAGCCCCCCGGGCCGCTTCCGAAACTCGTCCCGCTCGAGCGTCCCGACGAGCAGGCAGCGTATCTCGCCCAGCGCATCCGCGACCTCGAAAACGAGGGCATCGACCTCGACCAGATCGCCGTCCTTTACCGCTCCCACTACCTCTCGATGGAACTCCAGCTCGAGCTCTCCCGCCGCGGCATCCCGTTCGAAATCCGTTCCGGGATCCGGTTCTTCGAGCAGGCCCACATCAAGGACGCTTCCAGCTACCTCCGCATCGCCGCGAACCCGATGGACGAGCTGGCGTGGAAACGCGCCCTCAGGCTCCTGCCCAAGGTGGGGAAGGCCACGGCGGCCAAGATCTGGGCGGCGGTGTCGAAGAGCAAGGACCCGCTGGGCGAACTCTCGAAAAAAAAACTTCCAGCGCCGAAAGCCGCCGCGGCCGGGATGGAAGACCTCGCCCGCACCATGCAGGCCGTCCTCGCCCAGAAGGACAAGCCCTCCGCCCAGCTCGAGGCCGTCCTCGCCGGCGGCTTCCGCACGCTCCTCCACGACACCTACGAAAACGCCAACTCCCGCATCCTCGACCTCGAGACGCTCGCGGCTTACGCGACCCGCTTCCAGGACACTTCCCAGTTCCTCGCCGAACTCGCGCTTTACTCCAACGCCGTCGAGCCCGACACCACAGGGCTTCCCCCGGAGCGCCGCCTCGTGCTCTCGACCATCCACCAGGCGAAAGGCCTCGAGTGGCAGGCGGTTTTCGTCCCGTGGCTCGTGGAAGGGCGCTTTCCGGACGCGAGGGCGCTGGGGGAGGGAAGCGACGAAGAAGAGCGCCGCCTGTTCTATGTCGCCGTGACCCGGGCCCGGCGCCACCTGGAGTTGACCTACCCGCTGTTCGCGAGGGAGGGGCAGTACCCGTCGCTTCGGCAGCGCCCGAGCCGGTTTATAGAAGAGCTGCCGTCGCGGCTGGTGATGCTGGTGCATGTGAACCGGGCGTGGGGGCCGGCGCCGAGGCCGGAGGCGGATGTGGACCCGGACGATACGGACCGGTGGATGGACGGTAAGTCGCCTTACGATGAGTGAGGGGGACGTGGAGTGCGGTTTAACGGCGTCGCCACGGAGAACGGCGGAGAAAAAATAGAGCTTTGAGGAGTGCCGTTTTACCCCGAAATTGTTTTCTCCCTTTTTCTCTTTTTTTTCTCTGCGTCCTCTGCGGCAAGCCGTTAAGCCATTCGCCACGTCCCTCCCATCACGATTCGCGGTAGACTTCCCGGACGAAAAAAACAAGGAGGCGGCATGCGGATCATGAAACTGGCAGCAGCGGGCGCGCTCGTGCTTTCCCTCGGCGTCGCTCTCCGCGCGGACGACGACAAACCGAAAGGCCCCTCCGACAAGGTCAAGGCCTGGATGGGCGGAACGCGCCCCGTCGGCATCGTGGCCGGCGCTTCCCGCGTCGAGGTCTTCCGCGTGAATCCCGAGAAGCCGACCGAGCCGATGGGCAAGGAGTGCGGCGGGTACCCGGTCATCTCGACGGGCAAGGAGCAGCCGAAGGAATTCGCGGCGCGAATCGCGGCGATCCTGTTCGACGAGAAGACGTACGACTGGGAGAAGGGCAAGAAATGCGAGTTCCAGCCCGGGGTCGGGTTCCGCCTGTGGCAGGACAAGGACTGGGTGGACGTCGTCCTGTGCTTCAACTGCAACGAGCTCGAAGTCTCGACGATTCCGCCCGGCGAGAAGGACCGCAAGACGTCGCACGAGGACTTCGACGCGGCGCGCCCGGCGCTGGTGAAGTTGTGCAAGGACGCGTTCCCGGAGGACAAGGAAATCCAGGGGCTGACCGACAAAGGAGACAAGAAATGAACCGTCTGCTTCTCGCCGTCGCCACGCTCGCCGCGCTTCCCGCCTTCGCAGGGGATGCGCCGAATACCGCCGTGGATGGGCTGAAGAAGGACGTCGGCGCGTACGGGTGGAGGCAGATCGACTCCGCGAAGACGGTCGAGGTCTACCGCATCGAGCCGGACCCGACGAAGGCGGAGGGCCCCAATGTCGTGTGCGGCCACAAGGTCATTTCCCGCGGCAAGGACCAGGGCGAAGCGTTCGCGGCCCGGATCCGCACCACGCTGACAGAGGGGCAGGAAGCGCCGACGGGGAAGGCGAAGGAATGCAAGTTCCAGCCCGGCGTGCTTTTCCGGTTCGTAAACGGTGGCGACCACGCCGACCTGCTCCTCTGTTTCTCCTGCGACCAGTTCGAGATCGTCGCCACGGACCCGAAAGCCGCCGACGCTTCCATCACGATGCGCGACTTCGACAACTATCGCGCCGCCCTCGTCCGGCTCGCCCAGGAGGCGCTTCCCGACGACAAGATCGTGCAGGGACTCGTCGGATGGAAATGGGAACCCGACGCGGGGGCCGAGAAACAGGTTGGAAAACACGGGGTGAAGGTGCTGCTCGCCGCGGAGAAGGTGGAGGTGTACCGCATCAAGCCGAAGAAAGGCGATCCTGCAGCGAAGGAGCGGCAGATCGCGGGCGGCTACCCGGTGATCTCGCAGGGGCCCGACCTCGGCCCGGCGTTCGCCTGCCGGATCGCGACCCTTCTCCTCAAGGGCCGGACGCAGCCCGGATTCGACAAGGAGTGTGATTTCGTCCCGGGAGTCGTGTTCGTCGTGAAGTCCGCGGACGACCACGCCGACCTGGTCCTCTGCTTCTCGTGCGACGAACTGCAGTCGATCGCTTACCCCAAGACCGCGCCGGACGCGATCACCGGCCAGTTCGACATGGACCCCGTCCGAGCCCACTGGCTCGAACTCGCCAAACAGGCACTTCCCGCCGACGAAACCATCCAGAAACTCGAGGACAAGCCGAAATAACCGACATTCGCTTGCTCAATCGCCCCGCCTTCCTTAGATTCTGGAAGGTTTAGGCCAAAACGAGTGACCCACCCCCACCGCACATAGGGAAGACCCCCAGCCCCGCGATGCGGGGCTTTTTTTGAGCCGCTCGAGCGCGAAGCGCGAAGAGCGGCGAAACCCGTCGAAGCCCGCAGGGCGAAGGCGGGTGAGCCCTTACAGGAGCCGGAAAGTCATGCCAGCGCGACGCGACATCAAGAAGATCTGCCTGATCGGAAGCGGCCCGATCGTGATCGGGC
>JAIOPR010000331.1 GCA_021413805.1 Planctomycetota bacterium
TGAAGGGCGCCCGCGTGGCGGGATGCCTGCACATGACGATCGAGACGGCGATCCTGATCGAGACGCTCGTGGAGCTGGGTGCCGAAGTGACGTGGACTTCCTGCAACATCTACTCGACGCAGGATGAGGCGGCGGCGGCGATCGCGAAGGCCGGCGTGCCGGTGTTCGCGTGGAAGGCCGAAACGCTGACCGAATACTGGGCGAACATCGATCGCCAGGTCAGCGCTTTCGCCGGCAACAAGGGGCCGAACCTGCTCCTCGACGACGGCGGCGACCTTACGCTGCTCGTGCACAAGGGCGTCGAGTTCGAGAAGGCAGGGAAGGTGCCGGATCCCTCCACCGCGAAAAACGAAGAGCTCAAGGTCATCCTCACGCTGCTCCAGGCCTCGCTCAAGAAGGATCCCCAGCGCTTCACGAAAATGGCCAAGGACATCAAGGGCGTCTCCGAGGAGACGACGACCGGCGTGCATCGCCTCTACGAGATGGCGGCGAAAAACGAGCTCATGATCCCCGCGATCAACGTTAACGACTCCGTCACCAAGTCGAAGTTCGACAATAAGTACGTCTGCCGCGAGTCGCTCTTCGACGGCATCAAGCGCGCCACCGACATCATGGTGGCCGGCAAGGTCGTCGTCATCGCCGGGTTCGGCGACGTGGGCAAGGGCTGCGCCCAGGCGGCCCGGGGCCTCGGCGCCCGCGTGGCGGTCACCGAGATCGACCCGATCTGCGCCCTTCAGGCCGCCATGGAAGGCTACGACGTCGTGACCATGGACGAGATCGCGCCCGACGGTGACATCTTCGTCACCTGCACCGGCTGCGTGAACGTCATCAATCAGCACCACATGCGCGCCATGAAGGACGGCGCCATCCTCTCCAACATCGGGCACTTCGACAGCGAGATCGAAGTCAGCTGGCTGGAGAAGAACCCCGAAATCAAGGAAGAAAACGTGAAGCCGCAGGTGGACCAGTTCATTTTCCCGGACGGGAAGCGCCTGATCCTGCTGGCGCGCGGCCGGCTGGTGAACCTGGGCTGCGGCACGGGCCACCCGAGCTTCGTGATGTCCAACTCGTTCTGCAACCAGGTGCTCGCGCAGATCGCGCTCTGGAACAACGCCGTGCACGGGAAGGACGTCCTGACCGGTATGGCCTTCAAGCCCGGCACCGTCAGCGTGCTCCCGAAGAAGCTCGACGAGAAGGTCGCGAGGCTCCACCTCGCCAAGGTCGGCGCTAATCTCACGCGGCTCACGGCCGAGCAGGCGGGGTACATCGGCGTGGGCGTCGAAGGGCCGTACAAGCCTGACCACTATCGCTATTGATCCAAAAACCGCGGCTGGCCACGTTTCTGCGTGGCCGGCCGCGGGGAAGTCTCTGCCTTGAGCCCGTCCGCGTTAATCGAACACGTGCGTCGAAACACTGTCGCCCTGCTGGATGTCCACCTTGCGGAACTCTAGGAGCTCGCGGCACGCAGCCCAGGTGTCTTCGACCTTATCCACGACCAGCTTCGAGACGTATTCGCTTCCACGGTACACCGTGAACTTGTAGCCGACCTTCACGTTGTCCTTGTTGCCGACGGAAATCAGGACAAGGTTGACTTTGTCGCTGACGCCCAGGATGACGCCGTCGATTTGTGGGCACTCCGCGAGGTCGCCGGGAGCCGGCGGGAGGGGCTGGAGCCTCAGGATTGCGAGCTGCTCTTCAATTTCGTTCTTCGAGCGAGAGACAGCGACCAGTTGTTCTTCCAATTCCTCAATGTCCGTGTAGGCCTTCCGGAGGCGGTCGTTGGCGACGTCAAGTTCGTCCAGCACGCCTTGGATCGCTTCGTTGTTGGTTCCCCGCGCTGATCGCGATTCCAGCGCCGCGACGCGGCTCGCGAGGACCGCCTTCTCGCTCTCAACCGCGGAAAATCGCGCCTGGAGCTCCGACAATGACCTGGCCAGCTCGTCGCGCTCTTTCCTCAGGTCCGCCCCCCGGTCGGCGCCTTCCTGCGCGGCGGGTGGAGGCGCCGCTTTCTCCGCAACGCGCTCTTCGATGGCCCACTCCAGCGCCGAGCGTTGCCGGACGAGCAGGATCATGTGCGCGAGCATCGCCAGCAGCGCGGCGCCGAGCAGGACGTCCCAGATCCGGAAGCGCGGCATGGGGCTGATCGTAGCACCGGCCATCGGAACTTCTGAATCCGATTCCACATCACACAGCCACCGCCCCTCGGCTATTTCGGCGGCGCCTGTCCGTTGCCCGGCACCGGGATCCCGCGTCCATCCGACGTCGTGAACGTGATGACGACCTTCGTCCCGTCCTGGCCCGCGATGTCGATCGTGTATTTCGTCGCCGGCTTCAGCGGCTTTTTCGCCGCCATGATCATCGGGTACGACTGGATGTCGTAGAGCTCGACCGAAGTGCCGTCGGGTTCGAGGAGGCGCACGACCGGCTTCTTCGGCTTTCCGCGGAGAAATTCGACGGAGAAGAGCGTTCCGGAGCTGGTCTCGCCGAATTTCTGGAGAGGATTGGGGCCTTCGCCGCCGAACGTCGGCGAGATATCGGTGTCGCCGTCGCCGGGGAAGCTGATGATGTCGCCGAGCGCCTGGCCACCGCCGCCGCCCGCGTTGCGGCAGCTCCACCATCCGTTGGGGGCGAGCCCGCCGAAGCAGACGCGCGAGGTATTGCGGCTGAGGACGGGGTCGCGGTGGTACGCGGACCCGAGCCAGCCGTCCATGCAGTACGCCGCCGGTCCGCCGCCGAGAATTCCGCCCGCCGCCCAGGCGCCGTCGTTGGTGGCCCCGGGAAGTTTCGGGTTTTCGTTGTGCGCCCCGAGCCCGGCCGTCGAGGGATCGTTCTTGTTGAGTTGGAGATACCGGCCGTGCAGGTATCCCGCCATCGACCCGGACCAGTCTTCCATCACCGGCGTCAGCTTGCAGAACTTGCGCCGCGCGTTCAGCCGCCGGATCCCGTCGGCCACGTGGCTCCACGACGTGAACCACCCCGACAGAATTTCAGCCTCTTCCTTCAGCGCCCCGTCCAGCTTGCCCGCCGCTTCCGTGAAGATCGCCGCCAGCTTGTCGCCGGCCTCGCTCCACGCCTTCAGGATCTCTTCGTGTTTGTCGTCCCCCGGCCACGCCGTCGCCAATCCCGCCGCCTTGATCGCCTTTTCCGGCTCCATGATCCGCTTGATCGTCGAGTCAACGTCGTCCACTTCGCCCTTGTAGCCGCTCTTCGCCATCAACTCCCGCAGCTTCCCCAGCTCTTCGAGGGATTTCTTGCGGGCTTCCTGAAGCGGCTGATCGGGGGGCGCGGGTTTTCCCTGGGCGAATGCCGGGGAAGCGAGGGCGACGAAGAGAAGGAAAGCGACAGCGGCGCGCGCCATGTCAGGACCTCCGTATCGTCGGGCGCCCTGTGGGGAGGGCGTGAAGCGGTATGGTGACAGTCAGGTGGGCGTGGCGCAAGCGCAAGATGACCGGGCAGGTCAAGTATGGCTATTCCTTCGGCGCGGGGATGAACATCAGGCTCGCGATCGGGATGGCGCCGAGGACCAGCATCGCGAGGCCGAGCCAGACCCAGGTCCATGCCTTCCCGGTGGCTCCCGGCTCGAGGCAATTGACCTTGGGATCCTTCGGGTCGTAGAAGATCGCGCACGGTTGCCCCGAGGGGTGCGCCATCGCCCTGGCCGCGGCTTCCTGCTCCGAGTCGTTCGGTGCGCCCAGCGGCGTCAACCGGTCGCCATGGAATTGCTGGCCGGCGAGTTCGAAATGGTAGGCGACCCGGAGACGGAACACGGGATGGTCCTGGTTTTCGGTGATGTCCTGCACTTTCGAGACGTCGAGAGTCCCCATCGTGGACGGCCACGCTCGCGTCTGGGCGACGCGACGGACTTCGCAACCGCCAAAGAGGAGCAGCACGCCGCCGAGGAAGGAGACGAAGGCGCCGGTGATATAAAGGCGAGCGGGGGATTGAGGCCACCCGTACCACGACAGGGGAGAGATCAGCCGCCACCACATCGGGGAATCCTTGAGATGGGCGGTCAGCGTAACCACCGCGTCCGCCCATTTCCGCAGAAATGCATCCGCTCCACCCCGCCGCCGCGATAGGATGCTCTTCGCATGAGCGCCCCCTCGATGAGCCTGCGATTCATCTATCCGCGCTTCAGGAAATTCCTCGAAGGGCACGAGCGGCTGCGCCCGCTGGTGCAGAAGCACCAGGTGGGGAACTACGCGATGCCACCCCCGCTCGGGCTGCCGATTCTCGCTTCGCTGACTCCGCCGGACGTCGAAGTGAGACTGACGGACGACAACATCGGCCAGACGATCGACTTTGACGAAAAGGTCGATGCCGTCGCGATCAGCTTTTTCACGCCGCAGGCCCGGCGCGCTTACGAAATCGCCGACGAATTCCGCCGTCGCGGGACGCGCGTGATCCTGGGCGGGATCCACCCGAGCTGCATCCCGGAGGAAGCCCAGCCTCACGCCGACGCGGTGTGCGTCGGCGAAGGCGAGCCCGTCTGGAACGAAATCCTCACCGACCTGCGCGAGGGAAAACTCAAACCGCGCTACAAGCCGACGGGCGAGTACAACCTCGCCGACCTCCCCGTCGCCCGCCGCGACATCTTCGACGGCAAACTCTACAACTGGAAAGCGCACCTCGTCCTCGTCACCCGCGGCTGCCCCGTCCGCTGCACCGGCTGCCCGATCCCGCTCAAGGAAGGCCTCGATATCCGTTACCGGCCCGTGGACAAGGTCATCGAAGACATCGACGGCATGCCCTACAAACAGTTCTACATCATCGACGACACCGTGATGCTCCCCAACAAGCGGCGCATCCAGAAATACCTCCTCGAGATCATGGAAAAGACGGCAGGGAAGGGCCTCAGCATCTTCCTCGCCTCGACCATGATGATGGACCCCGACCCCGCGTTCTACCGCAAGCTCGCCGCCGGCGGCACCTCCTCGATGTACACCGTCTTCGGCTTCGACCGCGTCTCCCGCCGCCTCCTCAGCGCCGACTGCACCGCCGCCGAGTGGCAGTCCGGCATCGACCTCGTCCGCATGAACGAGGACGCCGGCATCCATTTCTTCGCTTCATTCGGCGTCGGCACCGAAGACCAGGACCCCGGCGTCTTCGACCGCATCATCCAGTTCACCCGCGAAGCCGGCATCGACCTCGCCGAGTTCTACATCGAGACCCCGTTCCCCGGAACGCCGTTCGGGCAGCGCATGGAAGCGGAGAAGCGCATCCTTCACCGGAACTACGACCTCTGGAACACGGGCAACGTCGTGTTCAAGCCGGTGAATTTCACCGAGGACGAACTGCTGCAGGGCTGGCAGCGGCTCTGGGAAGAGTTCTACGAGGGGCGCGACGAGCGGCGCACGCTGAGGACGTTCCAGGGAGTCGCGGATCGGCCGGTGTAGGAGCCGCCCGCCTGAAGACGGGGGCGCGGCATTGTCGCCTCCATGAATCGTCCGCTGCGCCGGAACGGCCTCATCGATTTCCCTTCACAATCCGCCCCAGAGCCTCGACATACGCCTTGAACGCCGCGCGACCCTTCTTCGTGATCCCCGCTTCCGTGCGCGGCCGGCGGTCAACGAAGCTTTTCGCGACCTCGACGTAGCCCGCTTCTTCCAGCGCCCGGAGGTGCACCGAAAGGTTTCCG
>JAIOPR010000332.1 GCA_021413805.1 Planctomycetota bacterium
GCGGGCCTCTGCGCCGCTTCACTCGCAAACCTGAACCTCTGGCAAATCGCGGAACGTCGCGCCGAGCTCGGCGAGTCACTCCTCCGAACCGGCCAGGAACTCGCTTCAGCACGCGACCCTGAACACGTCGTCCGCGGCGCCGCGGGGCGCGCGCGCGCGCTGGCGGGATCGGCCGCCGCCTGGGTGTGGGTGATTTCGCCGGGGGGATTCCGCGTCGATGCGCAGGACGGCGGACTCGCGGATATTGCGGGAAAACAGTTCGACGGCGCTTCCCTGTTCGACGGCCGACTGACCGGCGAGGGCGTCCATGTTGCCGTGCCCGATTTCGAAGCGGCCGAGACGTCCGCCGGGATGCGGGCCACGGGGGCGATTCTCGGCGCGCGGAGCGCGCTCGCCGTGCCGATCCGTGCGGGCGGCCGGATCCTGGGTGCGGTCTGCGTCGCCGACGCCGCCCCGCGGGTGCACGCCCACGAGGATGTGACGGCGCTCGAAACACTCGCCACCTACACCGCTGTCTGCCTCGAAAACGCCCGCCTGCTCCAGGACCTCTCCCTCTCGAACGAGGAAATCCGCGACGCCCAGGCCCTGGTCGTGCGCTCCGAATCGCTCGCCGCCATCGGGCGACTCTCCGCTTCCATCGCCCACGAAGTCCGCAACCCGCTCTCCGGCATCTCCGCCGCCGCCCAGGCACTTCTCAAGTCCGCCGGCCAGGCCGCCGCCGCCCCTTCGGACATCCAGCTCCTCAAGATCATCGACCGGGAATCGAAGCGCCTGAACCGGATCATCACGGACTTTCTCCAGTTCGCGCGTCCCCGGACGCCGGCTCCGCGCCGCGTGGCCATTCCCGCGCTCATCGAATCCACACTCAGCCTGCTTGAACAGGAAATGTCCGGCCGCTTCCGGGTCGAGCGGGAGTTTTCGCCCGACCTGCCATTTGCCCAGGCGGACGGGGACCAGGTCAAGCAGGTGCTCATCAACCTGCTGCTGAATTCCATCCAGGCGATGCCCGCGGGGGGAACCATCACGACGAGGGCCCGACCGTCCGATCTTCCGTCCGGCCCCGCCATCGAGATCACGATCGAGGACAGCGGCCCGGGGATAGCCTCCGCCGATATTCCGCGGGTCTTCGAGCCGTTCTTCTCGACCAAAAAGGAAGGCACGGGCCTCGGGCTCGCCATCGCCCACCAGATCGTTCATGCCCACGGCGGCATCATCACGGCCCATTCTTCGGCCGCAGGCGGCGCGGTGTTCCGCATCCTCCTCCCCGTCGCCGCTTCACCATTGCCTGCCGGCAGGGTCTAATTGTCGCGGCGGGAAGCGTGCAGCCCGGGCAGAATTTCCCCGGCGCGGCGCAGGACGGCGTTCCAGTCCACGGCGGCAAGGAACAGCGTGGCCCATCCGCCGAAGTCGATGCCCATGAGGACGCCGATGCCGGCGTGGAAGGCGGTTGCGGCGGCGAGAAGCGCGTACTGCGCGGGGCGGGGCAGGAAGAAAAGCGCGGGGAATGCGAGTTCGAGGAGAAGCGTGGCCCACGCCAGGCAGGCGCAGGCGGGGAGCGACGAACCAAGGGCGCGTCCGGCGGGCGTGGACATGGTCGAGTTGACGATTTTGTCGAGGCCCCACGGGTCGCGGAACTTCTGTTCCGGCGGAGTCTCGCGCCGCGCCGTGAAGAACTGGGTCCAGTGCCCGAGTCGCCGGTCGCCGCCGTTCCCCTGGAGGTACCACTGGAGGGTACGGCCGCTCGTCCAGTCTGCAGCCGACCAGCGGACCTTGGCCACCCCGGATGAGAAATACACGATGGCCGCCGTCGCCAGGATCAGGTGAACCGGCCAGACCGCCGCCGGCGGCCCGGCCAACCGGTCGAACAGCACGAACTTTTCGCCCCGGCGCCGCGCCCGCCACGCTTCAAGGAGAGCATCCAGCGACCATGCCTTCACGCCGGGCGCGACAACGAGAACGAAGAGCGCGATCGAAGGAAGAATGCTGGCGTGGCCGACGTAGGTCCACGAGTTCTGGTAGGACCTCAGGGTGAAATTCACGAGGGCGAGGAGGAAGAGGGAGAAACGCGTCCCGAGGCCGACGAGGGCAAGGGGGGCCAGGATGCAGGCGGCGATTCGAAGTGCGGGGAGGAAGTCAGCGGCGTCTGCCAGCGGAGGAACAAGGCGCCCGATCCACCGCAGGCCGGCGCACGGGTCCATGAACGTCTCGCCGCGCTTCATGACGAGATCCATGGCCGGAAGGAAATCGATGAAATCGGCGATGAGCCAGGTGCACAGAAGGATCCGGAAGAACCCGATCGAATACCGGCGGGAAGTCGAGAACCAGAAGCGGTTCCAGGCGGTCACGGGGACCTCCGGAATTTCCGGTCGCGGACGTTGTAGCGTCCCGACACGTGGCGTTCCCGGGCAGTTCCCGCTTCGCGAATCACAACCAGCTGGATTTCAACGATCCCGCGCGGCAGCGTTCTGCCCTTCCGGGCACCATCGACGAACTCGTCGAAGAATCCGGTCATGCGCTTCTCGAACGCGGCCGGGGTATCTGCGGGAAATCCGCCGTACTCGTAGGACGGATCCACGGAACCGTAGTAGCGCCCGAAGAGCAGGCGTTTCAGGCGAAGCTCGGTCACGCCGGAGGATTCCGAAGCGAGTTCGCGTTCTTTCCCCGAGGCATCGAGGGCGACGAAGCGGAAGGAGTAGCGCGCGCCATCGGCCTCGAGGGGAGTGGCGAACATCGGGGCGCAGGTGAGCGGCCAGTCCTCGATGCGGAGGATGGGGCCCGCGAGGGCGAAGGCCAGCACCATGCAGATGAACGCGCTCGCGAAAAACTTGTGAACGATCGTCGGCTCCCCGATGCGGCAGGCGAGGACGGTACGCCGATGGTCCGCGACCCATCGATAGGCCGCGCGTCCGGGGACCGCAGCCCCGGGTAGATAGCAGAGCGCGCCGAGCCAGGCCGCAAGGGGCCATCGGAGAAGCATGAAACGCACCGCGTCGAACCCCGCGAGCGTCCGCCCTTCCCCCGTCACGTGAAGCGCCCCGTCAAGCGCCCTGGCCGTGAGGTGCGGATGGTCCTTCAGCACCGCCTCTTCCTGGTTCGGCCTCCAGCGGAACACGCCGAACCAGTCCAACCGCTCGCCGAACCTGCGCGACGCCTCGCACAACCCGCAGTCCCCGTCGTAGATGACGTCAAAGCGTGGCGCCATCCTCGCCCGCCTACTTCGCCGGAGCCGGCTCGGCCTTCACTTCCAGGTACAGGATCCGCCCGCAGGAACGGCACTGCACGGGTTCCTTCGCCTTCATCACCGTGTTGATGTCCTGGAAGGTGATCTCCATCCGGCAACCGCCACAATGGAAGCCGTCGCCGACCTTCACCGCCGGGGCCAGCGCAACCGCATCGGCCTTCGCCTTGTGGATCCGGTCGTACATTTTCAGGAAATCGGGGTCCAGGGACGCTGTCGCGGCGAGACGGCGGTCGCGAAGCGACTTCAGCTCGGCGTCGATCTTGGCGAGCTCGGCGTCCACGGCGCTCTTTGCCTCGGCGTGTTTCGCGGCCGACACATCCAGCACCGCCTTGGACTCGCCCGAAATCTTCGTCGCCTCTTCAACCGAGCTCATCAGGCGGAGGACTTCCTCCTCGACCTTTCCCGACTCGGTCTTGATGGCGGCGATTTCGAAATTGTAGCCCTGGTATTCCTTGTTCGACTTCGACTGGTCGCGCTGCCCCTCGAGCCGTTTGCGCCGTTCCTCGCGCTCCTTCAGCTCGAGCTCCCGCTTTTCCACTTCCAGCTTGGCGTCCTTCGCGGCTTTCACCTTCGCGTCGTGCTCGCCGCGTTTCGCGCTCACATCTTTTTCGACGGCATCGAGCGCCTTGGGCTTCTGCATCCTGTCTTTGTTCCACCGGAAGATCTGCTTGTCGAGATCCTGGAGTACCCGGAGGAGGCTGACCTGGTCCTTCATCGTCGGCTTGAGGGGCTGATCCATCGCGGTGCGGTTCTCCGTGAAAGAAAAAGGGCGGGACCGTTTCGGGTCCCGCCCTGTCAGGTCATTCCTTGGCGATCCCGTCCAGGAATCCTTCGAGCTTCCGGCTGCGGATGGGATGTTGAAGTTTCCTCACGGCTTTAGCCTCGATCTGGCGGACACGTTCGCGGGTCACCTTGAAGATGCGACCGACTTCTTCAAGCGTGTAAGTATACCCCGTGCCGATGCCGTAGCGAAGCTTGATGATCTCGCGTTCACGGAACGAGAGGGTCTGGAGGACGGTCTCGATCTTCTCCTTGAGCATCTCGTAGGTGGCGGCGTTGACCGGGGATTCGGCGGTTTCATCCTCGATGAAGTCGCCGAAGTAAGAGTCCTCGCCGTTCCCGATCGGCCTGTCGAGGCTGATCGGGTGCTTGGAGATCTTCATCACGCGCTTCGTTTCCTCGACGCTGATGTTGGTCTCTTTCGCGATTTCCTCGATCGTAGGTTCCCGGCCGTTCTTCTGGATGAGCTTCTTGGTGACGTTGCGGAGCTTCGACATCGTCTCGATCATGTGGACCGGGATGCGGATCGTCCGCGCCTGGTCCGCGATGGCCCGCGTGATCGCCTGCCGGATCCACCACGTCGCATAGGTCGAGAACTTGTAGCCGCGCCGGTACTCGTACTTCTCGACGGCCTTCATCAGGCCGGTGTTTCCTTCCTGGATCAGGTCGAGGAACGACAGCCCGCGGTTCCTGTACTTCTTGGCGATCGACACCACCAGGCGCAGGTTCCCCGAGCTCAGTTTCCTCTTCGCCTTCTCGTACTCCTGGTACCGCTCCTCGATGTCGTTCACCCGCTGCCGGATCATCGCGGGCGATTCCATCGTCTGGTCCATCAGCTCCTGCAGCTCCGCTTTCAAAACTTCCGTCTTCGGCGCCGCATTCTTGACGTCCTTCAGCGTGTCCAGCTCCGCCAGGATCGCGTGCATCCGGTCGGAAATCGCCTGAAGCCGGTCCATCATCGGCCGGATCTTCTTCGTCTGGATGTTCAACTCTTCCAGCAGGATCACGCACTTCCGCTGGCGCGCTTTCACTTTGCGCCTCAGGCGGATCCGCTCCTCTTCCCCCGTCTTCTCGTTCCCCGCCAGCGTGTAGTCGTCGCGGTTGGAGGTCAGGAGGTCGCGAAGCGTGTCAATGTTCTCGGGGAGGCGCTGGATGATGTCGTTCTTCGACACGTCGAGCGCCGCGTCCGCTTTCAGCGTGCGGTCAAATGCCAGCTCGCCCGAGCGGACGTCCTCGAGGATCTGGATCGATTCATGGACGCAGACCGGGCACTCCAGGACTTTTTTCCTGAACCGCTTGCGCGTGAGCTCGATCTTTTTCGCCAGGAGGATTTCTTCTTCGCGGGTGAGAAGCGGGATCTCGCCCATCTGCGTGAGGTACATGCGGACGGGGTCGTCGATCTTTTCGCCGGGGCCTTTGCGGAGGGAAATGTCCTCCTCGAACTCGGGTTCGGCTTCTTCCTCGGCTTCGTCGGGTGAAACTTCTTCTTCCTCTTCCTCGCCGGGTCCCTTGGTGGCCCCGATTTCGGTCTCATCGACCGTGTCGATGCCGGCGTCCTCGAGCGCGACCATGATCGCGTCGAGCTTCTCAGGCGCGACGGTGTCGTCGCCGAGGAACTTGTTGATCTCCTCCCATGAGAGGAACCCCTTTTTCTTTCCCTCGTCGATCAGGGACTTGATTTCGGGGGTGATCCCGTCACCAGGCGCGTCGGGGGCGTTGGCGTTCGGATCGGTCGCGCTGGAGGCGGGCGAGTTCTTCGAAGGCTCGGCGCTCCCCTTCGACGTCCCCTTTTGCACGGGCTGCGGCCCTTTCCCTTTCGAGACGGGCTGTCCTTGCGAGGTCGGAGCGGCCTTTGAGGTAGGCTGCGGCGAGCGCGAGTCGGTTCTCGGGATTCCCCGGCTTCCGGCTTCCTTCGGCGACGATGTCCGCAACGAGGGCCGAGAGTGCGGAGTCTCCGGCGACCGCGGAGAAGACGGCATCGGGTCCAACGGCGCCTTGTTTTTCAGCGATTCCAAGGATCAACTCTCCCAGTTTGCGGGATTCTTCGGACGGGAATTCATCGAGCGGGATCGTCTTCTTCACGGCTTCCAGCGTCGGGCCGCCCAGCAGCATCAACTGCACAAGCTCACGTCCCATCAGCACGTCGCGGTCGGACACCGGCGCCGAAACCGCGGAAACAACCGGGGCCGCTTTCACCGCCCCCCGCGCCCTCTTGCCCAGCTCCTTCCTCAGCACCGTCTCCGGCACGCCGAAAACGTCCGTCACACGCCGGATCTGCGCTTCACGAAGCACATCACTATTAACGAGCGCGAGGGTCGAGATTATTTCCTCTACCGCCGCCGCTGAACCTTTCGCCGTCGCCGTGTCGTGCCGGCCGCGGGCTAGATCGAGGCGGAACTCGAAGAGTTCCCGCGCGTCTGCCACGGCCTTCCCGAACGGTTCCAACCCGAGCTTTGTGAAACAGTCGGCCGGGTCATGCCCGGCAGGAAGGGTCGCGATGCGGAACTCGACGTCCTCGTTGAGGAAGAAATCGAGGGACCGCTCGCTGGCCTTCGTGCCCGCGGCGTCGCCGTCGTAAACGGCGATGACCTTCGGCGCGAATCTTTTCAGCTGTTTCACGTGCTCGGACGCCAGCGCCGTACCCAGGGTGGCCACCACGTACTCGTGGCCATGCTGGTGCGCGGCGATGACGTCCGTATAACCCTCGACGATCGCGAGCTGTCCTGTCTTGGAAGCGGCCTGTCGCGCGAAATTCAACCCGTACAGGAATTCCTTCTTGCGGAAGACCGGCGTCTCCGGCGAGTTCAGGTATTTCGGATTGTCCTCCGGGTCCAGCGCCCGCGCGCCAAATCCCACAACCCGGTCACGGATATCGACGATCGGGAACATCAGGCGGTTCCTGAAGCGCCCGTAGTGCCCGCCCCGGCCGTCCGTCCGGGGAATCGCGAGCCCCGACGCCACCAGCATCTCCGCGTCGTAGCCCTTCACTTTCCCCTGGTCCAGGATCCACTCCCAGCTCCTCGGCGCATACCCGAGGAAAAACCGGCTCACCATCGACGGCGAAATACCCCGCGACGCGACATAGGCTCGCGCCTCGGTTCCTTCTTCACCTTCCAGCAGCTTTTTGTGAAAGAGCCCCGCGGCCCAACGGTTGACCTTGTAAATCTCCTCCCGGATGGACGCTGCCGCGCGCTCGGCCGGGTCGGGCGGCCTGAGCGGGATGTTCGCCTTGTCGGCGAGCATCTTCAGCGCTTCCGGGAACGTCGCTTTCTCCATCTCCATCACGAACGTGAACACGTCTCCGCCCTTGCCGCAGCCGAAACACTTGAAGTACTGCTCGACCGGGTGGACATTAAAGGACGGCGTCTTTTCCTCGTGGAAAGGGCAGCGCGCCTTGAAGCTGTTTCCCGCCTTTTGAAGCGGGATGTAGCTCTGGATGACGTCGACGATGTCGGTGGCGCGTTTGACCTGCAGTTTGACGTCGTCGGACAGCATCGGCGGGCTGGACCTTTCGAAGACCGTCGACTGTAACCGGGGTCAGCGGGAGGCGACAAGGAATTTAGGGCGTCACGCTTCGCGCAGTTCGCCCTCGAGGAGGCCGAAGATGGCGTGGTCGCGCCACTGGGCGCCATCGTGGACCCGGTGGCGGAGGACGCCCTCCCGGGAAAAGCCGCATTTCACGAGGACCTTCTCGCTGGAGTCGTTGCCGACGTCGGCGTAGGCGGTCACGCGATGCAGGTCCAGGTTGCGGAAACCCCACGCGAGAAGGGCGCGGGCGGCCTCGGTGGTGAAGCCGCGGCCGGCGCGGTCCTGCCGGACCCAGTACCCGAGTTCCGCGGCGCGCCGCGCGGGGACGGCGTCCTCGAGGGAAATGTGCCCTGCCATCCGGCCGTCGGGCTCGAAGATCCCCCGGTGGGCCTCCCCTGCCGCATTGCGGCGCTGGCAGCGGTCGATGAAGACGCGCAGGTCGCCGTGGGCGCGGACCGCTTCCGCCCAAGGCAGCCAGCGCTCCAGGAATTGACGCGATGCGTCAATGGCGTCGAAGAGCGCGGGCACGTCGGCGAACGTGAGCGGGCGGAGCACGAGCCGGGGAGTCCGGATCTCGACGTCGTCACGGGGCCGGAGGCCAAAGCTCATGCGCGGATGCTAACCG
>JAIOPR010000333.1 GCA_021413805.1 Planctomycetota bacterium
GCGCTCGCGCACCTGCCGCTTCTCGTCCCCGAGATCGTGATCGCCGTCGGCCTCCTCGTCTTTTTCGCGCGCTTCCTCCGCCCCGCGCTCGGCCACTTCGGCCTCGAGCTCGGCTCGCTCCCCGCCGTCGTCGCCGGCCATGTCGCGTTCCAGATCCCATACGTGATGGTCGTGGTCCGCGCGCGGCTCCGGGACATGGACCCGTCGCTGGAGGAGGCCGCATTCGACCTCGGCGCCTCGCCGCTCCAGGCGTTCCTCCGCGTCACGTTGCCCTTCCTCATGCCGGCGGTCGTCTCGGGCGCGTGCCTCTCGCTGTCACTCTCCCTCGACGATTTCTACGTGACGTATTTCTGCACCGCGGGCGGAAGCGGCTTCCAGACGCTCCCGCTCCACATCTACGCCATGCAGGGCCGCGCCGGGATGACGCCCGAGGTCAACGCGCTGGCCACGCTGATGTTGCTTGCCTCGATGGGCCTTGTGGCTGTTTCCTTGTTGCTTCAGCGTCGAGGAGGGAAGCGATGAAACGACTGGCGATGGCGGCGGTGTGCGTAGCGGCCCTGGCGTCGTGCGGGAAGAAGGCGGAGCCGGGCGGCAAGCCGAAGGAACTCCACCTGTTCATCTGGGCGAACTACATCGACCCCGCGGTGCTCCGCGACTTCGAGAAGGAAAGCGGGATCAAGGTCGTCGAAGAGAACTTCGACTCGAACGAAACCCTTCGCGCGAAGCTCGAGGCCGGCGCGACGGGGTACGACGTGATCGTGCCGTCGGATTACACGGTGCAGGGGCTGAAAAAAGCGGGGTTGCTCGCGGAGCTGGATCTCTCGAACATCCCGAATGCGAAACACCTGTCAAAGCGCTTCCAGCAGATCTGGTACGACCCGGGGAACAAGGTCTCGATCCCGTACCTGTGGGGAACGACGGGAATCGGGTACGACGTGACGAAGGTTGTCCCGCCGCCGACGAGCTGGGCAGACCTGTTCGCGAAGGAGAATCTCGAGAAGTACAAGGGCAAGATCGGGATGCTCGACGACGCACGCGAAGCGCTGGGCGCGGCGCTGCGGTTCCGGGGGAACTCGGTGAACAGCGTGGACCGGAAGGAGATCGAGCAGGCGCGGGACCTGCTGGTCGCGCAGAAACCGTCCGTCGCGCGGTACGACAGCGAGACCTACGACGACATGGTTTCCGCCGGGACGCTCGTGATGGCGCAGGGCTGGAGCGGCGATTTCGCGAAGGCGCACGCCGAGAACCCGAATGTCCGCTTCGTGGTGCCGAAAGAAGGCGGCGTCACCTGGGCCGACAACCTCGCCATCCCGAAGTCGTCCGCAAATAAGGCGGCGGCCGAGGCGTTCATCGACTACCTGATGCGCCCCGAGATCAGCGCGCGCATCGTGAATTTCATCCGCTACCCGAGCTCGAACGAGGACGCGAAGTCGCTCATCAAGCCTGAGATCCTCAACGACCCCGGCATCTACCCGCCGCCCGCGATCCTCGACAACCTCGAGTGGATCCACGACCCCGGCGAACTCGGCGACCTCTACGACAACGCCTGGACCGAGCTCAAGAACAAGTAGGGCGGGTTATGCGGAAGCGGCGGTCAGCCGGGCGAGTTCCTCCGTCGAAAGCGCGAGCGTGACCGAGGGGAGAAGTTCCGCGAGTTGCGCCGGCGTCCGCGCGCTGGCGATCGGCGCCCCGACGGTCGGCTGGACGCGGAGCCACGCCAGCGCCACGGAGGCCAGCGTCGTCCGGCGCGCCGCGGCGATCGCATCCATCACGGCGAGCACCCCGAGGCCGCGCTCGTTGAGATACGTGCTCGCTCCCTTGCTCCGCGGGCTGTCCACCGTCGTCCCCGGGCGGTATTTCCCCGTCAGAAACCCCTTCGCCAGCGAGAAATATGGGAAACACGCGATGCCCTCGCGCTTGCACAGATCCGCGAGCTCTCCCTCGTATTCCGTCCGGTGCACCAGGTTGTAGTGCGGCTGGATCGCCACGTACTTCGCGAACCCGTTCTTCTTCGAGACCGCCAGCGCTTCGGCAAGGCGCGGCGCCGTGTAATTAGAAGCGGCGATCGCGCGGACTTTTCCCTCGCGGACAAGCGCGTCCAGCGCGCCGAGCGTTTCGCCGAGCGGCGTCTTGTCGTCGTCGAGATGCGCGTAGTAGAGGTCGATGCAGTCGGTCTTGAGTCGCCCAAGCGATCCCTCGGCGGCCGCACGGATCGTCTTCACCGAGAGGCCTTTCAGGGTGGGGAGATTTCCGACCTTTGTCGCGATCACCATCCGGCCGCGGTTGCCGCGCGCCGCCATCCAGCGGCCGAGGATCGTTTCCGACTCGCCGCCGATGTGCCCGGGGACCCAGCACGAATACATGTCCGCGGTATCGATGAAATTGCCGCCCGCCGCCGCATACGCGTCGAGGACCGCGAACGACTGCGCTTCGTCCGCGGTCCAGCCGAAAACGTTGCCGCCGAGACAGAGCGGGAAGATCTCAATTCCGGTCTTTGCAAGGGTGGTCATGGACCGGAAATGTAACACAGCCCGCCGGCGTTCAGCGGCGTCGCAGGCCCAGCCCGGGGGTCTCCGTGCGATGCCGCGGATTCCGTAACTGCGGCGGGGGCTGCCGAAGCGGCCACACCTGGTTCTGGCGCTGCCTCAGCCGGGCGTAGTAGTACGGGTCGTAGTACCCCCAGCCGTACCGGTCCCAGGAGTGATCGTGGTAGACCCGCGGCGCCGGCCGGCTGATGAGCACCCACGTCTCCACCGTCGCCTCCCGCGCCGCTTCCCGGGCAAGCTGCGCTTCGCGCGCCTTCTGCTCCGCTTCGCGCCGCGCCGCAATCACGCGCAACTTTTCCGCGGTCCTCGCCGCGGCCTCTTCCTTCGTGACCCAGCGGCCGTCGACCTTCACCATCCCCTTGGCGAGCAGAAGCGCTTCGCCCCGCAGCCACTGGTTATCCACTTTCTCGTACCCGAGCCTGGCCCGTGCGTCGGCATTCTCAGGGTCGGCCGCGATCACGGCTTCCAGCTCCGTGCGTTCGCCGCGCGGCAGCCCGGCCTCAGCGCACCACGCCGCCAGCGCGAGATGCCCTTTCACGTCGTCCTTCGTCAGCGCCGCGGCCCGCGTCGCGTATTCCTCAGCCGGCGGCGTGGACGGAATCACGCGCAGGACGTCCGCCATCGGGATCTTGACCGTGCCGCTCTCCAGGCGGACCACCAGCCGTCCCTCCGATTCGGACGTCGCACCCACGAGACGGCCGCCGTTCTTGAGCAGGACGACGTCCGCGAACGTGGAAGAAGCGGCCAGGGCGATGGAAGCGGCCGCAAGGATGAGAGTTTTCATGGAAGTCCCTCCGAGAATTGAATTCCGGACGACAGAGATCAGGCGATACCCCCCTGTATATCCAACGCCCGGCGCGCCCGTTTTGTTCTCCGGCCGGGCCTGTTCCCCGGTGCGGCGTGTACCATTCAGGACCTATGCCATCCCAGCACAAGGGTTCCTTCCGCATCTTCCGGTTCGCCGGCGTGGACGTCTTTCTCCACTGGAGCTGGTTCTTCATCGTCCTGTACGCGATCCAGGTCCGGAGGGGCGAATACTCCTCGCCGGTCTGGAACGTCGTCGAATGCCTTGGCCTCTTCGCAATCGTCACGCTGCACGAATTCGGCCACGCGCTCGCCTGCCGCTCCGTCGGTGGCCGCGCCAATACCATCGTCCTCTGGCCCCTCGGCGGCCTCGCCTACGTCGATCCGCCCCAGCGCCCCGGCCCCGTCCTCTGGAGCATCGCCGCCGGGCCGCTCGTCAATCTCCTCCTCGCCCCCGTCCTCATTGGCGCCGTCTGGCTCGCGCGCTCCCACGGTCTCCGCGCTTCGTCCCCCGACATCTATGGCCTCCTCCGCACCCTCATGTACACCAACATCGGCCTCTGCGTTTTCAACATGCTTCCCATCTACCCCTTCGACGGCGGCCAGATCCTCCGCGCCTTCCTCTGGTTTCCCTTCGGTCGCGCCCACAGCCTCATGATCGCTTCCACCTTCGGCTTCCTCGGCGTCGCCGCCCTCGCCAGCCTCGCGATCTGGCAGCGGGACCTCTGGCTCGGCGCCATCGCGTACTACGCCCTCACCAACTGCGTCAGCGGCTTCAAGCAGGCCCAGGCACTCCAGCTCCTCGCCCGCGCCCCGCGAAACCCCGGCTTCGCCTGCCCGTCGTGCCGGGTTTCTCCGCCGAAGGGCGCCTACTGGGGCTGCGACAAATGCAGCGCGGGGTTCGACACGTTCGAGACCGGCGCGATGTGCCCGAACTGCGGGGCGCGGTTTGAGACGACCCGGTGCGTGGATTGCGGGGAGATGAGCCCGATCGACGCCTGGGTGGTGGCTCCGATGGCGGGGTATCCTCAGGCGTAGCGAGAGGTCGGGGAATTGCCGCGGCCCCCATTCTGAAGGGAAGATTTCGAATGTCGCGAATCGCTCGAGTTGCGGGACCGCTCCTTTCAGCGCTCGCGTGTCTGGCGATACTCCCGCTGCTTCCGGGCTGCGCTTCTAATCCCGGCCCGGTCGCGGCCACCCAGCCTGACCCGTACACGGAATGCCTCGCCGCGAGCGGGACATGGAAGACCCTGCTTGCCACGTACCGCATGGAGAGCCGCGACGCCGGGTACGACGTCACTTTCGCCGTCGAGAGAGGCGGTCGAATTGCCATTCGAGGGGCTTCCGTGAACGCCGCGTGCATCATCACGGGCTCCAGGTTGTACCTGATCCGTCAGGACGATCTTGATCGGACGGTCGCTGGCCAGGTCGATTTTGGAACGATGGTGGACCTGGCGGGCGCGATCGAGTCGGGTAGCGAGTGGAAACCCCATGAACCTGACGAAGACTCGCCGCTCAACTGGTCCCTCGATTGGAGCTGTACGGTGGACCACGACGGAAATGCAAAGGTCAACCTCGTCGTCCGCGCTTCCCGCGAGCAGGAGCCCCTGTTCGGATGGCTGGATCGATTGCGCGGCGGCGCGGGTGTCACCGTGACCTCCGATGAAGGGAAATTCACCATCGACGGCCCCACGGGGCGGTACGAGATCAGTCGCGCGACCGGCCTTCTCATCTCCTGCGGCCGCCTGCCGCCCGCCGGCGCACCGATTTCCCTCACCCTGACCAGCCTGAAAGTGGACGTCCCTCTCGGCGATGACCTCTTCGACGTTTCGGGTGACCCTTCAGCCCCGAAAGACCTGCGGCGATACTTCGCCGAGTACTTCATCAACCAGATCCTCTTCGATTCTCTCGCCGGCGAGATGGACCCCGCCGTCCGGCGACAGAAGTGCCTCTCCGGGATTGCCTCGTTCTACGGCGTGCTCTGGACCGCCGAGGAGCGCCAGAGGGTCGTGGGCGTCGCGAGACAACACATCAAGCAGGTCGCGGAAGAGCTCCGGAAGTCCACGCCCGATGTTCCTGAAGAGGATATCTGGAAGGCCGCTTGCATCACCGCGGGGCAGATCCTCGTGGACGAGATAAAGGGTGAGATCGACGAGGATTCCCGAATGTTCTTCAGGGTGACACTCCTCGAGAGCCGCGAAGAATGGTCGAAATTCTGGGACGACTACTCCGCCGCCGTGGCGAAAGCCCTGATCCTTCCGATTGTGATGGAAGCGATCAAGCGCGAGTAGGTGGGGTGGATGGACCCGCCTGGAATCGAACCAGGACGCAAGCGATTATGAGTCGGCGGTCACACTCCGGCGAGCGGGCGTAAGCGGCGACGGTGGCGAGGGTTGCGGCGGAGCAAATCGGCGCCCCCGGAAAATCTGGGGATGAGCACAGCCTTGAGCACTCTCACGGCACACCCGCGCGGTGGAGCGCACTTCACGCTCGACCGTTCATTCTCTCAACCACGTCATCACGAACGATGATTCGCTCCGGCCACCCGAGCATCGTGTAGAAAAGAGTTTCTGGGAGGAATCCTTGGCTCTTCAGGGTGGAGCGCAGGACATCGAGGAATCCGCGGTCACGCGCGATTTCCTCAAGAATCAGTTGGGTGTCTTCGTAGAGGTGGGTCATTCGGACCCGCTTGGCGGATCGAATCATGAACTCGGACACCACATCTCCGTTCGCGTGCGGCTCGCGTGCCCAGGTGGCGATTCGGTCACTTGTCGTGAGGATGTCGAACAAAGCGTTCGTCGAGGCGGTCGCTTGCCAAACGTCCGCAAGCGTTCGCAGCGGTGCCTTGCCGCTGACTGCCAATGACAAGTATTCGAAGAAGCGCATCATCAGGAGGGCGTTTCGGCTCGCCAGAATCGGGATGAGAGTGGAGATCACGGCGAGGGCGCCCCCGCGAAGCAGAAGGTCCGCAACCGAGACCGCTCCGACGCCGCGAGGAGAAGTCGCGCAGGAACTGAGGAGAACGACCGGCGGCAGTCCTTCAAGATTCGTAAGCTGAGTGGGAACATCCCCGATGACGACGCTTGCGCTGTTTGCGTCACGCAGGTACTGACCGTGGGCGCAGAGAATGAGAATCTCGGAGGGGTTGGCGAGAAGCGCCGCCCGAAACTCGTCTTCCGTTCTCACGTTCACTTGCGCAAACGACGAGGACTTGACCCCGGAGAGCAACGTCTTTATGGCGTGCCAGCCGGCAGAGCACATCGTTCGCACAGGGTCGTCAGGCTGCAGGCAATCCAGCACCAGCACTCTCATGCTGTGCCCCAGGTAAATCCCGTCCGGAGGGTTCACTTCCATCTGCATCGCGCTTGTGAGCGGCAGAAGTGGCCGATACCACACCGGACGACTGCAGCAGAGAGGGGAGGTGTGGCCGCCAAGAATCGAAAGGCCGAGAGGGAAGTTTGAGAAGATGGTCACGTCGCCTGCGCGCCGCAGGGAGAGAACTGCTTCTTGAGGAATCAGCGCCGCGGCATCGAGGCCGATCCCACGAAGCATTTTGAGGATCTTGAGTCCGTTGGGCCGCGCCTCCAGGACGTGAACCTCGAGCTGGTCGATCTTGTTGAAGAGCTGTTGGGGGACCGGGGGGGTCACGAATCCAAGCCCAGAGCGCGCGATCGCCCGATGAGTTGACAAGAAGCTGAATGCCTCAAGTTCTGCCGGCTCCGATTTTGCCTGGTTCGGTCGTTCTTCTCCGGTTCGACGCAGGTAGATTGAGGGCAATCCGGGCGCCAGGACGCTCACAGGAAACCTGAGTCGTTCTCGATTGCGACGGATTCTCTCCGGCATCTCTGCTTCGAGCACCTCAGAAGTTGCGCGCTCCTTGTTGAAGGACTCCACCGCGCGAACAAATCCCTTGAGGTGAATCATTCGGCCTACCAGGTCCATG
>JAIOPR010000328.1 GCA_021413805.1 Planctomycetota bacterium
AGGTAGATCGCCACCGAGGGCCGCAGGTTCTTCCCCAGCGCCTTGCGC
Organism: Planctomycetota bacterium; assembly: GCA_021413805.1. Classification (GTDB taxonomy): domain Bacteria; phylum Planctomycetota; class MHYJ01; order WSZJ01; family WSZJ01; genus WSZJ01. Next base: position 49 of record JAIOPR010000328.1, read on the forward strand.
ACGGCTTCGACATCGGCGTCGGTTGCGAGGCGCAGGATCGCCGCTGCGGCCGCTTCGGCCAGGTTTGCGTCCTTCGTCTCGAGGAGCGCGAAAAGTGCCGTCCAGTCTTCCCGCGTCGCGAGCGTCTCGACGGCGTTCGCGAACGGCCAGGCGTTCCCTGATTTCGCGGCTGCTTCGGCGATCACCGGCCATGCGTCATGCCGGCCCAGGATTTCCAGCGGGATCAGCACCACGAACGCCTCTTCGCCGGCCAGCGCCGCGACCAGGTGCTTCCGGTAGTCCGCCGGCAGCTCGCGGCGAGGGGCGGGCGGGCCGAACCCGAGCGCCGTGCGGAGCCGGTCGCAGGCCGCCGCGTCGTCGGGACGCCGTGCGACCTCGGCGCTCAAGGATTCCGCCGCGGCCGCGCAGTCTTCGCCTTCCTCGACAGCGCGCGCAGCTTCGTCCAGAACCCGACGGTGGCGGAACTCCTCGACCCGCGCGGCCTGCGCCAGCAACGCCGGTTTCGAGGCGGGGTCGGCGATCCCTGCCAGCGCCTGGAGGAGGCGCCCTTCCAGGTCATAGGAGCGGAGTTCACGGGCGTTGAGAAGCGCCTTCTCGAACTCCGCCTTTGCGTCGCCACTCTTTCCTGCGGCGGCGAGGGCCCGGCCCAGTTCCAGCCCCGCTTCTGCCTCGCTGGCCAGGTTCCCGAGAGTGGCGAACCCGGCGGCCGCGTCTTTCGCCAGCTTTGCGGCATCGCCTTTGCCCGAGTCGTTTGCGAGGCGGGAGAGCCGGAGGTTCATGAATGCTTTCGCCCCCGTCCAGCCGGCCTTGTCCGCCAGATCCCGGGCCGTTGCGAGCATTTTCGCGGCATCGCCCGTGCGGCCACCTTTCAGGGCCAGTGCGGCGGATGCTTGCAGGTCCAGGAACTCCAGGGCCGGGGCGATGTCCGTCTCAAAGAATTCCAGGTCCAGGAGGGCATCGACGTCCCCGGAGACCGCGCCCGCATCGAGCCGCTGCGCCGGAAGGCCTTCCTCATCGGGACCGCCGTCGAACGCGAGCGCCGTGAGCAGGCTCGATTCGAGCCGGACGTCCCCAGCGGACCGTGCCGCCCGAAGCGCGGCGCGCAGCAGGGCGGGTGCTGCGGCCTTTCCAGCGTCTTCCGCGTCCGGATCGTGCTCAACCCGCGATTCGATCTCCGCCAGCGCCATCAGGCACTTCGCCTCTTCCACCCGGAGCCCCGCCCGTCGCGCCCCGACGACCGCGAGGCGCAGCGTCTCGGAGGCCGCGTCCTGTTTTCTGGATTCGAGCTGGGAAGCGGCGATCCGGCGTTGCGCGCGGACCCAGGATTCAGTGTCGGCGGCGGCGGGAAGGACGAGGAGGGCGGCGAGCGCGGTGGCGGCGAGCAGGCGCATGGGTGGCTCCGTCAGGAGGGTGAAGCGGAGAGGATATCAGGCCTTGTGTGGCCCGAAATCGAATTGCGGGAGGATTTCGCCGGCCTTCCCGAGGATCGTGGCATCGGCCCGCGGCGTGATGTCCGTCTCTTCGGGATTCACCTCGATCACGAACGCCCCGGCCAGTTTCGCGGAGCGGGGCAGGTAAGCAGCCGGGTAGACGACGGCGGAAGTGCCGATGACGAAAAAGATCTCGCAGAGCGCCGCGGCGTCGGTGGCGCGCTCGTAGGCGCCGGGAGGGAGGTCTTCGCCGAACAGGACCACATCGGGCCGCAGCAACCCGCCGCACGAACAGCGCGGGGGCATTTCGGGGAGCGGCGGCGGCGGGAGTTCACGTGTCGTGCCGCAGCGGGTGCACCGGCCGCGCAGAAGACTCCCGTGCAGCTCGATAACCTCGCGATTGCCCGCCGTCGCGTGCAACCCGTCGATGTTCTGCGTCACGAGGGTGAATGCGTCGAAGCGCTTCTCCCACGCTGCCAGCGCGAGGTGCCCCGCGTTCGGTTTCACGTCTTTCAGCAGCCCGCGCCTGTGGTCGAACCATTCCCAGACGAGTTTCGGGTCGGTGGCGAGAAGCTCTGCGCTCGAAAGCTCGCTGACCGGCTTCCCGCGCCACTCCCAGATCGTCGCCCCGCCGCCGCCCCGGAATGTCGGGACGCCCGACTCGGCGGAAATCCCCGCGCCGGTCAGGACGGCGACACGCGAAGCTTGGGCGAAGCGCCGCCTCAGGTCATCGGTGACGTGATCGGTCATCATGAACTACGGCTTCGCTTCCGCCATCATCCACGCCGACACTTTCTCCGCCTTCGCATCCACGATCACCAGGTAGTACTCGCCCACGAACCCGCTCTTCCCCGTGCCGCGCTCCCGGATTCCCCGCAGCTGTACCGGCCGGAGGCCTTTGCCGCCCCGCAGGCCGCGCCACGCGGGGTTCACGAGATCGGGGTTCCAGGTTTTGGCGAAGAGGTCAAACGCGGCCTTTCCCTTCGCCACGGGCGCGCCGACCTCGATCTCGATGTCCTGGAATCCTGCGTTGGCTTTCCAGGACCAGAGCCCGGGGCGCCAGTCCACAAGGGCGCGCATGATCCTGGGGACGTCGCCGGCGGCTTCGTCCTCGTAGATCATCGTGAACACATCGGAAGGCACCCGGTTAGGGCCGACTTCCAGGAACGGAGCGTTGGTTTCCGCGGGAAGGATCGGCGGAGGCGGAGGCCGCTTCGGCGGCGGCGGCGGAGGTCCGTCCACGGGAATGGCGAACGGCCGCGTTTCGACGACGCGCGTTTTTTCGGAGGTGCCGCGCGGCGAGGGCACCACGATGGGCGCGGTTTCCGCGGGGGGATCGCGCCGGACCACCAGCGGCCCCCACGAGTACGGCGGCTCGGGAGGCACCGTGCAGGCCCAGTCGGCGCCGCAAGCCCGGCACCGGTACCGCTCGCGCTGCGTCCCCACGCCGTCCGTCGCCACGTACCGGAATGCCGAGGACATCCGGATCCGCGACATCCAGTCGTCCGCGTCGCTCGCCGTCTTGAACGTCCGCGCCGGGAAGTCGCGGTCACACGAGCATCCGCTCACTTCTTCCTCCGCAGCCACACCGTCGGCGAATCGTTCCCCGGGTCGACCGACGCGATTTCGTCCACCGTCCGCCCGTCCGGCCGCCACTGGAACGGCGGTTTGTCGGGAAGCGTCCACGACCAGACCTGGCCGCAGCGGCGGCACCCGAACCGGAGGCCGTCCTTGTCGATCTGCATGAAGTTCGTGGAGAAGCGGACGCGCGACGAAAATTCGTCGGCGTCGCGGAGGCGCTGGAAGTCGCGGGGAGGGAAATCGGAGTAGCAGAGGCAGCGGACGCTCATGGGGCGGTGATTATGGGATGAAATAGATGTTGAGTCACGCCCGCCGCGCGTCGTTGAATCGGGGGATGAAGACTGCCCTTGCGTTTGTCGCTGCCGCCCTCCTCGCCGGGTGCGCTTCGGCCCCCCCGAAAGAGCGGGTCGAAGTGCGCCCGTTGTCTCCCGGCCAGGAGGTGATGCCGGGGTTGATGTGCGTTTCTGTCTCGTCGGGAGCGGCGTGGCGGGTTGTGGTGCGCAACACGCGGGAGGAGAACCGGGCGCTCGTCTGGTATCCGCTCTGGCGGAGCAAAGACGGCTACGTGCTGAAGAACCGGGATGAGAGGGTGCGGGAGCTGGTGGTGCCGGCGAACGGGAATGCGGAGATCGTGGTGCAGGCGCCGGTGCCGGAGGCGACGCAGTTTGAGGTGCTGATCGGGGATCGGCCTTGAAGGGCGTTTCCCCTGCTGTGCCAGCTCACCTCAACGTCACCACCCCCCTGTCCCCGTCCACATCCAGCGTCTGCCCGTCCTTCACCCTGTCGAGAAGCCCCGGGACATTCACGACGGCCGGAAGCCCGTACTCCCGCGCCACGATCGCCCCGTGAGACAGCATGCCGCCGACTTCCATGACCACCGCGGAGGCCCGGAGAAACAGCGGTGTCCATCCCGGGTCGGTCGAGGGGGCGACGAGGACCTCTCCCTGTTTCAGGCGCGCGCCTTCGGCGGGATGCCGGATCACGCGAGCCACGCCTGACGCCAGGCCGGAGCTGACCGCCATTCCCTTGAGGGTGCGGCCGTCCACCGACGCCGGGTGCGGCGCGACCCGCGGCGCCGCCACCGCCACACCATCCGCCGCGATCGCGTCCGCCGGCCGCTCCTTCTCCCACTTCGCCATCTGAGCCTTCCGGTCCGCCACCAGCGCCGCCGCCCCTCGCCCGTCCCACTCGCCGCGCAGCCACGCTTCGCCGTCGGGCCAGGAAAGGTAAAAAATGTCCCCGGGCGCGGCGAGAACCTTCGCGGCGACCAGGCGCCGGCCGACTTCGAGAAGCGTCCGCCGAAGCGGCTCGATCTGCGCGATGAGCGCCGATTTCGCGCGTTCCCGAAGCGCCGCCCCTTCGCCGGCCCGTTTTACCAGCCAATTGACCTGCGGCCTTCGGAAGAAGGTGAACTCGCGGACCTCGCGTTCGGCCGCTTCCCGTCGAGCCCGCGCCGTTTCGTCCGGCCGGCGGCCGTGGCCGTCGAGAATGGAGCGGACCTGCTCGAGGAGCCACGAAGGGTCCTCGTTCCAGCGCGGCGTGGCGACTTCGGCTTCGTAGACGGCGCGGTGGCCGAAGTCGGCGAGGAACCGGCGGAGTTCGCGGCGGAACGGGGAGAGTTCGGGGAGGGACTGGAGTCCGGCCATGTCGAAGGGTTCGTGCTTGAGCCACGCGAGCGCCGCTTCGTCGGCCCGGGCGGCGTCCGCGACATCGAACAGGCGGGTGCCCTGCTGGGCGGAGACGACGTTGCCGGTGTCGGCGACGAGGGCGCAGGCAACGGCGATGCCGCGGCCGGGGATGAGTTTCTCGAGGAGTTTCTCGAGCTCCGACTGCCAGGCGAGTGCGGAGGCCGTGAACATGAACGGCTCGCCGAATTCCACCTGGAGGAGGGAGATGCGGATCAGGAGTTCGAGAAGCTGCGCCTTCGTGAGCGGTGCCAGGTCGATCGCGTTGACCTCGCGCGACTGGGTGAAGACTTTCTGGATCGCCGGCGGCACGATTTTCGGCAGCTTGAGCAGCAACCGCACGGCCTTGACCAGCCGCCAGATGCGCTGAAGGCCCTTCTTCCCTGACAGCGGATGCCCCGCGGGGACCGGGATCGCGGCGTGGTGGCCGCCCATGCCGCGGTTCGACTCGGCGGGGGGCGAGCCGAAGCAGTCGTAGAAGGCCCACTGGAGCGAAGTGACGTCGAAGTACCCGCGGCCGGAGAAGCGGCGGCAGACTTCGGTGCCGCGGGGGACGGGGTAGCCGATTTTCGCGGGGTAGGACCAGAGCATGAACCGGAGCGCGCTCAGGACGCATGACCAGGTCAGCGGGGTCATGACGAACGGGATGGCGTCCTTGATGTTGGCGTTCGACCAGACGGTGGGGAGGTGTTCCGCGCCGGCAAACGTCACGCGGGGAAGTCGCGTCACGGGGCGGGCCTGGAGCAGCCAGAACCGCGCGCCGTCCCAGACCCACTCGAGGTCCTGCGGATCCTGGCCGTCGCCGAGGGCGTAGAGGGTGCGAAGCGCCAGGCGCGCAAGGACCAGGGCCTGCGCGTCGTCGAGGACCGGCGGCCCGGAGCGCGATTCGAGATTCAGGCCGAGGTGCGACAACGCGACCGTAATTTCCTCGGGATTCACGGAGCCGGAAACAACCGCCTCTCCTTTCCCACGGGCGGCGCTGATCGTGATCGCGTCGCGGCGGCCGGTGCGCGGATCGCAGGTGAACGCGACCCCCGCGGATTTCGCCTCGACCATCCGGCAGACGACGACCGCGCAGGCGACGTCGTCGTCGGGGACGAGGAAGCGACGGCGGTAGGCGAGCGCCTGCGGGGTCCAGAGCGACGCGTAGACTTCCCGCACCGCGCGGAGGGCGGCGTCGGCACCGCGGACGTCGAGGACGCTTCCGTGCACCCCCGCGAACGATGTGGACCCGCCGTCCTCGGCGGTGGCGCTCGAGCGGACCGCAAAGGCGCCGCGGTCGAGCCCCGTAACCCCCAGCGATTGACGCAGTGCGTCAATGACGTCGGGCGGAAGCGCCGCGGCCTCGATCGTCCTCCGCAGCATGGAGAGGCGGGCTGTGATCTCTTCAGAAGCCGCTTCTCCGGCCCCCACCTGCGCAAACTCTGCGGCGAGACGGCGGAAAAGCGGGGCCTGCATGAATCGCCGGTGCGCGTCCGCCGAGAGCACGAACCCCTCCGGCACGGGGAAACCGTACCGGGCGAGCCTGCCCAGGTTCCAGCCCTTGCCTCCCGCCAGGCGCGGGCCGGCTGAAAAAGCGGCGTTCCAGTCGAGAGTGAGGGAGGCTGTCACGCGCCGGATTGTATGCTGGTCTCCCACCGGTTGGCCCGGTACCTTGAAACTCCCTTCAACGAACCGCGGAGACGTAACCCATGCGCTTCAGCATCGCCGTGACGGCCGCACTCGTGTTCCTCGCGGGCTGTTCTTCCGGGCCCGACTCCGACGAAGAGCGGGAACGCGAGTGGGAGATGGAGCACCTGGGGGGCGGGGAAGGGAAGGACAACGTGGTGCCGGTGCCGAAGGGGCTGGCGCCGGTGGCGGCGGCGCCGGGGGACGACTGGACGCAGTACGGGCATGACGCGGTGAGGAGCTGGGTGTCGAAGGAAGGGCTGGATCTGCCGTTCACGGAGGCGTGGACGTGGAAGCCGGAGGCGCCGGCGAAGTTCGTGGCGAATGCGGTGGCGGCGGCGGGGTACGTGCATGTGCACTGCATCGCGGACGGCAACGGGCAGGGGATGCAGTCGGGGTTCCGGAACCCGTGGCTGGTGTCGCTTTCGGCGCTGACGGGGGAGTACCGGGGCGGATGGACGCCGCAGAAGGACGTGTCGCAGGGGAACTGGATGGCGGTGTACGAGGATTTCAACGTGCTGTTCATCGACGACGGCCTCGGCTCGTACGACTGCCGGACGTTCACGGGGAAGATGTGGTGCGCGCTCGACCGGTGGGGCCCGCTCGCCGTGGACCACCAGCTCAAGATCGTCGAGCACGTGAACAACCAGATGGCGGATGCGGACCTGCCGCTGATCGAAGCGCACAAGCTGAGCGGCTCGAGCCTGTGGAGGAACAACATCTGGAAGATCAAGAAGGGCGAGGGGACGATCCCGGTGCACGAGGTGAACATCACGCAGGGGATCTGCTACTGCGCCGTGCGCTACACCGGGCCGGCGGCGCCGAAAGACGGCCTGTACGCGTTCGAGGCGCAGAAAGGCGCGCAGGTCTGGCTCGTCGAGGGGCAGTTCCGGAGCCTGTGTTCGGGGGCGAAGCGGATTTACGCGGTGGACGACGCCGGCGAAGTGCGGGCGCTTGATCTACGGACGGGGAAGGAGCAGTGGAAGGCATCGTTCGGCGCGCCGGTGAATGCGCCGGGGCTGTGGAAGGACCGGCTGGTGGCGCTGACGACTTCGGGCGACCTGGTCGCGATGGGCGCGGAGGAGAAGGAAGACGGGAAGATCCTCTGGACGCACCGGGTCGATGGCGCGATCACGGCTCCCGCGCAGGCCGGCGGCGTCGGCGGCGCCCCGGGGCTTGGCCGCACGGTGATGGTTCTCGCCGAGGCAGGCCGCGCCCTCATCTGCACGAAAACCGGCGTCGCGATCCTCGACCTCAACGACGGCAAGGAAATCGGCCGCTGGACCGCCGAGGGAACAGCGAAGGAAATCCTCAAGGACGGACCCGTCTGCCCGATCCTCTCACGCGGCACGCTCGTTCTCTGCGGCAACGCGGGGATCGTCGCCCTCTGGACTTCTTCGTTCCTCCGCGACCAGTCCGCCGTCGTCCTCAAGCAGGCCGAAGCGCTCGGCAAGTCCGGCAAGACCGCGGAGGCGATCCGCATCGCGAAGGCGGTCTCCGGCGCGGAGGGGAT
>JAIOPR010000329.1 GCA_021413805.1 Planctomycetota bacterium
CGTCGGCCTCCCCGGCGGCCTCGAGCCGCGCCACGACCAGCTCAAGGAACTCGTCAAGTCCGGCGCCATCGACTTCTACGAGGTCCGCGGCCGCGAAGTCGTCCTCTACTGGCGCTGCATGAAACCCCAGCAGGAAAGCAAGCTCGTCCTCAGCTGCATCGCCGCCGTCCCCGGCAAATACCGCGGCCCGGCGAGCCGGGCGTACCTGTATTACACCGACGACGACAAGCAGTGGAGCGAAGGGCTGGCGGCGACGGTGACAAGGAAATAGACACAGTCCGGGCGGTCGGCGTGGAGCCGGCCGCTCGGATTCTTTCGATCTAAATCACGTTCTTGATGTCGAAGAGCGCGACGTACGCGGTAGAGGTCGGCGACATCGCATAACGATACGGCGCTTCCGCCTTCATGATGTGAAGCGCGATCGCGAACAGCCTCACCGCATCTTCTTCGCTGCACGGCATGCGTTCCGAGGTCAGCGCCGCGACGCGCTGCTTGTGCCCGAACGCGCGCACCTCCTCGACAGATTCGCAAACCGCGGGATCGAGCGTCTCGTCCGCCCACGCCCAGAACCACGAGCCTGAAGCGCTGGACCATGTCCCCACGAACTGCATCCGCGCCGTGAGCGACGTCCGCCCCTGGCTGTCCGTCAGCGCGAATTCCCCGGTGACCTGCGAGCCGTTCCAGGAACCGCCTTCCTCCGGCGGCGGAAGAAGGGCCTGCCTGTCCTCGAGTTCCTTGAGCGCGAGGGACAAAAGGGCTTCGAACTCTGCTTCGTTCATATTTCGGCCTCGGCGCGATGAAACTCGGGAACCGCCTGCTGCGTGGCGGCCGATCATAACCGCACGTATGCGTGTTAGAACGGATGCTCGGTTGAATCGCTCGCCGGCCGGAAGCTCGCGTTGAACCCATCACCTCCATTTGCTCATTCGTCACTTGACATATTCCCATATCAGCATATGATTCCCGCATGGCTCGAAGACCCACCACGTTCGATCCCTTCAATGCCGTCGCCGAACCGAGGCGGCGCAAGATCCTCAACCTGCTCATGCGGGGCGAGCGGTCGGTGAACGGCGTCGCGCGGATGCTGCACTTCAAGCAGCCGCAGGTCTCCAAGCACCTTCGCGTCCTGAAGCAGGTCGGGCTGGTGCGGGTGCGGGGGGCGGGGAAGCAGCGGATGTACCGGCTGAACGGGAAAGGGTTGAAGCCGATGCACGACTGGGTCAGCTCGTTCGAACGCTTCTGGAACGAGAGCTTCGACAGGCTGGCGGACTACTTGAAGGAACTTCAGAGCGAGGAGAAGCCGCATGGGCCGAAAGAGTGACGCCGGGGCGGGGACGGCGGACCGGGAGATTGTGATCACGCGGGTTTTCGAAGCGCCGCGGGAAATGGTTTTCAGCGCGTGGACGGACCCGAAGCACATCGTGCGGTGGTGGGGCCCGCGCGGGTTTTCGAATACTTCGAAGGAGATCGAGATCCGGCCGGGCGGCAAATGGGTCTTCACCATGCACGGCCCCGACGGGCGCGACTACCCGAACGTCGTCACCTTCCTTGAGATCGCGGCGCCCGAACGCATCGTCTACGCGCACGGCGACCCGAAAGACGCCGACAAGTTCGGGACGACGGTGACGTTCGAGGCCCAGGGCGCGAAGACGAAAGTCACCATGCGCGCGCAATTCCCCAGCGCCGCGGCCCGCGAGCAGGTCATTCGCGATTTCAAGGCCGACGAGGGCGGGAAGCAGCACATCGAGCGCTGCGCGGAGCACGTGGAACGGATGAAATCCGCGAAGGGGCCGTTCGTGATCACCCGGGTTTTCAACGCGCCGAGGGAGAAAGTGTTCCGCGCGTGGACCGAGGCGTCGGAGCTTCAGAAATGGTTCGGGCCGAAGGGGTTCACGATGCCGGTCTGCAAACTCGACCTGCGCCCCGGCGGGGTGATGCACTTCTGCCTGCGCGGCCCGGACGGGAGCGACATGTGGGGGAAGTGGATCTGGAAGGAGATCGTGGCGCCGCGGAAGCTGGTGACGCTCACGGGTTTTTCCGACCCGGCCGGCGGCTGGACGCGGCACCCGATGGCGCCCGTCTGGCCGCTCGAGACGCTCTCGACGACGACGTTCGAGGACGAAGGCGGCAAGACCCGGATGACGCTCGAGAGTACGCCGTACGAAGCGAGCGCGGAGGAGCGGGCGATTTTCGACACGATGCACGATTCCATGAAGGGCGGCTGGACGGGAACGATGGAGCAGCTCGAGGCGTACCTCGCCGGGAATTAGAACTCTTCAACCATCACGGAGGCCCGATGCCCGAAGGAAAGTCGTTCACGCGGTTTTTCCCGATCATCGCGAGGGTCCTCATGGGGCTCCTCTTCACGATGACCGGCCTCAACGGTTTCCTGAACTTCCTGCCGCAGCCAAAGGAGGCGATGCCGGAGTTCGCGGTGGCGCTTGCGAAGACCGGGTACATGTTCCCGATGATCATGGGGACGCAACTCCTGTGCGGGCTCCTGTTCCTGTCGGGGCGCTTCGTCCCGCTGGCACTGGCGCTTCTTGCCCCGGTCGTCGTGAACATTGTCGCGTTTCACCTTTTCCTGGCGCAGAACGGCATCGCGATGGCGATGGTCGTGCTGCTCCTGGAGCTGTACCTCGCGGGGGCCTACCGCGGGGCGTTCAAACCGATGTTGGCCATGAACGCGGCCCCCGGCACCAACTCAGGAGGATCCCGATGAGCGCGAAATCCGCAGCTCTTCCGAAAGTCGTCTTCACCCGTCTCTTTGACGCGCCGCGCGCCACGGTCTGGCGCGCGTGGACCGACGCGAAGCACCTCGCTAAATGGTGGGGGCCGATCGGGTGGACGGCGCCGGTTTGCCGGCTCGACGCGCGGGTCGGCGGCCGGATCCATGTCGTCATGCGCGGCCCGGACGGGGAAGAGCACCCGATGGAAGGCACGGTCACGGTCCTGGACGCGCCGCGCCGATTCGCTTTCGTCAGCAGCGTCCCGGACAAGGCCGGAGCGACGATGTTCGAGGTGGAGAACAGCGTTCTGTTCGCAGCGCGACGGAGGAAGACTTTGGTCACGCTGACCGCCCGCGTCACCAGGATCACGCCCGTCGCGGCGCCTTACATCGCCGGGATGGAAGCCGGCTGGTGCCAGTCGCTCGAGAAACTCGACTCGACGCTTTCCGGCTCGGCGAAGCGCGAGATCGTCAGCGTCCGCTGCCTCGAAGCCTCGCCGGCGCAGGTGTACCGCGCCTGGACCACTTCGAAAATCATCACCCGCTGGTGGGGGCCGAAGGGTTTCACGAACACCATCTCCCGGTTCGAGCCGCGTGCCGGCGGCCGTTGGAACCTCGTCATGCACGGCCCCGACGGCAAGGACTTCCCCAACGCCTGGCGTTTCCTCGAACTCGAGCGCCCGCGCCGCATCGTCCTTGAGCATCCGTCGAAGGGGCACCACTTCCGGATCCTCGCGACCTTCTCCGGCATGGGCCCGCGCACCATCCTGATCTTCCGCCAGGTTTTCGGCGAGGGCACGGCGATGAACCCGAAATTCCGGGCATTCCTTCAACAGGCAAACGACCAGATGTTGGACCGGATGGAGACGGAACTCGCCCGGATTTTGTAAGATTCGTTCCTACAGCCGGACCTTTAGGAAGACACGCCCATGCTCTCCCCGCTGACCGACCGGGTTTACGCCGTTGTCCGGATCGTGGTTGGGCTGATGTTCAGCTTTCACGGGATGCAGAAGCTCTTCGGCCTCCTCTCCGACCACCCGAAACCCGCCGTCGGCTCGCAGGTCTGGGTCGGCGGCGTCATCGAACTCGCCGCGGGGCTCCTGATCGCCGCCGGATTTTTCAGCCGGTGCGCGGCGTTCGTCGCCAGCGGCACGATGGCCGTCGCCTACTGGCAGTTCCATGTCGGCGGCAGCAAACTCGAGGGCATCAGCAAGTTCCTCCCCGGCACCAACGGAGGCGAACTCGCCGTCGTTTACTGCTTCCTCTTCCTTTTCATCGCCTGCAAGGGCTCCGGCCCGATGAGCCTCGATGCCATGCGCGAGAAGAAATCTAACTCCAAGTAACCAGGGGGACCTCCATGGCGGATCGCGTCGTCGTCTGCGTCGGCACCAAGCGCGGCCTGTTCGTGTTCGAGTCGTCTGCGAAGCGCAAAGACTGGAAACTGCGAGGGCCGTTCCTCGAAGGATGGCACATCTACCACGCGACCGTGGACACGCGGAGCACGCCGAGAATCCATGCGGCCGCGGTGAGCGACGTGTTCGGCTCGACGACGTTTGCCGGCAACCTCTCCGACGCGAAATTCACCGGCGCGAAGAAGCCGCCAGTCCCGCCCAAGCCGCTTCCGCAGCACGAGAAGTTCTACAAGGAGTGGGGGATCTCAAAGGCGCAGCGGGTGTGGCACGTCGAGCCGGGGCGGAAGGGCGAGAAGGGCGTGCTGTACGCGGGGACGGCGCCGGCGGGGCTTTTCCGCACGGAGGACGACGGGAAAACCTGGGAGCCGGTGAACAGCCTGAACAACCACCCGACGCGGAAGAAATGGATGCCGGGCGCGGGCGGGATGTCGGCGCACTCGATCCAGCTCGACCCGGCGGACACGAAACGCATGTACGTGGCGATCTCGGCGTGCGGGGCGTGGCGGACGGACGACGGCTGCAAGTCGTGGACGCCGATCAACAAGTCGGTGGCGAAATACCCCGGCGCGCCGAAGGACGGCGAGGTCGGGAGCTGCGTGCACAAGCTGCTCCTGCACCCCGCGGTGCCGGGGCGCCTCTACCAGCAGAACCACGTCGGCGTCTACCGCTCTGACGACTACGGCGCGACCTGGAACGCGATCCACATGGGCCTCCCCAGCGAATTCGGCTTCGGCCTCGCCCTCGACGCGAACAACCCCGACACCTGTTTCACCGTCCCGCTCAAGACCGGCACCAACTACCAGTTCCGCGCGACCAACGGCCCGTTCCGCGTCTACCGCTGGAACGGCCCGGGGAAAGGCTGGACGGCGCAATCGAAGGGCCTTCCCGCGGACGGCGCGTACCTCAGCGTCCTGCGCGAAGGAATGTCCGCCGACACCCTCAACCCGTGTGGCGTCTACGTCGGCACCGGCACCGGGCACGTGTTCCACAGCGCCGACGCCGGCCGCTCGTGGAAGTCGCTCGCCGAGTTCCTCCCGCCGGTGCTCTCCGTCAGCGCAGCCGTCGTGTAACGGTGGCCGGCCCGGTCGCCGTGGACGTCGTGATCCCTTCCATGCTCCACGCTTCCGTGGGCGCGAAGAAACTCCGCGTCGAGGCGACAACGCTCGCAGAAGCAATCGAAGCGGCGTTCCTCGCCAGGCCGGTCCTCCGCCATCACCTCTGCGAGGACACGGGAAAGCTCCGGCCGCACGTGCTGTGCTTCCTCAACGACACGAACACGCGGGACATGAAGACGCTTGCGGTGGCGCTCAAGGACGGCGACGAGATCGTGTTCGTGCCGGCGATTTCGGGCGGTGCCGTTCACTGACCTGAAACTGACTTTCACCCGTGACAAGCAAGGAGACATCCCATGGCGAAAACCGCCCTGAAAGTTGCCAGGAAATCCTCAAAGAAGGCGACGGCGTCCTCCGCTTCCAACATGGGCCCTAAGCCGCTGCATGGGGAATTCATGTGGAACGAACTCATGACGCGCGACGACGAGAAGGCGCTCGCGTTCTTTGAGAAACTTCTCGGGTGGACGCACCAGGACTGGCCGCTCGGCCCGGGCAAGGCGCCGTACCGGATCGCGAAGGCGGGCGGGAAGCCGGTGGCGGGCATCATGAAGATGACTGAGCCGGAGTTCCCGGCGCCGGTGCCGACGCACTGGTGCGGCTACATCGCGGTGCGCGACGTCGATGCCTCTTGGAAGCAGATCGCGAAGCTCGGCGGCACGCAGATCCACCCGCCCACCGACATCCCGAACGTCGGCCGCTTCTGCGTTTTCAAGGACCCGACCGGTGCGGTCCTCGCCCTGATGACTCCCGCTGGCGGCGTGATTTAGGAGACTCTTCCATGTGCCGCAACATCCGCACCTTGTTCAACTTCGCCCCACCCGCCACCGACGACGAAATCCGCGCCGCGTCGCTCCAGTTTGTGCGCAAGATCAGCGGATTCAACGCGCCGTCGAAGGCGAACGAGGCCGCGTTCAACCGCTCCGTGGAGGAAGTCGCCCACATCGCCCGCCACCTCGTCGATGCGCTCGTGACTGAGGCCCCGGCGCGCGACCGGGCTGTGGAAGCGGCGAAGGCGAAGGCCCGGTCGGCGGAGAGGTTCGGGCGGACAGATTCAGGGCTTTGACCCGGCGGCCGGGGAATAGAGTTCCACGGACAAAAGGTCCCGGTAACGCTCGAAATCGCGGTCGAGCGTGAAAACCTGAATCTTCCTGTTGAGCGCGACGGCGCAGATGAGGCAGTCCGTCGAGGAACTCGCTGCGCCGCGGGCGGCCAATCGATTGAAACAGCGCGCGGCTTCCTCGTAGTCGGCCGCATCGAGCGGTTCGTCGGCGAACGCCGAAAGCTGTTCCCGGATTCGTTCGAATCCGGGGCTGTCGCTGATTCCTGAGAGAATTTCCTGCCGCACCGGGCCGAGAAAGATGACGGCGCGCGCATGGATCAGGTCCTGCAGGGCGAGGACCAGGATCCTGTCGCGCGGCGCGAGGTCGCCACGCCGGCGCCTGAGAGCCAGCGACCAGATGGGCGTATCGACGAGGACCTTCAATGCCTGGCCCGCAGTCGCGCCGCCTTGTAGTCAAACTTCGGGTTGAAATCGACCGTCCCGAACGATTCCAGGATGCGCAACTGTCCGAGATGCCGGACGTAGGTCTCGAGCGCGGCGGTCACGGCGTCCTTCTTCGATCGATGATGCCCGAGCCGTTTGGCCTTCGTGATCAGGCGGTCGTCGAGGTCGAGGTTGGTGGCCATGTGTTAACTCCTACACAGAAGATTGTGTGAAATCATTCTATCCCTGGACCGCGCATGGATCAAGCGGGGAGTCGATCCGGCCGATATCATCCTTCGATGCCCCTTCACCTCCAAGGCACCCTCCTCCGCTCCGACCGCTTCCCGGCGCCGCACGCGTTCACGACGCGTCTGGGCGGTGTGAGCGCCGGGACTTACGAGTCGCTCAACATCGGGTTCCGGAAGGGCGACCCGCGCGAGAATGTCGTGAAGAACCGCGAGATCGCCGCGCGGGCGGCCGGGGCGCCGGGGACGATCTTCGCGCTGAGCCAGAAGGTCGAGGACGGCGTGGTGATCCTGGGGCAAGGCGATGAAGGCGACGCGCTGGTTACGGACCGGCGCGGGGCGGCGATCATGACGTACTCGGCGGACTGCAACCTGCTGCTGCTCGCGGACGTGAGGGCCGGCGTCGTCGCGAGCGTGCACGCTTCGCGCCCCGGCACACGAGGGCGAGTCGCGGTGAAGGCGGTCGAAGCGATGCGGTCGCTCGGCGCGCGGGACATCGCCGCGGTTGTCGGACCTTCGATCGGGCCATGCTGCTACGACCTTTACGGCCCGGTGCTCGACGACTGGCGCGCGTTCGGGCCGCGGTTCCTCAGCGAGCGCGGCGGAAAAACATTTCTCGACCTCAAGGCCGCGAACGCCGCGCAACTCGCCGAGGCCGGCGTGCGCGACATCGACGTCTGCGACCTCTGCACGTTTTGCCGCGCCGACTGGTTTTTCTCGACGCGGAGAGATGGGGCGGAGACGGGGAGGTTCGGGGGGATTGTGTGGAAAGCTCAGGGGATAGGGGATGGTGGATAGGGGATAGGAACGGCGGGTTGACCACGGGTGTATCTCGTGAAGGGACAATTTTGTGACATCACGAGATACAGCGGACTCGACCCCGAAGGATTGAATTGTGAAGGCCCATCCCCGGGCCGGAACAAACGACCAGAATCGGCCCACCCTCTCTCCATCCTCTGGCCTGTGATTAAATAACCCCGTGCCCCCCGCCCCGCGCTCCGGCCCCTCCGCCGCCTGGCTCTCCGTCGGCGTCGGCGCGGCCGTCCTCGCGGTCGTGCTGGCCTACGCGTGGCACGTGGAGCAGGAAAATGCCGCGGCGCGGGCGAAGGCGCGGGACATCGTGGTCAACGACCGGCCGCCGATTCACTACGGGACGGGCGGGGACGAAGACGCCCTGCCCGCGCGCCTGCCGCTTCCGCCCCGGACGGCTGCGGCCGAATTCGATTCGGAGCGCCGCGCGGCGGAGACGCTCGCCGACCAGGGGGAATTTGCTGCGGCGCTCGATGCGGTGAATCTGCTCGCCTCGCGGTTGCCGAAGCGGGCGCCGGAACTCGATGGGCTGCGCACGGAGATAGATGCGCTGGTGGATGCGGCGTGCGAAGAGGCTGAGGCGCGGGCGAAGAAAGATCCCGTGAAGGGCCTGGACGCGCTGGACGAACTGGCGGGGCGCGTGCCAGCGGCGGCGGGGGCGAAACTCGGCGTGCTGCGCGGGCAGCTCTCCGCGAACGCTTCGCGCGAAGCGGCGAAAGCGCGGCTCCTGCAGGCGGACATGCTGGAGAAAGACGGGAAGTTCGACGAAGCGGTGGTGGCGCTTCTCGACGCGGCGCACGGGCTGCTCGGGGACGCGAAGGAGCGGGCACTGATCCGGGCGGCGCGGCTGCTTCAGCGGGCGCGGTACGAGGGCGTGGTGACGCCGGCGCGGCTGGCGGCACTGGACCTGGTGAAGCTGGACGCGGTCGAGCGCGCCGTCGAGCGGGCGCTCGCCGCGGCGGACGACAAGGCGTTCAATGACGCACTGCGTCAATTGCAGGCGCTTCCCGAATCGGACCCGGAGCTGGTCGGCGCGGTGATCCTGCGCGGCGGCACGCCCGTGGACGCGCCGACGGGGGAGCGGGTGTACGAGCACAGGCTGGCGGGCGGCGAGACGCGGCGGTACGCGGTTTCGGTCCCCGACGAAGGGCTGCCGACGCGCCCGCGGCCGCTTCTCCTCCTGCTCGAGCCCGGCGCCTCTTCACCCGAGAGTGCCCGCGGCGTCGCGCGGGGGTGGCGAAGCGCGCTGGGGGGCGAGGCGATCGTGGCGGTCGGCGTTCCGGACGAAGCGGCGGGGTGGGGGCCGAACCGGCGCGGGGAGGACCAGGTGCCGGCGATCCTGGCGGATCTGCGGAAGCGGCATCTTTTCGATCCGGACCGGGTCGTCGTGGCGGGGAAGTCGGCGGGGGCGCACGGCGTGTGGTTCCAGGCGATGCGGTACGGCGACCGGTACGCCGCGTTCGTGGGCGTCGCGGGGACGCCGTATTCGCCGATGTACGGGAGCCACTGGCTTGAATGGATCGGGAATCTCACGCTCGCGCCGGCGCGCGCGCTTGCGGGGGCGAAGGACGAGGTTTTCCCGATCGCCGGGCCGCGGCGCTTCGCGGAAATCGCCAAGGAGCGCGCGTGCCGCGTCGAGCTCGTCGAAGTTCCGGACCGCGGGCACGAACTCGCGATGGAGGACCTCCGCAAGGCACTGGCGTGGGGGCTGGAGCAGAAGCGGGACTCGTTCCCAAAGGAGCTCGACTGGTCCACCGACAATGTCGCGAACGGCCGCTGCGCGTGGATCGAGATCGCGGGGATCTCGAAAGACGCAGGCGAAGTCACCGTCAATTTCGTCGATGACGCGGGGAAGACGGTCGAGCGGCGCCGGATCTCAAAGGATTGCGCCCGGGTCCGCGCCGCGGTGCGCGCCCAGCGGATCGAGATCACGGCCGACCTCGTCTCGAAACTGCGGATCCTCTGGAGCGACCGCTTCATCGACGTGGCGAAATCCGTCACCGTCGTCGTCAACGGCCGCGAACTCTCGACCGGCGTTCCCGGTGCTTCGGCGGCGTTCGCCGTCGGTGAAGCGCGGCGCAGCGGGCGGCGGGACCGCGTGTTCGTCGGGGAAACGGTGATCGACGTCCCGGAGCCCGCCCGGAAATGAAACCGGGCCGCCCCTGATCGGGACGGCCCGGGTTGCTCACGCCTTTGAGATGGCTACTTCCTGGGGTTGGCCGCCTTATCCGCCGCCAGCACGTCGGCCATTGCCTTGTCCGCGTCCTTCGCAACCGGCTGGCCCTTGAAATCGGTCTGCACAGACTTCAGGATTTCTTTCGCCTTCGCGAAATCCCCGGCGTCCTTCGCCTTCACCGCGTCCTCGATCCGGCTCTTCGCGCCCTCAACGAGCTTGTCCAGCGCGGCCTGTGCCTTCTCGACCCACGGTTTGGCCGCGGGATTCTTCGCCATGGCCTTGATGGCGGCCGTGTAACCGTCAACCGCGTCGTGGATCTTCCCGTCCGTCACGGACTTCTCGCCGGCGGAGAGTTTTCCGGTGAGGAAGAGGTACTCGTCCTCGCCCAGCCCGACGCCGACGGCCTTCTCGGCCTCCGCCATTTTCTCGATGAGCTGCTTCGCCGACATCCCGCCCTGGTTCTGCCCGATCTGCTTCCCGGTCACGTCGCACCACACCGTCGCGGGCGTGCCGAACGTGCCCTTGAAGTACCCGCCGGCCGAAGCCCCCGAGTCGCACGCGACGTGGTCCGCGCACGCGATTCCAGGGACAAGCTTGCACATGTCCTTGCCGTCCACCTTCTCGGTCCCGTGCCCCGTGTCCCGGTTGCAGTACACGTTCACCCACCGCTTCGACGCCGCGATGAAATCCTTCTGGTTGTACACCGACGCATCCATCCCGGTGCATTTCGGGCAGTTGTCCTTGTGGAACGTGACATGGATAGGCACGTTCCGCTCCTTCGCCTCCTTGACCGCATCTTCCCAGCTGTGCTGCCAGCGAATGCCGGGCTCCGGCGGTTTGGCCATGGCGGGAAGCGCCGCGAGCACGGCGGCAGCGAAGGTCAGGGTCAGTCGGCGCATCGGGTGGATCTCCTCGTTGAAAGGGAAGTTTGAGTAATACGATGGAGCGGATTGGTTGCACACGATTGTACGCCCTCGCCCGGGGGGGAATGGAAGCGCAATCGCGTTTCAATCATGACTCCCGGGGACATGATTTTCCGCGTTCGACGCGGCGTTCCGGCCCGGTTATCATCGATCTCGAAAGCGGTCGGGGGGCCATCGGGAATCCAAGAATGGGGCAGGACCGGACGGTCGTCGTCGCGGCAGCCACGACCCTCGGCCTCGCGGCCGCAGCGCTCGGGCTGGTGTTCGCGCTTCGCGACCAGCCGCCTCCCGCGACGCCTTCCGTCGCCGTGGTCGAACTCAGCAGTCCTGAACCGGCCCCGCGGCCCGCGCCTCCCGTGCAACCCGAGAAGCCGGTTGTCAACCCCCTGCGGCCCGATCCGCCGATTTCCCCGCGCCTCCAGGCCGAGCAGGACCGCGCTTACGCCGCTTCGACCGCGGCCGCGGACACGGCGCTCGCCGAGGGGCGTTTTCGGGATGCGGATTTCGAAATACGCGCGCTTCTGGAATCGCGCCCGGAGAAACAGGCCGAACTCGACAAGAAACTTTCTGAAATCGCCCGGTTGGCGCAGGCGGCATTCGAGGAAGTGCTCGCATCGGCGCGGCGCGACCCGGACAACGCCCGCACGGCACTCGCATCGATGGCGGCCCGCGCGCCTGAAGAAATTGCCCGGAAGGCGAATGCCGCGCTTCAGGAAATCGACGACGCCCGGGGCCGTGAAGATGCGGGCAAGAAAGTGGCGGACGCGGAGAAGCTTGCGGCCGGGGGAAAATTGAAGGACGCGGCCGAACTGCTCGATGCCGTCGCGGCGGCGTTGCCGGAAAACGAGTCGCGCGGGGTGAAGGATCGCGCGGCGCTGTGGCGGCGACTGGCGAATTACGTCGGGGCGATGGACCCGGCGGAACTTCTCGCGGTGGACGCGGCGACCCTCGACGCGGTCGAGCCGGCCGTGGAGGAATTCCTGGCGACCGGCGATGCGGACAAGCGCAACGCGATCGTCCAGAAACTTCAGGCGCTTCCCGCCGCCACGCCGGACGTCGTTGCGGCGGTGCTGCTCCGCGGCGGATCGTTCGAAGCGATCTCGCCCGGCGACCACGTCGAGAAGTTCGCGCTCCCCGGTGGCGAAACGCGCGACATCGTGATCAGCGTTCCCCAGGGTTACACGCCTGACCACCCGTGGCCCGTTTTCCTGAATCTCCACGGCACCAACGCGACGCTCGATTTCTGCCAGGGCTACGCGCCGTATTTCCGCCGGGTCGCCAAGGGCCGCTACATCGTCGCGCAGCCCGTCGCCGAGCGCAGTTCCGGCTGGGGCCCGATGAAAATCGGTGAGCAGCAGGCGCCCGCCGCGCTTCAGTTCCTCCGCTCGAAATTTCCCATCGACCCCGACCGCGTCTGGCTCGCCGGGCAGTCGATGGGCGCGCACGGCACCTGGCAGCAGGCGATGCGCCACGGCGACCTTTACGCGTGCTACATCCCGCGGTCCGGCCCGCCGTACAAGGCCGCGTACGGCCTGAACTGGGAAGCCTACCTCGACAATCTGCACCTCGCCCCCGCCTGGTACATCCACGGCGCCCTCGACGCGCTTCTCCCCGTCGAGACCGCCCGGGAATTTCACAAGATTGCCGAAGCAAAGAAGCTCAACGTCACCTACCTCGAGTTCGCGCACAACGGCCACGAAGGCGCCCCGGAGGACGAACTCCTCAAGTCGTACGAGTGGGCGATCGACAAGGTCCGCGCCCCGTACCCTAAGAAATTCCAGTGGACCGCCGACCACCTCGACTACGCCCGCTTTTCCTGGGTCGAGGTCACGCGCTTCAATGCGTCCGGAAAGCTCGACCACGTCAAGTTCAAGGACAACCAGGGCAACATCGTCGAGACCCGGCCGACGCTGAATGTCCCCGCGCATTTCGACGTCGATGTGAAAGGACAGTCGATCGAGCTGAAGACGAAGGAAATCGAGAAGATCAGGATCTGGTGGAACCCGGCGGTCGTGGACCTCGCGAAGGAAGTCACGATCAAGGTGAACGGGAAATCGAAGTGGAAAGGCGTGCCCGCGGTGTCGATCAAGGTGATGCTGGACGACGCGGCGAGGACGGGGCGCCGCGACCTGGTTTTCTACGGCGGCGTGGAAGTGGACGGGCAGTAGACTGAGGGGCAGGGAAGGGGCGTTTCGTGTCTCATTCGCACGCGAGGAGAGATCACGTGGCCAAAGCCAAGCCTGAAGCGGGCTCTATCACATGGTTCGACCTTACGGTGATCGACGCGAAACGCGTCCGGGATTTCTACAGGAAGGTCGCCGGCTGGAAATCCACGGGCCTGGACATGGGAGGCTACGAAGACTTCTGCATGAATCTCCCCAAGTCCGGCAAGACCGTCGCGGGTATCTGCCACGCGCGCGGGCCGAACCGCGGACTGCCCCCGCAGTGGCTGCTGTACATCAACGTCGCGAGTCTCGCGAAAAGCCTCCTCGCGGTCCGTCGCGCCGGCGGGAAAGTCCTTCGCGGTCCTCGCGAAGCGGGGCCGTACCGCATGGCGGTCATCCGCGATCCCGCCGGGGCCGTCTGCGCCCTCATCCAGACGGTGTAGAGAAATGGCCGCCGCACTGAACGACAACGCGATCACCCGCTGGATGCCCGGCATCCTGTGGTCGGAAACCGTCCACCGGTTCTTCTCCTCCTCCATCCCCTCGATGCCCGCTTCTCCCGCCGACGCCGAGTTCCGCGCCGGCACCCCCGACGACGCCGCGGCAGTGACCGCGGTCTTCCCGCACGTCCCGTTCGAGCAGCGCCTCGCCCTCGGGGATCTCTGCTGGCTCGCTTTCATCGGCGGACGCCTCGCGCACCAGACGTGGACATCCTCGACGCGCGCGTTCATTCCCCAGGTCCGCTACGAGCGCCGCCTCGCCCCCGATGAAGTCTATTTCTACGATTGCGTCACCGTCCCCGACTTCCGCGGCCGCGGCCTCTATCCCGCCGCCGTCGCCCTCGCCGCACGCCGCCACCTCCCGCTCGGCCGCACCCGCGCCGTCCTCGGCATCCTCCGCAACAACACCCCGTCCCTTCGCGGCGCCGCCAAGGTCGGCTTCGTCCCCGAATTCGATCACTTCTTCCGCAAATGCCTCGGCCTCTGCTGGCAGCGCGAGGTCCGCCTCCCCCCGCGGCCCATTTCAATTTGAAAATGCCCATTCAACTTTGAACATCCCGCACCCGGCCCTTTTCTCTTGACAGGCTCTTCGCCATCCCTAGAATCCTCCCTCCCCAAAGTTTGGGAACCACCCGGACGGCCGTCGGACTGAGGACGGAACCAGACGGGTGTGGCGCACGCTGAGCCCGGTTGGAAAGGGTTCATGCGAGGCGCCCTTTTCGTCGTTTACAGGCGGCCCGGAGGAGAAGGAAGGACATGACTGTGGAAGCGGCGAAGACGGCGGCCCCAGTGAAGGCCGCGGCGTCGGCGGATCGTGGCCGGCGCAAGATTGCGGTGGGCCTCGTGACCTCGACCAAGATGCAGAAGACGATTGCGATCTCGGTCGACCGGATCGTGCGCCACGGGAAGTTCGAAAAGCAGCTGACGCGCCAGACGGTTTTCAAGGCGCACGACGAGAAGAGCGAAGCGAAGCTGGGCGACCTGGTTGAGATCGTCGAGACGCGCCCGCTTTCGAAGACGAAAAGGTGGCGGCTGGTGCGCATCGTGCGCAAGTCGCAGCTGGCGACGGTGACGGGTGCGCAGGACACGCACGACGTCAGCAAGGTCAAGGGCGGGCAGAAGGGCAAGAAGAAGGACGAGAAGCCCGTCGCAGGAACGGCCGCGAAAGCTGAGACCCCCGGGAAGGGGAAGGAGAAGTAGCCATGATCCTGATGAAGACAAAGATGGACTGTGCGGACAATACCGGGGCGAAGATTGTCCAGTGCATCAAGGTGCTGGGCGGGACGCGTCGCCGTTATGCGCACATTGCGGACGTCGTGATCGGCGCGGCGAAAAAAGTGACGCCGGGCGGCGGGGTGAAGCAGGGAGAGATCGTGAAGGGCGTGGTCGTCCGGACGGTGCGTCCCATCGGGCGCGACGACGGCAGCTACGTCCGTTTCGACCACAACGCGATCGTGCTTCTCGACGCCGAATTGAATCCCCGCGGGACGCGCATCTTCGGCGCGGTGCCGCGCGAGCTTCGGGCGAAATTCATGAAAATCATCAGCCTTGCGGCGGAGGTTGTCTAATGCCGCACATCCTCAAGAATGACAAGGTCAAGCTGCTGGCGGGCGTGGACTCCGGCAAGGAGCCGTCGCGCGTCGTGCGGGTGAATGCCGACAAGGGCACCGCGATCGTCCAGGGGCGGAACATGGTGTGGAAGCACCTGCGCCGTTCGCAGGACTATCCGCACGGCGCCCGCATCCAGAAAGAAGCGGCGATCCCGATTTCGAAGCTGATGGTGGTCTGTCCCGCGTGCAACAAGCCGACGCGGGTGAAGCACGCGATCACGGAAAAGACGAAGGTGCGCGTTTGCGCAAAGTGCAAGAAACCGCTGGGCGAGGGCAAGTAGCCATGGCGAGACTGCTCGAGAAGTACAACAAGGAAGTCGTGCCGAAGATGAAGGAAAAATTCGGCTACAAGAACCCGATGGCGGTCCCGAAGCTCCAGAAGATCACGCTGAACATGGGCGTGGGCAAGGCCATGGAGAACAAGAACCGCATCGAGCACGCGGTCCGGGACATGGAAGCCATCTCGGGCCAGAAGCCGATCGTGACGCGCGCCAAGAAGGCCGTCGCCGGCTTCAAGCTGCGCGAAAACCTGCCTATCGGCGTCAAGGTCACGATCCGCGGCAAGCGGATGTACGAGTTCCTCGACCGCCTCATCGCGGTCGTCCTGCCCCGCATCAAGGACTTCCGCGGCATGCCGCGCAAGTCCTTCGACGGCCGCGGCAATTACTCCTTCGGCCTTCACGAGCAGGTCACCTTCCCCGAGATCAACCTCGAGAACCTCGAGTTCGTCCAGGGGATGGACGTCACGCTTACCCTGACAGGCAACGACGACGAAGCCTCCGCTGAGCTCCTGACGCTCTTCGGCTTTCCTTTCCGCCAGCAGAAATAGAGGAACGACGATGCCCCCGTTGACCTGGCGCCTCAAACAGCAGAAGCCCGCCAAATTCAAGACCCGCGCGTACAACCGCTGCCAGATCTGCGGTCGCCGCCGCGGCTTCTACCGGAAATTCCAGATCTGCCGCATCTGCTTCCGGGAACTCGCCTCCAAGGGCGAAATCCCCGGCTGCAAGAAAGCCAGCTGGTAAAGGAACAACATGACCACCGATCCCGTCGCTGACCTCCTCACCCGCATCCGCAACGCAAACCTCGCCGGCCACCTGTCGGCCGACGTCCCCGCTTCCAAGCTCAAGGCCTCCGTGCTCGACGTCCTCAAGCGCGAAGGCTATATCCAGGACTACTCGAGGATCAAGGCCGGCCCCCAGGGCGTCCTTCGCATCACCCTCAAGTACAGCTTCGGCGGCGAAAAGGCGCTCAAGCACATCGAGCGCGTGTCCAAACCCGGCTGCAGGATCTTCCGGGGAGTCAACGATTTCGGAAAGGTCCTCGACGGCCTCGGCATCCATATCATCTCGACGCCGAAGGGCGTGAAGAGCGACAAAGAAGCGAAGAAGCTGAACGTGGGCGGCGAAGTTCTGGCGCGGGTCTGGTAGGCACGGAGAAACCCATGTCGCGAATCGGAAGAAAGCCTGTCGATGTGCCCCAGGGGGTGAAGGTTGCCGTCGCGGGGCCCGTCGTCCGGGTTGAAGGGCCGAAAGGCAAGCTGGAGTGGAAACTGCACCCGATGGTCACCGTCAAGGTGGACGCGGGGAAGGTGACCTGTACACGTGCCGGTGAGTCGCGCCTCGAGAAGGCCCTTCACGGGCTGACGCGGGCCACGATCAACAACATGGTCGCGGGAGTGCAGAAGCCGTTCGAGCGCACTCTCGAGATCAGCGGCGTCGGTTACAACGTGAAGCTGGTGGGAAAAGAGCTGCACTTCTCGGTGGGCTTCTCCCACCTCGTGAAGCTTCCGATCCCGGACGGGCTCACGGTTACCTGTCCCTCGGTGACGCGCGTGCATGTGACAGGGGCGGACAAGCACCTCGTCGGCCAGTTTGCGGCGAACGTGCGGTTTGTGCGTCCTGTCGAGCCGTACAACATGAAGGGCATCCGGTACACCGACGAAATCGTCAAGAAGAAGCAGGGCAAGACCTTCGTCTCGGGCGGCTAGTTTTACTCGCCTGACGGGGCGGCCTGCATAAAAGGAAACGAAAGATGCTTCACCTTCAGAAGGTCAGGTTCAAGGCGGCGCGGCGTGCAAGGCGCGTCCGCAAGAATGTCAGCGGGACGGCGGAGCGGCCGAGGCTTTCCGTGCACCGGACGCTGGCGCACCTGTACGCGCAGGTGATCGACGACGTCGCGGGCCGGACGCTTGTTTCCGCCTGCACGACGGAAAAGGAATTCAAGGCGAAGACGGCGTACGGCGGGAACAACAAGGCGGCGATCGCGATCGGGCAGTTGATCGCGGAGCGGGCGAAGGCGAAAGGGATCGCGAAGGTCGTTTTCGACCGCGGCGGCTTCCCCTATCACGGTCGTGTGAAGGCTGTGGCAGAAGCGGCGCGCAAGTCGGGACTTTCGTTCTAGCCAGTCAACCGGGCAACCAGCAAACCAGGGAACGAACATGGCACGGCAGGGACGGGAACGCAGCAGCGAAAAGGCAGAATCCAACGAGATCGTCGTCAAGGTCAAGCGTTGCGCCAAGGTCATGAAAGGCGGCAAGCGCTTCTCCTTCGCGGCCCTCGTCGTTGTAGGCGACCGCAAGGGAAACGTCGGCTTTGGCCACGGGAAGGCGAAGGAAGTGCCTTTCGCGGTGGAGAAGGCGATCAAGGATGCGCGGAAGAACATGATCAGCGTCCCTGTGATCCGGACGACGATCCCGCACACGATCAAGGCGAAGTCGTGCGCCTCGATCGTCATGCTGCGTCCCGCGTGCCCCGGGACGGGCATCATCGCCGGCGCGCCGGTCCGTGCAGTCATGGAGCTGTGCGGCGTGAAAGACATCCTGACGAAAGTATTCGGGTCAACGAACCCGACGAACGTGGTGAAGGCCGTCTTCGAGGGGCTCAAGATGCTCCGCTCCAAGCAGGGCGTCGAGGCCGAAAGAGGAGTCGCCGTCGTATGAACCTGACCCAGGTCCACAGCATCCACACCGGCCGTCGCAAGGACAAGCGCGTCGGCCGCGGTCTCGGCTCCGGCAAGGGAAAGACTTGCGGCCGCGGCGGCAAAGGCCAGAGCGCCCGCTCGGGCTGGCACGCCAAGTATTACTTCGAGGGCGGCCAGATGCCCCTCGTGCGCAAGCTGCCGAAGCGCGGGTTCTCCAACTTTAATTTCCGCAAGGTCTACGCGACCTTGAACCTGCGGGACCTCGACGGGCACGACCTCGCGAAGCCGTTTGATACCGCGCGGTTCCTCGCCGAGGGGCTGATCAACTCGATCCAGGACGGCGTCAAGATCCTGGGAGAGGGCGAGCTCAAGGGCCCGGTCACGATCAAGGCCCACCGCTTCTCGGCGTCGGCGATGGAGAAGATCACGAAGGCCGGCGGGAAGTTCGAGTGGCTGGACGCTCAGCCGAAGCCGGAGAAGAAATTCAAGAAGCCGGTGGCGCCGAAGGGCGAGAAGCCGAAGAAAGTCAGCCTGAAGGCGGAAAAGAAGGAGAAGGTTGCGAAGGTCGAGGGAGCTCCCCAGGCAGGGAAGCCCGCCGGTGGCCCGCAGCACAAGAAGCCTGAAGGTGGTAAGCCCCAGGGGGGCAAGAAAGAGTAGAGCGAGCATAGCGTGAGCCGATTCTTCGAAGTCATTCGCAACATTTTTTCGATCCCGGAGCTCCGGAGGCGGATTTATTTCACCTTCGGGCTGCTGGCCGCGTTCCGTTTTGGCGTGTATATCCCGCTGATCGGGATCGACATGAAGGTCCTGGCGAAGATGATGCAGGCGGCGGATTCCGCCGGCGGAGCCGGGCGCCTGCTGGGCTGGCTGAACGTGTTCTCCGGCGGCGGCATCAAGCAGATGTCGATCCTCTCGCTCGGGATCATGCCCTACATCAGCGCGAGCATCATCTTCCAGCTGCTCTCCAAGGTCGTTCCGCGCCTCGAGGCGATCGCGAAGGAAGGACCGAGCGGAACGCGGAAGATCGCGAACTGGACCCGTCTCTCCACGATTCCCATCTGCCTCGTGCAGGCCATCTTCCTCGTGAAATACCTCGGCTCGCCCGGGGCGAACCGGATGGCCGAGGGCGTGATGGTCCCCGATCCCGGGTTCTTCAGCTTTTACCTCCCCGGGGTCGTCGCTCTTCTCGCCGGCACCATGATGGTCATGTGGCTGGGCGACCAGATCACCGAGCACGGCATCGGGAACGGCGCTTCTATCATCATCATGACCGGCATCGTCGGCCGCATGCCCCAGGCTTACCTCGAAATCCAGCAGCAGATCAAGACCGGGTCGATGGAGTGGGCAACCCTCCTGATCATCATCGGTCTTTACGCCGCGGTCATCGTGGCGGTTGTCTTCACGACGCAGGCGCAGCGCAGGATTCCTGTCCAGCACGCGAAGCACATGAAAGGACGCCGGATGTACGGCGGCCAGAAGCATTACCTGCCGCTTCGCGTGAACCAGGCCGGCGTCATGCCTGTCATCTTCGCGTCTTCGATCATGGTTCTCCCCGGCATGCTTGCGTCGGGACTCCAGTGGCAGGCCGGCAAGGAGATCTTCAGCCGTTACGGCTTCATCTACACCACGATGTACCTGATCCTCGTGTTCTTCTTCACCTTCTTCTGGACGGCGCTGTTCTTCCAGCCGACGGAGATGGCGAACAACCTGAAGGAATACGGCTCGTTCGTCCCCGGGATCCGGCCGGGTCGCAAGACGGCGGAGCACCTGGAACACGTGATGACGCGCGTGACGCTGGTGGGCGCGACCTTCCTGTGCCTGATCGCGGTGATTCCTGACCTGGTCGCCCAGATCCTGGGTGTTGACCGGATCATCACTTCGTTCCTCGGCGGCACGGGCATCCTGATCGTGGTCGGCGTCGGGCTGGACATGATGCAGAAAATCGAGAGCTACCTGCTGATGCGGCAGTACGAGGGTTTCATGAAGAAGGGACGTATCCGCGGGAGGAGATGATGAACCTTGTCTTCCTGGGCCCCCCGGGGGTCGGCAAAGGCACCCAGGCTGTCCAGGTTGCCCGCGCGCTCGGGTTGGCGCATGTGGCGACAGGGGACATCCTGAGGGCTGCGATTCGTGCAGGGACGAAGACAGGGCTGGAAGCCAAGACGCACATGGACGCGGGCAAGCTGGTGCCGGACGACGTTGTGAACCGGCTGGTTCGCGAGAGACTGGCGGAGAAGGACACGGAAAACGGCGTGGTGTTCGACGGGTACCCGAGGACGAGGGCGCAGGCGCGGGCGCTGGACCTGGCCCTGGCCGCGGCTGAGCGGAAAGTGACCGGCGTCTTCGACTTCCAGGCGTCGGACGAGATCGTCGTGAACAGGATCAGCGGTCGAAGGACATGCGGAAAGTGCCAGTCGGCGTATCACGTGTCGTTTGCGCCGTCGAAGAAGGGTGAACAGTGCGAGAAGTGCGGCGGGGCGCTCGTTCAGCGTTCCGATGACTTGCCGGAAACGGTGCTTCAGAGGCTAGAGGTTTACCGGAAGGACACGGCTGGAGTGAGCGACTACTACAGAAAATCAGGCAATTACGCGGCGATCGATGCCAACCGGCCGATCGACGTCATCGCCGCGGACCTGCTGACCAGGATCAAGAAACAGTCGTGAGCATCATTTACAAGAGTCCGCGTGAGATCGAAAAGATGCGCGCGGCGGGCAAGGTTGCGGCCGGAACGCTCGCCATGACGGCGGCGTTGATCAAGCCCGGGGTGACAACAGAAGAGCTGGACGCGGCGATCGAGAAATACATTCGATCGGCCGGCGGGGTGCCGACGTTCAAGGGGTACAGGAGTTTCCCCGCGTCGGCGTGCATTTCCGTGAACGAGGAAGTTGTTCACGGGATACCCGGGAAGCGCGCGCTGAAAGAGGGTGACATCGTGACGGTCGATGTCGGTGTGACCCTCGATGGATATGTCGGCGATACCGCGTGGACCTGGCCTGTCGGCCGTATCTCGACCAAAGCCCAACGGTTGCTCAAGGCGACGAAGGATTCTCTCTTCCTCGCCATCGAGCAGGCTAAAGTGGGAAGCCGTCTGTCGGAAGTGTCCCGTGCCGTGCAGAATTACGCGGAGTCGAACGGTTACACGGTGGTCCGCAAGTTTGCGGGGCACGGGCTGGGAAGGGACCTGCACGAGGAGCCGCAGGTCCCGAATTACGTGGACGCCATGACTCGCGGGAACGACCCCCTGATGAAAACGGGACTCGTGATCGCGATCGAACCGATGCTGAACGTCGGACATTACGACGTCAAGACGTTGCCGGACAACTGGACGGTCGTGACGAAGGACGGCGAGCTTTCCGCCCACTTCGAACACACGATCGCGGTGACTGAGAACGGGCCTGACATTCTGACCATGGCGTAAGACGGAGAGAGAAGCGAACGAATGGCGAAGGAAGAACCGATCCGCGTGGAGGCCACCGTCAAGGAGGCGCTTCCCAACGCGATGTTCCGTGTGACGCTGAAGGGCGCGAACCATGAGGTTCTGGCCCACATCAGCGGCAAGATGCGCATGAACTTCATCAAGATCCTGCCCGGCGATAAGGTCACGGTGGAAATGAGCCCGTATGACCTTACGAAGGGGCGGATCGTGTACCGGGAGCACTAGCCATGAAAGTCAGAGCGAGCGTGAAGAGGATTTGCGAAAGCTGCCAGATCATCCGGCGGCGCGGGCGGGTGCGCGTGATCTGTGCGCGTGACCCGAAGCACAAGCAGCGTCAGGGATAACAGGAGAAAAGAATGCCCCGTATTGCAGGCGTTGACATTCCCCTCGACAAGCCGGTGTCCATCGGGCTCGGGTACGTCTACGGGCTGGGGGATGCCCTGGCGATGAAGATCCTGAAGGACGTCGGGATCGACCCGGGGATCCGGACCAAGAACCTCTCCGAGGAGCAGGTCGCGCGCATCAACGCGATCATCGACAAGAACTACGTGGTCGAGGGCGCGCTTCGCCGCCAGATCGCGCAGAACATCCAGCGCCTGAAAGACATCAACTGCTACCGTGGGCTCCGGCACCGCCGCGGCCTTCCCGTGCGCGGCCAGCGCACGCGCTCGAATGCGCGGACCCGCAAGGGGCCGCGGAAGACGGTCGCGGGCAAGAAGTCAGTGAAGGGCCTGGGCTAGTCCAAGACGGAGTGTATTCCCCGGGAAACCCGGGTCAACTGAGGAACGGAAACAAGCATGGCCGAGAAAGAAAAAGAGAAGGTCGAGAAGAAGGACGAGAAGCCGGCGGCGGCTCCGAAGCGCCGCAAGGTGAAACGTGTCGTGCAGAAGGCGATCGCGCACGTCTACGCGTCCTTCAACAACACGATCATCACGATCTCCGATCCCAAGGGCGAGACGCTCTGCTGGGCCTCGGCCGGCACGATCGGCTACAAAGGCTCCCGCAAGTCCACCCCGTTTGCCGCCCAGAAAGCCGCCGAGTCCGCGGCCGAGAAGGCGACGAAGTTCGGGGTGAAAGAGGTCGACGTGCGTGTCAAGGGCCCGGGCAGCGGACGCGAATCCGCCATCCGCGCGCTTCAGGCTTCCGGCCTCGAGGTCAAGGCGATCGAGGACTGCACGCCGCTTCCCCATAACGGTTGTCGCGCGCGCAAAAAGCGCCGCGTCTAGGCGAGGAGAACCATGGCCAGGATTCGAAACAGGAAAGTAGCGATCAGCCGCCGTGAGGGTGTGAACATGCACCTGAAGGGCGGGCGGTACGAGAACATGGACTTCGGTGGCGAGAAGCCGCCCGGGGTGCATGGGGACCGCCGGTCGCGTGCGACGGATTACGGGATTCACTTGCGCGAGAAGCAGAAATGCAAGCGCTGGTACGGGGTGCTGGAGCGCCAGTTCCGGCGTTACTTCGACCAGGCGCTGGCGATGCCCGGGAACACGGGGCAGAACCTGCTGGTCGTGCTGGAGAGCCGGCTGGACAACGTGGTGTACCGTCTCGGGTTTGCGCCGACGCGGAACATGGCCCGGCAGATGATCGTTCACCGGCATGTGATGGTGGACGGGAAGCGGGTATCGGTGCCGTCGTGGCCGGTGAAGGCGGGGATGAAGATCTCTTTCTCGCCGCGGGAGGGTTCGCAGAAGCTGGCGAAGGCGGGGCTGGATTCGCCGAAGACGGACTTCATGCCTTCCTGGCTGATGCGGGAAGACAACCAGCTGGGTGGAGTGGTTGTAGCGCGGCCGACGCGTGAAGAAGTGCCGATTGCCATCAAAGAACAGCTGATCGTCGAGTTCTGCTCCAAATAGGAGATATCCATGCGCGTACGCTGGAAAGATTTCGAACTGCCGACGAGGGTGGTGGTGGAAGAGAAGACGCTCACCAGCACTTTCGGGACTTTCGTTGCCGAGCCGTTTGAGCGGGGGTACGGGATCACGATCGGCAACAGCCTGCGCCGCGTGCTTCTGTCCTCGATCGAGGGGGCTGCGGTCACGAGCGTGAAGATCAAGGGTGTGTCGCACGAATTCTCGACGATCAAGGGTGTGGTCGAGGACGTGACGGACATCATCCTTTCGATCAAGAAGCTTGTCGTGAAGCTTGAGACGGAGGGGACCCGGACGCTCCGGATCGAGAAGAAGGAAAAGGGCGAGGTCCGTGCGGCGGACATCATTGCGGACTCGCAGGTGACGGTCGTGAACCCGGATCTCCACATCGCGACGCTGACGGAAGACGTCGAGTTCGTGGTGGAGATGGAGGTCCGCAAGGGGCGGAGCTACGTGACGAGCGACGAGAACGAGAAAGAGGACCGGGAGGTCGGCACGATCTCCGTGGACTCGATCTTCTCGCCGGTGCGCCGCGTGAAATACCGCGTTGAAAACACGCGCGTCGGCAAGCTGACGAACTACGACAAGCTCGTGCTGGACATCTGGACGAACGGCACGGTGTCGCCGGAGCTGGCGCTCGTCGAGGCCTCCAAGATCCTCCGCAAGCACCTGAACCCGTTCGTGCAGTACTTCGAGCTCGGCCGCGAGTTGCAGATGAACGAGAAGAAGGAAGAGGAAGCCCGGAAGCGCGAGAAGTACATGGAGGAGCTGAAGCAGAAGCTCCAGATGAGCGTTTCGGAGCTCGACCTCTCGGTTCGCGCGTCGAACTGCCTGACGAGCGAGAACATCCAGACGATCGGGGAGCTCGTGGTGCGTTCGGAGGCGGAACTCCTGAAGGTGCGCAACTTCGGCAAGACCTCGCTCAAGGAGGTCAAGAAGAAGCTCTCCGACATGGGTCTCTCTCTCGGAATGGAACTCGAGACCATCCTCGGAACCACGGGAGTGGACAAAGATGCGACATAGGTATGTCGGAAGGAAGCTCGGCCGCGGGCGTCCGCATCGCGAGGCGATGCGCCGCCAGATCGTGAGCGACCTCTTCCTCAACGAACGGATCATCACGACCGTCGAGCGTGCGAAGGAGTTCCGTATCTTCGCCGACCGGATCATCACGATCGGGAAGAAGTACCAGGCGGCGAAGGACCAGGCGGTGAAGATCCACTACCTGCGCCAGGCGCACCGTCACCTGCAGGATGAGGCGATGGCGAAGAAGGTCTGCCTGGAGATCGCCCCGAGGTTCACGGAGCGTCCGGGCGGGTACACGCGGGTATTGAAGCTCGGCGGATCGCGCTGGAGCGACAATGCGAAGTACGCGATGCACCGGCTGGGCGACAACGGGGAGCGGGCGATTCTCGAGCTGGTGGTGAAGAGCGACGCGCCTGAAGAGGCGCCGGAGCCGGCCGCGAAGGCGGCGAAGAAGCCCAAGGCGAGCGAATCGACGACGAAGGCAAAGAAGGGCAAGGAGTCGGCGGGCGGGACGTAGCGTTGACGGAACGGTGAAACCAGAGCCCCGGGCAGAGTTGCCCGGGGCTTTTTCATGGGCTGGGCGAGGGGAGGACCGGTGAACGCCGCGTGCACCCTGGTCGGGATCGTTTCCGACTCCCACGACAACGGGGAGGCGGTCCTGGAGGCGCTGGCGGGCCTTCAGGCGCGCGGCGTCACGGACCTCATCCACTGCGGCGACGTCACCACGGCCGCGACGCTGGAACTTTTCCGCGGCTTCCGTTTCCGCGTCTGCCTCGGCAACAACGACTCCGCGAGGGAGCTTTCCGCCGCGGCCGAGCGCCTGGGCGGCAGCTACGCCGCCTGCCTGGACATCCGGATCGGCGGGAAGCGGTTTTTCGTGGGGCACGGGGACAGGGAAGGGCCGCTGAACGCGGCGGCGTCCTGCGGGGATTTCCACTATGTGCTATACGGGCACACGCACCGGAAAGACGACCGGCGGGTGGGAAAGGTGCGGGTGATCAATCCCGGGGCGCTGTACCGGGCACCGGCGTATTCGTACGCCGTCCTGGACACGGCGACGGACGCGCTGGAGTTCGTGGCGGTGGGGAAGCCCGCCTAAGGGCGCCCGGCGGCCTTCGCCGATCTTCCGCCCGTGATCCGCTGGATCGAGGCGCCATACGGCGCGCGCACAACCCCCGCTTCCGTGATGATCGCCGTCACGAATTTCGCCGGCGTCACGTCGAACGCGGGGTTCCACGCGCCGATCCCGCGCGCGGCGGTGCGGCGGCCGGCCGAGGTCAGGACTTCCTTCGCGTCCCGCTGCTCGACATGGATGCCGCGGCCCGTCGGCGTCGCCACGTCGAACGTCGAGAGCGGCGCGGCCACGAAAAACGGGACGCCGTGCTCCTTCGCCGCCAGCGCCAGCGCGTACGTCCCCACCTTGTTCGCCACGTCCCCGTTCGCCGCAATCCGGTCCGCGCCCACGACGACGCTCCGCACTCTTCCCGAAGCGATCAGCCCTGCCGCCGCGCCGTCCACGAGCAGCGTCACGTCGACCCCGGCGCGCGAAAGTTCCCACGCCGTCAGCCGTGCGCCCTGCAGAAGCGGACGCGTCTCCGTCGCGAAGACCCACATCTTCTTCCGTCGCGACAGCGCTTCGTAGATCCCCGCCAGCGCCGTCCCCGAGCCGCCCGTCGCCAGCGACCCCGCGTTGCAGTGCGTCAGCACCGGCTCTTTCAGCAGGAAATACGCGTGCTTCCCGATCCGCTGGCACGCCGAACGGTCCTCGGCGTGGATGAGAAGCGCTTCGCTCAACAGGCGCCGGCGGTCGAGGGTCTGGAGGGCGAGCATGCGTCTGACGGCCCAGGCGAGGTTGACGGCGGTGGGCCGCGCGGCGATGAGGCGGGCGCCGGCCCGGGCGAACTGTTTCAGGGTGCGGCAGCCGCGCGCGGCGAGGACCATGCCGTAAGCCGCGGCGATGCCGATCAGCGGCGCGCCCCGCACCTGCAGCCTGCGGATCGCATCAAAAACAATGCGCGGGTGCCGGCAGCTTCGCCACCGCACCCGCGCAGGAAGTTCAGTCTGGTCCAGCACCTTCAGGACGCCGCCCGGCCCGCCAATCCAGCGCACGCCCGGCGGCGGCAGCTTGACGGGCATGGTTACTTCTTGGGAGCTGCCTTCGCGGCCGGCTTGGCTTTCTTGGCCTTCGGCTTCGCCGTCTTCGGCGCGACGGGCATCTTGAGCCCGCAGTGGCGGAAGAGCTGGGCGACGGCGGGCGTTGCGAGCGCGCCCTGGTGGACCCAGGCGGCGAGGCGATCGGCATCGACCTTGACCTTGTCCTTCGGCTCATGCACCAGGGGGTCGTAGGAGCCGAGCAGCTCCAGGTAGCGGCCATCGCGGCGGGTCTGCGCGTCGAACACCGCGATGCGGTAATGCGGCCGGTTCTTGCGGCCGAAACGGGTCAGGCGGATGCGGACGGCCATGCGGTCTCCTTCGAGTCGGAAGTGCGCCTGGCCCCATGGACCGGGCGGATGGATTTGGGGGGAGAATTCTAGCGTTGAGGGCGGCGCGGTGCCATGAATTTCCTGCGGCCGGCCCGGGGGAAGCGCGCCGCTCCCTATTTCCGGTGTTTCCCCATCATCTTCGAAAGCCTGCCACCGCTGAAGCCCTTCATCATCTTGCGAAGGTCCTTGAACTGCTTGAGCAGGTTGTTGATTTCCGGGAGGGTGCGGCCCGCGCCCTGGGCGATGCGTTTGCGGCGGGAGCCGTCGATGATCTCGGGGTGCTTGCGCTCGTCGAAGGTCATGGACTGGATGATGGCTTTCATGCGCTTGAACTCGCCCTGCATGTCGTCTTCCTTGCCGCCCATCATCTGGCCCATGCCGGGGATCATCCCGATGATCTGGGAGATGGGGCCCATCTTTTCCATCTGGCCGATCTGCTCGAGGAAGTCCTGGAGGTCGATTTCGTTCTTGTGGAGCTTGGTGGCGAAGCGGCGTGCGGTGTCGGCGTCGACGTTCTCCTGGGCTTTCTCGACGAGGGAGATGACGTCGCCCATGCCGAGGATGCGCTGGGCCATGCGGTCGGGGTAGAACTCGGAGAGGTCGTCGATTTTTTCGCCGACGCCGACGAACTTGATCGGCTTGCCGGTGATGAACTTGATCGAGAGGGCGGCGCCGCCGCGGGTGTCGCCGTCGAGTTTCGTGAGGACGACGCCGGTCAGCGGGAGCTTTTCGTTGAACTGCTTCGCCGAGTTCACGGCGTCCTGGCCGGTCATCGAGTCCACGACGAGCAGGATCTGGTCGGGCTTCGTGACGTCGGCGATTTCCTTCACCTCGGCCATCAGCGCTTCATCGATGTGCAGGCGGCCGGCCGTGTCGAGGATCACCAGGTCGCGCCCCAGCTTGATCGCTTCCTCGATCCCGCGCTTGCAGATCATCGGCGGGCGGCCCGAGGCCTCGGCGTGGACGGGACACTCGATCGAAGCGCCGAGCGTCTTCAACTGCTCGATGGCGGCGGGGCGCTGCGTGTCGGCGGCGACGAGGAGGGGCTTGGCGCCCTTTTTCATGAAGAGCTTCGCCAGCTTGGCGCAGGTCGTCGTTTTCCCGGAGCCCTGGAGGCCGGCCATCATGATGACCGTCGGGCGGTTCGGGTTCTTCGCGATCGCCGCGTCCGCCGGGCCCATCAGCGCGACCATCTCGTCGTAGATGATCTTCACGATCTGCTGCGAGGGTTGCACCGACTTGATCACGTCCTCGCCGACCGCCTTCGCCGAGACGTTCTTCAGGAATTCCTTCACGACGATCAGGTTGACGTCGGCCTCGAGAAGGGCCACGCGGACTTCGCGCATGCCTTCCTGGATGTTGGCCTCCGTGATGCGCCCCTTCCCGGCGAGGCGGCGCAGGACGCCAGTCAGCTTGTCAGTCAGGCTCTCGAACATGCGGGGCATTGTGCGGCAAGCGGCGGAAGCGGGAAAGCGGTTTTGTTACTTCCGGATGTCCACCACGTCGGGGCGTTCGCTCGCCGCGACCCACAATTTCCGGGCGATCGGGCAGTACGGGACCATGTCGAACACCGCTTTGTCGGCGTGGATCGCCTTGCAGCTGATGCCGTCGTATTCGACCGAGACTTGTTTCTTGTAGACCTGCTCCAGGGCGAGGGCGAGGAGGAAGAGGTCCCCGTCGTCCGCCTTCGAGGGCTTTTCGATTTCCTGCACCGTCGCGACGATCTTTTCCCGGTCCACATAGATCTTCACGGTCTCGGGCGCCGCCGCCGCTGTTTTCCCCGTGTCCCGGCCGACCGCGATTCCTCCCGCAAAGGCCAGCGCCACCGCCGCGGCGGCCGCAACGATCCACGCCGGCCCCCGGGCTCTCCCCGGGAACGCCGCTTCGACCACGCGATCCCGCAGACCTGGCGGTACTTCAGGCACGGCGCCGCGAAGCGCCCGCAGATGGGCGAACTCCTCCCGGCACCGCGGGCACGATTCGACGTGCTCCCACCCCGCGACCGAAATCGCCTGCCCCGAATCCACCGCGCCCCTCAGTTCGTCACACTTCATGGCCAGCCCTCGCAAAATGCTCCCGCAGCATCCGCCTTCCGCGCGCCACGCGCGAACCTACCGTCCCCGTTTCACAGCCCATCACTTCCGACGCCTCCTGGTACGACATCCCCATCGCGTCGCACAGCCACAGCGCTTCACGGAACTCGTCCGGCACCTGCCGAAGCGCCGTCTCGACGGCCTCGCGCGCGTCCGCGTCCGGGCCCGCCGGCGCCGCACGCGAGAGGATGGCGTCTTCCGCCCCGACTTCCTTGCGGACCTTGCGCCTCCGGATCAGGTCGATCGATGCGTTCCGCGCGATCGTCAGGAGCCAGGAGAGGAAAGGCCTTGAAGGATCGTATTTCCGTCCGCCGAGCAGACCCACGAACGTCTCCTGCACCACGTCCTCCGCGGCCGACGGGTCACGCACGATCCTCAGGGCGTACCCGAAGACCCCGCCGGAGTGGCGGTCGTAGAGCGTCGTGAAGGCGGCTCGGTCGCCTTTCAACGCGCGCGTCAGCAGGGTGGCGTCGGTCATAGTTTCGGGCATGGGGGAAGCGCCCGCGGTCAGGCAGGCGCTTCCCATCCTACTTTTCTTTGTTCCGGCAACCCGCCTCTACTTGTTCTCGGCCGTCTTCGCCATCGTGTCGAGGCACGTCTTCGACATTTCATCGACGCAGGCGTCGCAGAGCTTCCCGGTGAGGAAGGTGCACTCGACTTCGTGCTCCTTGCCGGCCGCGTCCTTGACGGTGTGCTTGACTTCCTTGTTCATCTCGCCCATCCGCTTCGAGATCCGGGCCTTGAGCGCCGGGCCGAAGACTTTCTCGTTCAGGCTCGCGCATTCCTTGCAGCCGGCGGCCCTGCAGGTGCCGGCGACGTGGGCGTTCGCGTCTTTCTTCGTTTCGGCCTTCACCGCCGCGGCGACCTTCACGTGCATCGCGACCAGCGCTTCGCCGCCCTTGTCGCACAGCTTGCGGCATTCGCCTTCGCAGTCGCCGTGGAACGGGCACATGATCGACTCGAGCGGGCACTTGTGGGGCTTCTTGTCCTTGTTGTCGTCGGCGCAGACCGCGAAACCCGCCGCCAGTGCGGCCACCATCACAAAGGCGATCCGAAGGCGCATGCTTTTCTCCTGTAGGGGGGAGCCGGCGAATCGTGCCGGCATGTCAACCTCTACGGGGAGGGCGGGCCGGATCTTCCCGAAAACCGCGAAGACGCCCTACTTCACGCGCTTGATGCCGGCGCCGAGGCCGTTCAGCTTCTCTTCGATCCGCTCGTACCCGCGATCGATGTGGTGGATCTCGTGCACCTCGGTCGTCCCCCACGCGGCGCAGCCGGCGAGGACGAGGGCGGCGGAAGCGCGGAGGTCGCTGGCGCGGACGGGCGCGCTGGTGAGGTGGGGAACGCCGTGCACGACGACGGTGGACCCGGTCTTGCGCAACTCGGCGCCCATGCGGAGAAGCTCGGGGACGTGCATGAACCGGTCGGGGTAAATCTTTTCCGTCACCACCGAGATGCCGTCCGCGACGCAGAGCGCCGCCATGAATTGCGCCTGCAGGTCGGTGGGGAAGCCCGGGTAGACCAGCGTGGTCAGGTCGACGGGGCGAAGGGGCGTTTCGGGGTGTTTCGCGCGGATCGAGTCCTTGGCGACCTCGAGGATCATGCCCATTTCGCGAAGGGTGTGGGTGGCGGCGCGGAGGTGGTCGGGGCGGCATCCGGTGACGGTCACGTCGCCGCGGGTCATAGCCGCGCCGGCGAGGAACGTGCCCGCCTCGATGCGGTCGGGGATGATCGTGTGGTCCACGCCCTTCAGGTTCTTGACGCCCTCGATCGTCAGGCGCGGCGAGCCGATGCCCTCGATTTTCGCGCCCATCTTCACGAGAAGCTCGGCGAGGTCCACCACCTCCGGCTCGCACGCCGCGCTCTCGATGATCGTCGTCCCGTTCGCGTAGACGGCCGCCGTGAGGACGTTCG
Organism: Planctomycetota bacterium; assembly: GCA_021413805.1. Classification (GTDB taxonomy): domain Bacteria; phylum Planctomycetota; class MHYJ01; order WSZJ01; family WSZJ01; genus WSZJ01. The sequence goes on from JAIOPR010000329.1 coordinate 30,907, forward strand.
TGGTGCCCGTGACGCTCGAGCCGAACGCGCCCCCGAGGAAAATCTCGGTCCCCGTCAGGCCCTTCGGCGGAACCTCCGCCACCAGGTACCCCGCCTCCAGCGTCATCCTCGCCCCGAGCGCGGAAAGGCCCTTCTCGTGAAGGTCGATCGGCCGCACGCCGATGACGCAGCCGCCGGGCATCGACACCTTGGCGTACTTGCGTCGCCCGATCAGCGGGCCCAGGACGCAGACGCTCGCGCGCATCTTGGAGACGAGTTCATACGAAGCGGTGCAGACTGACTCGTCCTTCACTTCGATCTCGATCGCGCCGTCGGCGCGCCACTCCACCCGGCAGCCGAGTTCGCGGATGATCGCGAGCAGGATCTCGACGTCGGACAGCCGCGGCACATTCCGGATGACGCTCGTGCCCTCGGCCAACAGGCAGGCCGCCAGAACCGGCAGCGCCGCGTTCTTGGATCCGCTTGCGGGAACACGGCCGATGAGCCGCTTCCCCCCCTCGATTACGAGTTTTTCCATCGTCGCGCCGTGACGATCCGATCGAGGCCCTGGAAATCCTTGAGGACGCGGATGCTATCAAAGTCGCGTGTGCGGTCCAGCGAATCCGCGAACTTCGCGGTCTGGGCCGGCGCCATCTCGACGGCGAGGAGGCCGCCGGGCCAGAGGAGATGGGAAGCGTCCTCGGGGATACGGTCGAGCAGGGTGGTGCCCTCGGGTCCCGAGACGAGCGCCTGCCGGGGTTCCCAGTCGCGGACTTCGGCCTGAAGCGCGGGGAATTCCGCCTCGGTGACGTAGGGGGGATTGGCGGTGATGACGTGGAAGGGCATGAGGAAGGGGCGGAGGAGGTCGGCGCGGACGAAGTTCACCTCGAGCTTGAGTTTCTTTGCGTTCTCGCGGGCGAGGAGCAGCGCCTCCTGGCTGACGTCGGAACCGAGGACGCTGAGTTCTTTCCAGCCTTTCTTGGCGGCGAGGGCGATCGCGCCGCTTCCCGTGCAGACATCGAGCATCCGGGCGGGCTTGTCGTTCCTGTGGGCGAGCACGAGGTCCACGATCTGCTCGGTCTCGGGGCGCGGGATGAGGGCGCGCTTGTCGATCTGGAGCCGGAGGCCGGCGAAGGAGACGGAACCGGTCACGTACTGCAGAGGCTCGCGTTTTTCGCGGCGGGCGACCATTTCGTCGAACTTGCGCTTGCGGTAGGGAGGAAACTCGTCGGTGCCCTTCGAGATGAGATCGAGGGCCGACCAGGTGAGGGCGGCGGCGGCCATGGAGTTGGCGTCACGGTCGGCGTCGGGAACGCCGGCGGCCGCGAGGCGCGCGGTGGCCTTGTCGATGGCGTCCTGGACTTTCATGGGGTCGCGGCGCGGTTTCCGATGTTTTTATTTAGCAGACGCCAGCGCCTTGATCTTCGCTTCGCGATCCGCATCCAGAAGCGCCTGGATCAGCTCGTCGATGTTGCCGCCCGCCATCACGACAGGGAGGTTGTGCACCGAGAAACCGATCCGGTGGTCGGTGATCCGGCTCTGCGCGTAGTTGTAGGTGCGGATCTTCTCGCTCCGGTCGCCGGTCCCGATCTGCGACTTCCGCAGGTTGTCCCGCGCCGACTTGAGCGCGTTGGCCTTCAGCTCGTACAGACGCGCCCGCAACAGCGTGAAGGCCAGCTCCCGGTTCTGGTGCTGCGAACGCTCGACCTGGCACCGGATCTGGATGCCGCTGGGTTTGTGGAAGAGCAGCACGCAGGAGGACGTCTTGTTCACGGCCTGCCCGCCGGGGCCGCCGGACCGCGTGAACTGCATCTCGACGTCGCTGGGGTTGAGCTCGACGTCAACTTCCTCGGCTTCCGGGAGCACCGCGACGGTCGCGGTCGAAGTGTGGACGCGACCCTGCGATTCGGTCTCGGGCACGCGCTGCACGCGGTGTGTCCCGCTTTCGTAGCGCAGGAACTTGAAAACGTCGGGGCCCTCGACGCGGAAGGAGACGTGCTTGAGGCCCCCGCGCTCCGCTTCGCCCGAGTCCATGATCTCGACCTTCCAGCCGCGCTTTTCCGCGTACTTCGTGTAGAGCTTGAGCAGGTCGGCGACGAACAGCGCCGCCTCCTCGCCGCCCGGCCCGGGGCGGATTTCGACGATGGCGTTGCGGTGCGAATCCTCGTCCTCGGTCAGGAAGTCGTTCTGGATTTCCTGCATCAGGACGTCGAGCTGTTTCCTCGAAGCGTCCATTTCCTTCTGGGCCTCGGCGCGCATGTCGGCGTCGGGGTCCTGGAGGAGGGAGCGTGCATCGTCGAGGGACTTCTGGAGGCTTTCCAGGCGCCGGGCGCGTTCGTGCTGGCGGATCAGGCCGCCGCGCTCCTTCATGAGCGCGGAGTAGCGTGCGCCGTTCGAGATGACGGCGGGATCCGTGATGAGCCGGTCGATTTCATCGAATCGAGCGGCGGCGGCTTTTAGCCCGGACAGGATCGGGTCCATGGGACTGGAACGGCCTCACGGGGTGGAAGAAAGCGCACGCCTGAAATCCGACGTCTATGATCCTAACATCTTACGACATAAGGCTTTATCGCGATCTTGCTGTCCCCAGCACAAAAAAAAGCCGGTCCCATGGGGGGACCGGCTTTGTTCGATCGTCACTAGGACTTCGGGACTTCGCCCTCAGCCGGAACGCCGTCGCTCTTCGACGCTTCCGACACCGCCGCTGACTCCGCTTCCGCCGCCTTCTTGGCCGCAGCTTCCGTCTGGCGCTGCACCCACGCATCGCGCTCGACACCCTTCTTCTTGCGCTCCTCTTCCTTTTTCTTCCGCTCGTCGTCGATCTTCTTCGCGTGCTCGGCGAGCTTCGCCTTCCGGTCGTCCTCGTCCTTCTTCTTCTTCGCAGCAACCGCATCCTTCACAAGGTCGAACTTCTTCTTGAACTTGTCGACCATCCCGGCCGCGTCAACGAACTTGTCCTTGCCGGTGTAGAAAGGATGGCACTGCGAGCAGATTTCCACAAAGAGGCGCTCCTTCGTGGCGCGCGACTTGAATGTGGTTCCGCACCCGCAGACGACGGTGCAGTCAACGTACTTCGGATGAATGTTTGCCTTCATGGCGACTTCTCCAAGGACCTGTTGTGGGCGGGGAAGTGTACGGATCGGCCGGGCGCCCGTCAATCCCTTGTCGGTCATTTCACCTCGAACCCGGCGGGCCTGCCAATCATCGCCACGGCCACGCCGGCGAAGATCAGCGCGAATCCCGCGATCTCGGGCCAGCGGGGGGCCTGCTTGAAGTACCAGAGGGAAAACCCGACGAAGACGGTGATGGAGATCGCTTCCTGGATGATCTTGAGCTGGGCCACGGAGAAGGACCCGGAGCCGATCCGGTTGGCGGGGACCTGGAGGGCGTATTCGGGCAGCGCGATGCACCAGGAGACCAGGATCACGAGCCAGAGGGCCGCGCCCTTGTGCTTGAGGTGGCCGTACCAGGCGGCGGTCATGAAGAGGTTTGAGGCGCACAGGAGGAGGATCGGGATGGCTTTCATGGGGTCTCCGCGGGTCGGGGGCGTGGGCAACAGGGTTGGGGGAGGATTCTAGGCGGGAATCGGGAATTCACGAACTCCGGGCGCGGGACAAAATGCATCCGGCCCTTGCAACCCCGGCCGCTTCGGGATATACTTCGTTAGTTGACGAAGCAACGGAGCCACGCATGAACGCCTTTCTCGACATCACGAAAGCCCTCTCCGACGAAACCCGCGTCCGTGCCCTCCTTTCGCTGCGCGGCGGCGAACTCTGCCTCTGCCAGGTCATCGAGTTCCTCGGGCTCGCCCCTTCCACCGTCTCCAAACACATGGACCTCCTCCACCGGGCCGGCCTCGTCGAGCGGCGCAAGGAGGGGCGCTGGCAATATTTCCGGCTCGCCGGGAAGGAGAGTTCCCGCGAAGCCCGGGGCGCCCTTCGATGGGCCCTCGAGGCGCTTCGCGGCGAAAGATCGCTGAAGGACGACGAGCGGGTGCTGAGCGGCGTGCGGAAGAAAGGCCTGGAGGAGGTGAGCGCATGCTACCGGGCAAGCTGAAAGTGCTGTTCCTGTGCACGGGCAACTCGTGCCGCAGCCAGATGGCGGAAGGCTGGGCGCGGGCGTTGAAAGGCGGGGAGATCGAGGCGTTTTCGGCGGGGATTACGTCGCATGGCCTGAACCCGGACGCGGTACGGGTGATGGCGGAAGCGGGTGTGGACATTGGCGGGCAGGCATCGAAGACGGCGGAGGCGGTGAAGGACGTGGCGTTCGACTGGGTGGTGACGGTGTGCGGCAACGCGCACGAGAGCTGCCCGGTCTGGCTGGGGAAGAAGGCGAAGGTGATGCACGCGGGGTTCGACGATCCGCCGGCACTGGCGCGGTCGGCGAAGAATGCGGAGGAAGGCTTGAACCATTACCGGCGGGTCCGGGACGAGATTGCGGCGTTCGTCCGGACGCTTCCGGGATCCCTGAAGGAAGTCCGATAAACGAAGGAGAACGCCATGGGCTGCTGCGACACGCCGAAACCGAGGAAAAGCTACGACGGCAAGGACATCCACGAGACGGTGCGCGAAGGCTACGCGCGGATCGCGGAGACGGGGATCCTGAGCACCGCGACGGCGCCGAAGGGCGGGGGGTGCTGCGGCGGCGTGAGCGCCGACGAGCTGGCGAAGCAGATCGGCTATTCGGCGGACGAAATCCGGGCGCTGCCGGAGGGCGCCAACATGGGGCTCTCGTGCGGGAACCCGACGGCGATTGCGAACCTCAAGCCGGGGCAGGTCGTCGTTGATCTCGGCTCGGGCGGCGGGTTCGACGTGTTCCTCGCCGGCCCGAAAGTCGGCCCGACGGGGCGCGTGATCGGCGTGGACATGACGCCCGAGATGCTCGGGAAGGCGCGCCGCAATACCGCGAAATACCGCGAGCGCACCGGGCTGGACAATGTCGAATTCCGCCTCGGCGAGATCGAGCACCTGCCGCTCGCCGACGCGAGCGTGGACGTCGTCATTTCCAACTGCGTCATCAACCTCTCGCCCGACAAGCCCGCCGTCTGGCGCGAAATCGCCCGCGTCCTGAAACCGGGCGGCCACGTCGTCGCTTCGGACATGGCCCTCCTGCGCCCGCTGCCGGCTTCCGTGGCGCAAATGATGGAAGCGCTGGTCGGGTGCGTGGCGGGTGCGGTGCCGCTGGAAGAATACCGCTCGATGGTCGTGGCGGCCGGGCTGGCGGATACGGTGCTCACGCCCAAGCCCGAGTACGTGGCCTCGCTGACCGACGTCCAGGACCCGCTCTTTCAGGAAATTGCGAAAGCGCTTCCCAAGGGCACGACCGCCGCGGATTTCATCACCAGCGTCGATGTGACGGCGCGGAGGCCGGGGGCTCGTTGATGCCGGCTGTCGCGAAGAAGCTGTCGTTCCTGGACCGGTATCTCACGGTCTGGATCTTCATGGCCATGGGCCTGGGGATCGGCATCGGCTTCGCGTTGCCAGGCTCCCAGGACTTCGTCCACCGTTTTGAGTTCGGCACGACGAACGTCCCGATCGCCATCGGCCTGATCCTGATGATGTTCCCGCCGCTGGCGAAGGTGCGATACGAAGAGCTGGGCGACGTGTTTCGGAACCCGAAAGTGCTCGGGCTGTCTCTGGTCCAGAACTGGGTTATCGGTCCCGTGCTCATGTTTGCGCTGGCGGCCCTGTTTCTCCGGAACCACCCGGAGTTCATGATCGGTCTGATCATGATCGGGCTGGCGCGGTGCATCGCGATGGTCATCGTCTGGAACGAACTCGCCCGCGGGGACACGGAGTACGCCGCCGGGCTGGTGGCGTTCAACAGCGTCTTCCAGGTCCTCCTCTACAGCCTCTACGCGTGGCTCTTCGTCAAGGTCATCCCGCCGCTCTTTCACATTTCGCTCGGCGACGTCGATCTCTCACGAATCACCATGGGCGGGATTGCACGAAGCGTGGCGATCTACCTGGGGATCCCTTTCCTCGCGGGGATGGCCGTCCGGTTTGCGCTGGTCAAATCACGGGGACGCGATTGGTACGAGAAGCGCTTCATTCCAAAAATCAGCCCGATCACCCTGGTGGCCTTGCTCTTCACGATCGTCGTGATGTTCGTGATCCAGGGCGACAAGATCGTGCGGCAGCCCTGGAACGTGGCGCTGATCGCGGCCCCGCTGCTGATCTATTTCGTGGTGATGTTCCTGGTGAGCTTCTGGATGGGCTGGAAGATCGGCGCCGACTATTCCCGCACCGCGACGATCTCCTTCACCGCCGCCAGCAACAATTTCGAACTGGCCATTGCCGTCGCGGTGGCCGTCTTCGGCATCAACCACGGCGCCGCCTTCGCCGCGGTCATCGGGCCGCTGGTCGAAGTCCCGGTGCTCATCGGGCTCGTGAAGGTGAGCCTTGCCCTGCGGCGGCGTTGTTTCGGTGAAGATCCGTCCGGGGAAGAGGAGTGCGCAGGCTGTTCCCGGGCCTGAGGGGAGGCCCTACTTCTTCCACAACCTCCGGAGCGTCTCCTCGAAGACCGAAAGCGCGGCAAGGTCCGCGAGCGCCACGATCACGTGAGCCGGCGCGCCGTCCTGCTGGAGGCGGGCGATGGCGGTCTTCACGATCGCCTCCGCCGCCACATCCATCGGTACGCCGAAATTGCCCGTCGAAATCGCGGGAATCGCAACGCTCTGGACCCCGTTCTTCGCGCAGAGGTCGAACACCGCATCCGTCGCAGAAGCGATCTTCTCTTCTTCTTCCCCCTCACCCATCCGAGGTCCCACGGCGTGGATGATGTGCCGGACCGGCATTTCGCCCGCGCCGGTGATCACGGCGCTTCCCACCGGGCACCCGCCCAGCTTGTCGCACTCGCGCTGGATCATGGGGCCGCCCTTGCGCGCGATCGCGCCTGCGACGCCGGCGCCCAGTTTCAGGAGGTGATTCGCCGGGTTCACGATCGCGTCAACGTCCTGCTCCGTGATGTCGCCCAGCACCAGCTCGAGGTCGGATTCGTGGATTCTTGCCTGCATGGTTCGGTCTCCTTTCGTGAAGCGGATCTTACCGTTTCAGCCGGAATCGGGCGCAGCATCCTTCGACGGTGAGGCCGACCTCTCCCTCGGCGGGAGTGCGGAAAATCTC